>DASYSP010000023.1:0-30003 GCA_036003195.1 Casimicrobiaceae bacterium
CGGCCTGCGGCATCATAGCGCGCAATTCGGAGAACACATGGCTAAAGACCCAAGTCCCGACCGCTCCGGGCGTTCGCGCCTGGCCGATGGCGTTGCCGGCCGCGCCAATATGCACTTCCGGCGCGCGGAGAATTTCTTCAAATCAAGGCTTCTGTGGCCCCGGCTGTATCGCGCCACGAGCTATGCCAAATCCGCGCTGTGGGTGATTCCGTTCGTTGCCATCGTGCTGGTGCTGGCGATAACGCCTCCGCTCCGCGCGCTCGATGGATGGCTCGGCTGGCGCATCGCGGGTCTCGGCATCTCGGGGGCGCAGGGGCTGTACCAGACGGTGATCACGCTCACGCTGTCGTTCATGGTGTTCACCTTCGGCTCGCTGCTGGTGGCGATCCAGATCGCCGGCGGCCAGCTCACGCCGCGGATCATCGCCACGACGCTGCTGCGCGATAACGTCGTCCGCTACAGCGTCGGCCTGTTCGTGTTTACCTTGTTGTTTACCGTGATGGCGCTGAATCGCCTGGAGGAAACGGTCCAGGAGCTCATCGCCCTGCTGATCGCAGTGCTCGGGATCTCGAGCATCGCCATGTTCCTCTTCCTGATCGACTATGCGGCGCGCCTTTTGCGCCCGGTGACGATCCTGGGCCGCGTCGGCGACGAGGGGCTGAAGGTGATCGAGTTCGTCTACCCGAAGATGGCAAGCGAGGAGCTCGATCCGGACGTGCCCATCGATGCGCGCCTCGGGGAGCCGGTGCGCTACGTGCGCCATCGCGGTCCGCCTGAGGTCGTGCTCGCGATCGATCTCGAGACGTTGATCTTCGAAGCCAAGCGAGCGGGCGGCGTGATCGAGTTCATCCCGCAGGTCGGCGACTTCATCGCATTCGACGAGCCGCTGTTCGCGCTCTATGGAGAGGCGGGCAGGGTGGACGATCGCAAGCTCGTTGCATCGGTGGCGTTCGGCTCCGAGCGTACTCTGGAGCAGGACCCGATATTCGCCTTCCGCATGCTCGTCGACATCGGCCTCAAGGCGCTGTCGCCGGCGATCAACGACCCGACCACCGGCGTGCTGGCCATCGATCAGGTGCACCGGCTGCTGCGGGAGGTGGGCAAGCGGGAGCTGCACGGCGAAGGCATCGCCGATGACGGCGGCAATCTGCGCGTCATCTTTTGCACGCCGAACTGGGAGGACTTCATCCGCATCTCGTGCAACGAGATCCGCAATTGCGGCGCCGGCAACGTGCAGATCGCGCGTCGACTGCGCGCCATGCTCGACGACCTCCACGCTTCGCTGCCGAAGCACCGCCGGCCGTCGCTGGATGCCGAGCGCGCGTGCCTGGACCACATGCTGGACACGCTCTACAGCATTCCCGAGGATCGCGCGCTCGCGCGCCTGCCGGACATGCAGGGCCTCGGCGGTTCGTCGGGCGCGGGCCGCGCGCGGCGCGCGATCGACCGCGCGTAACGCTGGCGCGACCGTCGGCCCATGCAGCTCGGTGGCGGCATTCCCCAGGAATTGCTTGCGATCGCCGCGGCGGCGACGGTCTTCACGGTCATGCTGAGCCTCGGATGCCACCTCGAAATCCGCGAATTCCGCGGAATCTGGCGTCAATCGGGTTCGCTCGCGAAAGGGCTGTTCGCGGTGCTGATCGCGGTGCCGGCGCTGGCGTTCGTCGTTACCCATGCGCTCGGCCTGCCGCGTGCAGCCGACATCGGCATCATGCTGATGGCCGTGTCGCCGGGCGCGCCCGTCGCGTTGCGCCGATCGCTGGACGCCGGCGGACATCCCGCATTCGCGCCCGCGCTGCAGATTTTGGTCGCCATTGCCGCGGTCGTGTCAATGCCGCTGTCGATATTTGCATTCGGCGTGGTTTACGCAGGTCAGGCCAGCATCGAGCCCGGGCCCGTCGCCCGGCAGGTGTTCATCGCGCAATTGCTGCCGTTGTCGCTCGGCATGGCGTTCCGCCGCTTCCTGCCGGCGTATGCCACCCGCGTGGAACCCGGGCTGGCCCGCATCGCGAAGTGGCTCCTCATGCTGCTCACGGTACTGGCGATCTTCAGCGCGTGGCAGTTCATCGTCGATGCCGGGCTGCGCCTCATCGTCGCGATCATTGTGGTGACGGTCCTGGCATTGACTGCGGGCCACCTGCTGGGAGGCCCTTCCGAGTCGATGCGGACGGCGGTGGCGATCTCGAGCGCTGCGCGCAACCCCGGGCTCGCGCTGCTGGTGGTCACGCTCAACCATGCACCCGCCGAGCTCAACGCGACCGTGCTCATCTACCTGGTGGTCGCCGCATTCACCATCGTCCCGTACGTCATGTGGCGGCGCCGGCGCGCCACCCGCCGTGCGACCTGAGGGCCAACACGAGCACGTGCGGCGGCCATGCCGGCGTTCAGGGCAGGAAGGCGGGCGACTGCAGGCGGATGCCCGCGATCACGGCCCACTGTGACGGCGAGCCGCCGATCCGATCGCCATAGCTGATGTAGGTCTCGAAGCGATCCGGAACGACGATCCACCGCACGCCCACCTGGTATTTGCCGCGTCCCGGCTCGTCGCGATAGGCCTCCGCCAGCAACTGCACGCTCGGCACGACCGCGTACTCGACGGCTGCACCGGCAAGCGCGAACGTGCCGAGACCGTAGCTGTTGCTCGCTCCGAGATTGAAGTCCAGCTCCAGTCCGTCCCGCGGATACCACGATGCGAGCGCCTTGGCGTAGTAACTCTGGAACGCCGAGCGGCCACGCGGCGCCCCGGTGTCCCGCGAGGCGCCGCCGACCACGCCGATTGACCAGACGTTATCGGGGCTGGTGAACAGCACGGACTTGGCTTGCAGCTGCAGCAGGCTGGAGGAATCGCCTGCATCCGGTCGCTCGCGCGCGCCCGCGACGTCGAACTCGACATTGCCGGTGAAGTTGCACGCGGGCTGCGCCCAGTATTCACGACCGTCGTGCAGCGCGCGTGCCCAGACCTCGAGCTGGCAGGTCTTCGGCGCGACGATGGCCGCGTCGTCGGTCGCGAGCGGTTCGCCCGCGTGCGCGGCGGGCCCCGCCACGATGAGCCATCCTGCGAACGCGGCCTGGCGCACGCTTGTCATCGATCCCTTTCGATGCACGGTGGCACGGCGAGCCCGACGCTAGACACCCGAGATCACGCGTGATTGCGCACCCCGGCGCGCGTCGGTCGTCGCTTTCGCGATCAGCGAACGCAGGTCGGGCGCATCCGCGATCGAACCGAGACTGCCCAGAAGCGCCTGCGCGGGCCCGGCGCCCAGTACCGGATCGACCAGGTCGTGGAACTTGCGCGCGAGATCCGCGTCGCCCATCGGCCGCTCGAGGCTGCCGATCGCGTGGGGCACGAAGCGGTGCAGCGTGCGGCCGTCGACGAGCGAGATGGTGATGTCGGCGGCGTCTTCGTCGATGGCATCGTCCGCCGTGGCGCGAACGCGATCACGCAGCGCGACGACATCGGGACGCCGCACGAAGGCATCCTCGAATTCGGCCTCGCCGGCGCGTCCGGCCACAATTGCCGCTGCGCAGGCGTGGTAAACGCTGAACTTCGCCTCGAGCCCCGTGGATGGCGTGCGCTTGCCGGTGAGCTCGAGGACCAGCGGGTGCACCTTCAGGTCGATCCGCGCGACCGTGTCGGTTCGCAGCCGGTGCGCATCGCGCAGCTGCACGCAGCCGTCGATCGCCGGGTGGATGACGATGCCGCAGGCGAACGGCTTGTATGCATTGAAGGAAATCTCGAACCGCTCGCCGAGCGCGTCGCTGATCTCGTTCCAGTCGCACTTGGTCGAAAAAGTCTGCGCAAGGCCGCGCGGCGCCTCGATCGCGCGTGGCGACGACGTGTATCCGTGCTTGGCCATCAGCGCGGCCGTGAGCCCCGCACGCGCGGCCGCCCCCGGATGGAATGGCTTGGTCATGGAGCCGAACTGCTCGCGCACGCCCACCGGTTGCGATGCGGCGATGCCGAGCGCCATCGTCGAGCGTTCGGCGTCGAGGCGGAGCAGCCGCGCGCAGGCGGCGGCCGCGCCCAGCATCCCGGTCGTGCCGGTGATGTGCCAGCCGCGGTCGTAGTGTTCCGGGTAGATCGTATTGCCGACGCGGCAGGCGACATCGATGCCGAGCACCAGTGAGTCGATCAGCTCGCGGCCGCTGCTGCCGAGGTGTTCGGCCAGCGCCAGCGCAGCCGATGCCACCGGACCCGCGGGATGGATGATCGTCTTGAGATGCGTGTCGTCGAAATCGAAGGTGTGCGACGCGATGCCGTTGAGCAGTGCGGCGCTGGCCATGTCGACGCGCTCGCCACGGCCGAGGATCGACGCCTGCGGCGCGGGCGCAAGCTCCTGCATCGCGGCCAGCGCCGCCTCCAGCGTCGGATGTCGCGCGGCGCCGATCGCGCATCCCACCCAGTTGAGGAACGTGCGATGCGCTTCGCGCTCGACGGCGTCGCTCCAGCCGCGCGACGGGTGCGCGCTCGCGAAGGCGGCGAGAATGCGCGTGACCGGTGGCGCGTCGAGGTCCGCGGCGACGGTGGCGTTGCGCGCCATCTCAGTCCGTGAGCACGATGTTGCGGTCCCTGGCGACCTTGGACCACTTCGCGATATCGTCCTTCATGTATTGCCCGAATTGTTCGGGCGTCATGGGCATGGGCTCCAGCGCCTCGCCGGACAGCCGCTCGCGCAGGGATGGGTCGGCAAGCGCGTCGTTGATCGCCTTGTTGAGCGTCGCGACGATCGCCGGCGGCATGTTCGCGGGTCCGACGATGCCGTACCACTGCACGCCGTCGAATCCCTTGTAGCCGAGCTCCTCGAACGTCGGCACGTCCGGCAGCAATGGGTGCCGCTTGGACCCGGTGATCGCAAGCGCGCGCATCTTGCCGGCCTTGATGTGCGGCAGCGCCGCGGCGAGGCCCGGAAACAGCGCTTGTGTCTGTCCGCCGAGGATGTCGACGATGGCCGGCCCGATGCCGCGGTACGGCACGTGCTGCATGTCGATGTCGGCCGCGACCTTGAGCTGTTCCATCGCCAGATGGGTCAGCGTGCCGGGACCCGACGAACCGTACGCGAGCTTGCCCTTGTTCGCCTTCGCGTAGGCGATGAACTCGGCGAGCGTGGTCGCCGGCACCGACGGCGGGACCACCAGCACGTTGGGCGTGCCACCCACCATGGCGATCGGCGTGAAGTCCTTGACCGCGTCGTAGGGCAGCTTGCGCACCGCGGGATTGGTGCCGTGCGTGCCGACGTAACCCACCATCAGCGTGTAGCCGTCCGGCGCCGCGCGCGCGGTGAGCTGCGAGCCGACGATGCCGCCGCCGCCGCTCTGGTTTTCGACGATGACAGGCTGACCCAGTGCCTTCGTCAGGCGCTCGCCGATGGTGCGCGCCACGAGGTCGACACCGCCGCCCGGCTGCACCGGCGCAATGATCTTGATCGTCCTGGCCGGGTATGTGCCTTGCGCCGCCGTCACCGGTGCCAACACGCACGCGGCCAGGACAACGCCAAAACACACCAGGCGATGCGGGTAGGACATCGGTGCCTCCTGTTCGGGACGCCTGCTCGTCGGCGGGCGTTGGATTCTACTTCGCGGCGCCGGGAGCGTGCACGCGCCGGGATCGCGCGCGGCGCTAGGGATCCGTGACGTCGCCCGCGCGGATGGCGCCGACGTCGAGCGCCACGCCGATGCCCGGTGCATCCGGCAACACGAGCGCGCCGCCGGCGACGACCGGCGGCGCATTCAGGAGCCGGGCGAAGATCGGATTCGGCGTGGCTTCCATCTCGAGCCACATCGTGCCGGCAATCGCCGCCATCAGGTGCGCGCTGGCATAGAGGCCGACGGGACCGCCGTACATGTGCAGGCACACCGGCTTGCCGGCGCTGAGCATGCGCTCGCAGATCAGGCGGCCGCGCGTGATGCCGCCGGTCTTGGTGATGTCGGGCTGCACGATGTCGGGATCGCAATCGGCCAGCAGCCGGTCGAACCCATCGGTCCCGTAGCTGTTTTCGCCCATGGCGGTGGGCGGCCGGCCGGCCACGTCCTTCCAGCCGCGATAGGCCGCCGTATCGTCCACCGGGAACGGTTCCTCGAGCCACGTCAGCCGCGCATCGACGAGATCGGGCAGCATGGGAAGCAGCCGTTCGAGCGTGTATCCCTGGGTCGCGTCCGCCATCAGCGCGTGCTCGCCCGCGGCCGCGCGCCATGCGCGCAGTCCCTCGGTGGCGATCTTGCGATCCAACGGCAGGCGCACCTTGAAGCGTGTATGTCCCGCGCGCATCACGTCGCGAATCGTCTCCGGTTCGCCGATCGGCAAGTTGGTGGCGTAGACGGCGACCGCGCGGGGCGCGACCGCGTGCGCGATGACATCGCACAGCGCGTTGCCGAGCCAGCGCGCGCGAGCGTCCCACAAGGCGATGTCGACGCCCGCGAGCGCCTGTTGAAACGGTCCGGGCGCTCCCCATTGGTTGGCGAGCGGCCGCATGGCCGCCGCGAGGCGATCGTGGAGCCGTGCGGGATCGTCGAGGGCTTCGCCACGCAGCGCGGGTCGGATGATCCGGCGCACGATTTCGACGCGGTCGTGGCAACCCCACGGCGGAAAATTGGCCCAGATCTCGCCGAAGCCCAGCCCGCCGTCGTCGAGCTCCACGGTGACCACCAGGCAGCGACGCACGGTCAGCGTGCCGATCGGCACCACGATCGGCTTCGCCAGCGGTACCTCGATCAGCGAGACACGCACGTCACGAATGGTGGGAGTGGCGGTCATGGATATCCGATTCGGCCCGAATATGCGAAGCCCGGAGACCTCGCTATCATGCACGCTCCCTGACACCCGCGCGTCGAGTCGCACGGCATCGCCATGAACGAATCCGCAACGCCAGTCGCAGCGCCTTCAGCCACCGTCGCAGCGCGCTTCTCGATGACCGGCCGGCGCGCGCTGGTCACCGGCGGCAGCGTCAGCATCGGCCGCGCCATCGCGCTGGCGTTCGCCGACGCGGGAGCCGACATTGCGATCCATCATTCGCAGGCGGCCGACGACGCGTTCGGCAAGCCGGAGGCGGCCAACGAGTTGGCAGCGCTGGTGCGCCAGCGCGGGCGCCGTTGCGCCGTCGTCGAAGCCGACTTCGGCAAGCCGGGAGAGGGCACGCGCACGCTCGCCGAGGCGTCCAAGGCACTCGGCGGCGTCGACGTGCTGGTGGTCTGCGCGTCGATCCAGTACCGCACGCCGTTCGAGCAGGTGACCCCCGAGCAGACGGAGCGCCAGATCCAGATCAACTTCAAGGCGACCATCGAGTTGCTGCAGGCCGCGCTGCCGGCGATGAAGCAGCGCGGCTTCGGCCGCGTGGTCACCATCGGCAGCATCAACGAGACGACGCCGGAGTTCGCGTTGTCGGTGTATGCGGCACTCAAATGCGCCCAGCACAACCTGGCGATCAACGTCGCGCGGCAATACGCGCCGTTCGGCGTGACGATCAACAATTTGTCGCCGGGTCTGATCGCGACGGAACGCAATCGCTGGCGCCGCGAGGATGCCGACGCATGGGCTGACATCGAGCGCAATTCCAGCCCGATGGGCCGCGCCGGCACGCCGGACGAGATTGCCGGCGCCGCGCTGCTGCTGTGCTCGCAGGCGGGCAGCTTCATCACCGGCGCCGACCTGCAGGTGAATGGCGGGCGCCACCTCTACGACGGCAACTTGAACCTGGGCTCGGGCAATCCGGCCACGTCGACGTCGACCGCGAAGAGGCCGCCGGCCGCGGGCTGAGCGGCAAGCTCCGCGGGGGAAAGCTTCTGGCGCGCCGTGGTGATGAAGAGCGTGCGCAGGTCGGGGCCACCCAGCGCGCACGACGTCACGCGACTGGCCGGCAGTTCGATGATCCGGTCGACTCTGCCATCCGGCGCAATGCGTGCGACGCAACTGCCGTCGTACCGCGCGTTCCACACGCCTCCGGCCGAATCGACGGTCGCGCCGTCGGGCCGGCCCGGCAGGCCGTTCGCATTCAGCACGCGCATGGGACCCAGCGATCCCGTCTCGGCGTCGAATTCGTACGCGCGAATGCGGCCGTCCGGCGTGTCCGCAAAGTACATCGTGCGGTTGTCCGGACTCCAGCAGGTCGCGTTGGGAACCGTGATGTCGTGCAGGACTCGCTTGCAGTTCAGCGCGCGGTCGATGCGATACAACGCGCCAGTGGTCGCGAGGCCATAGTCGCGCATCGTGCCGATCCACAACCGGCCCTCGCGGTCGCACTTGCTCTCGTTGAGCCGATTGCCGAGCGATTCCGGCTCGGGTGCGAACCACCGCTGCATCGCTTCGGCGACGGGGTCGAACAGGAAGAGGCCGGTGCGCATCGACAGCACCAGACGGTGATCGGTGGACATGATCACCGCCGCGCACAGATCGGGCATCGACCAGGTGCGGATGTCGCCCGTTGCGAGGTCGAAGCGCCGCAGCGCGGGCGCGCGGATGTCGGTCCAATACAGGCGTTGCGTCATGGCGCACCAGACAGCCGATTCGCCGAGGATGTCCAGCGTATCGCCGATGCGCCTCACGTCGTCGTTTTGCGGAGTCATTCAGGTCGTTTCCCGTAACACGATGCTGAAACCCAGGTCGACGATCGCGCTGGCGACCGCGCGTCCGGCCATGCGGTCGCAGAGCATCTGCGCGGCGCGCCGGCCCATCTCGAAGCGCGGCATGCGCACCGTGCTGATGGCCGGCACGCATTGCGACACGATCTCCTGGTCGTCCATGCCCGTGATCGCCAGCGTGTCCGGCACGGCGATCCGGCGCCGCTGGCATTCGAACAACACGCCAACCGCGATGACGTCGCTGGTGCAGAACACCGCGTCGATGCCGCCGCGCTGCGCGATGAGGGTGGCAAGGCCCGCCGCGCCACCGCGAAAGCTCAGTTCAACCTCGGCCTGCGCCGACCGGGTGACCGGGAGGCCATTGGCTTGCAACGCGTCGCAATAGCCGGCATGACGATCGCGCACGCGGTCGACGATGTCGCGCCCGGACTGGCCGACGTACGCGATGCGCCGCCGGCCGCGGTCGATCAGCGCCTGTGTGATCGCGCGCGCGGCATCGCGATTCGAGTAGCCGACCGTCATGTCGATGGGGTGCTCGGCGAGCGCGCCCGCCTCCACCACCGGAATCCGCGCGGCTTCGAGCATCCGGCAGGTGTTGCGCGTGTGGGTGGTGCCCGTCAGGTAGATCGCGTCGCAGCGGCGTGCCAGAAAGGCGGCCACCAGCTCCTCTTCCTCCTGCGGGGAGAAGCCGCTGTCGCCCAAAAGCAGGTGCAGGCCCTGTTCCTTGAGCACGGCGTTCATGCCGCGCGTCACTTCCGCCACGATCGAATGCGCGACGCTGGGGATCACGGCGGCGACGATGCCGGAGCGGCGCGACTTGAGGCTGCGGGCGACGAGGTTCGGCACGTAGCCGACCGCTTTCACGGCGCTCATGACCTTGGTGCGCGTCGCATCGGCGACGCGCTCGGGCTCGCGCAGCACGCGCGAGACCGTGATCACCGACACGCCCGCGAGGCGCGCCACGTCCGCCATTCGCGCAGGCCGCTGTGCGCGTCCCGGCACGCGTTGCAGACGGTCGTCCCTGGCCTGGCGCGGCGTTGACATGCCGACAATGCTAACGTTACCATCGCCGCCAAACAAGTCGTCGCCCCAGGAACGGGAGCGGAGCCGGGAACATCTGCCACCAGGAGGCCACCGTGCAGGACACGTCGCACACCAACGCCGCGATCGACGCGCTCAACACGCGTCCGCTGTCGCGCCGACAGCGCTATGCCGCCGGGCTGATCGCCTTCGGCGAATTCATCGACGGCTACGACCTGCTGGTGATGGGAGCGGCGGTCATCCTGCTGCGCAAGCAGTTCGCGATGACCCCGCAGGAAGTGGGCCTGCTCGCCGCGTCGACATTCATGGGCGCCGTGGTCGGGCTGCTGGTGTTCGGCGACCTGTCGGATCGCGTGGGCCGGCGCTCGATCTTCGTCATCAACCTGTTCTTCTTCGTGGTGTTCGCCATCGCGTCGGCGTTCGTCAACAACATCACGCAGCTCTTCATCATGCGCATCCTGGTCGGCGTAGGGGTGGGAATGGACATTCCGACCAGCACCGCCTACCTCGCCGAAATCGCGCCGGCCAGGCAGCGCGGCGCGGTGCTGGGCTCGCTGCTCAACATGATGTGGATCCTGGGCGCGCTGACGTCGACGCTGCTGGCGATTCCGCTCATCGCGTATTTCGGCGACACGGCGTGGCGATGGATGCTCGGCCTCGCGGCGGTCCCCGCGCTGCTGATCCTGATCGGCCGCCAGGGCTTGCCGGAAAGCCCGCGCTGGCTGCTGGCGCGCGGCCGCGTCGACGAGGCGCGCGCGGCGTTCGCGGCATTCGGGATCGAGGCGGATCCGGCGATCGCATCGACCAAGTCGCGTCGCACCGGTTCGTATGGCGAGCTGTTCAGCTCGGGCTACATCCGCCGCCTGGTGCTGGTGTCGCTAGTGTTCACGCTCAACTGCTTTTCCGGGTCGATCTCGACGGTGGCGGCGCCGCTCGTGCTCAACACCGTCGGCGCGCTGTCGACCAACGCGTCGCTTTTCTTCAGCGCCACGATCTGGATCACGGCGCTGCTGGGCGTGATCACCAGCGCGTTCCTGATCGACCGCATCGGACGCCGCAAGCTCTGCTACCTGTCGGTCATTCCGTACGGTGTCATCGCGCTGCTGATGTCGGTGTACGCGCAGCGCAGCGCGACATTCCTGGTGATCGGCTTCTACGCCCTGAGCTATGCGACCTGGCTCGGCATCGCGGTGCTGGTGTGGGTGTGGTCGAGCGAGCTCTTCCCGACGCACCTGCGCGGACGCTCGCAAGGCGTCTGCAATGCCTGGTGCCGCATCGCGATCTCGCTCAACGTCTTCCTCGTGCCGGTTGCGATGGCGGGCCTCGGCTTCAGTGCCTACATCGCGATCCTGTCGATCCCGATGTTCCTGATCGCCGTGATCGTCTGGCGTTTTCCCGAGTTCGAGGGGAGCCACAAGGACCTCGAGACGCTGGGGGCGCCGGCGTGACGACGGCGTCGCCAACGGCCGCCCGCGCCGATGTGGCGCAGCGCGGGCGCGTATGGCAACGCGCTCGCGGCCCCCATGCCGACGGGTCGCGGCGCGCGGTAGCCACGCTGGTGCTGGCAATCGTCATCCTGCTGGGCGAGGCGTTGGGATGGGCGGCGCTGCGCCCGGAAGTGTCGACGCTCGCCTTCTGGACCTGCGCCGCGTGTCACGCGTAGTCTGAGGTCGCCGGCGCATCCGGCGGACGCGTTGCCGCGCATGGCATGGACGGCAGGGACGCGACGCCGTCGCCCACGATGCCGCGGGAAAACTCTGGTTACACTCGAATCGAAACCGCGGCGGGCCGGTCAGGTCTAACCGGCCGCATCGCGTGGCGATCACGCTCGACATGGTCGTTTCCGGGGTCCGCGTCCCCTGCGCGAAAGCATTGGAGATCCCATTCCATGCCCTCCGCCCGCAACCGCAACATTGTCAGCGTCATCATTGCCATTGCCATTCCCATTGCGGCGTGCGCCGGCACGGCCTGCGCTGGCGACGTCAAGGTCTTGAGCGACAGTCCCCTGCAGCCCGCGTTGACGAAGGTCGCCGATCTGTTCCGTCAGGAAACGCGCAATTCGGTGACGTTGGTATTCGACCCATCCCCTGCCGTGAAGCAGAGGATCGAAGGCGGCGAATCCGCGGATGTCGTCATCGTCCAGCCGGATTTTGTCGCGGAGCTGGCGCGCGAGGGCAAGGTGGTCGCGGGCGACACGCCGATCGTCGGGCGCGTCGGTGTCGGCCTGGGCAACCGCAGCAGCAGCCCGGCTTATGACATCTCGACGCCGCAAAAGCTCAAGGACACGTTGCTCGGCGCGGATCTCCTGGTGTTCAACAAAGTCGTCTCGGGCAACACGTTCGCCAAGGCGCTCGAGACATTGGGCGTCGCCGGAACGCTCGAATCGCGGATCGTGCGCACGTCGCCCAACGGCATCTTCGATCCCGTGCTGCAGGGCAGGGGCAACGACTTCGTGGCGGGCACGATGCCGCTCATCGCCACCACGCCCGGCATCAAGCTGCTCGGCGCGCTACCGGGCGATCTGCAGACCTATCTCACCTACACCGCCGTGCTCATGACGGGCACTGCGCAGCGCAGCACGGCGCAAGCCTTCATCAAGTTTCTGACCACGCCCGAAGCCAGGAAGACGTTCGCCGCGAACGGCGTCAATTGACGTCGCGCAAGCGGGGCTTGTTAGCTCATGGCAAGCGGGCGGGGGAGGAGAACGGCTTGTCGGCGTCTACCACGAACATCACCAGCGAATGCAGTTCCGTCGCGCCGCTGCTCGAGACCTGCATCGGCGTGTTGGGCGCATGACCCGGCTCGGACTGACCTGCGCCAACGCGCATCACGCCATCGGCGGTGCGGCTCGTCGTTTCGCCGGCAAGCACAAAGAATGCTTCGGATCCCGGGTGCGAATGCACGGGCGTCACGCTGCCGGGAGGACCGCTGCCTTCGTTGATGCGAAGCAAATACTCGTGCGCGACGACACGGGCGATCGGGCCGATTTCCGCCACCTTGACGCCGCCGGCCGACGCGCCCCCCGGCGGCCCGAGCGTGAATAGCCAGTCCTTGCCCGCCGATTCGACGGCCAGCGCCCAGGGACCCGCGGCTGCCCGGGCTTGCGCAAGCGAGGTAAAGTTCTCGATCCGCCAGTAGAGAGGTCCGGCCGGCAGCTCGGCGACCTTCCTTTCCGCCAGCGGCGTGACGACGAACTTGCCCTGGGCCATCGCCGTCGATGGCAATGGCGCGAACGCCAGCAGGGCGATCATCCCGATACGAATGCTCTTCATGGAAAATGCCTCCTGAAATTGCGGTCGTTCACCCGGATGCGACGACCCCCCGCATTGGGCGACAATCCGCGAGGCGAAGTCCCGAACAAATGCCTATGATTCGGCGAAATTCGCGCAATGCCTCTCGGCGGCGGCCAGCGCGCGGTTGTTGCGTGAGGGCAGGTCGTGGGTGGCTGGGCTGAAACCGCAGTCGAGCCACCCCGGACGACGCTGCGGATCGGCGGCTGGTCGGTCGAGCCCGGGCTGAATCAGATTTCGTCCGCGGCCGGTACCGTCAGGCTCGAGCCGAAGGCGATGTCGGTCCTGGTGCAGCTCGCCGAGCGTGCAGGAGAGGTCGTGAGCCGCGAGGCGCTCCTCGCTGCGGCGTGGCCCGGAGTGGTCGTGGGTGACGACTCGCTGACGCAGGTCGTCATCAAGTTGCGCAAGGCCCTTGGCGACGTCGCGCAAAAGCCCGCCTACATCCAGACGATTTCGAAGCGAGGGTATCGGCTTGTCGCACCGGTGAGCAGATCGGCGGCGGCCGTTGCGCAAGGCTCCTGGCGCGTGGGTGGCAGCCCGGATCCGGCGCGGGTGCCGCAACGTGCGGTCGTGTTCGTGGTGGCCGCGGCCCTGCTGCTGATCGCGGCGGCCGCACTCTGGGGAACCGAGCGCGGGCGCGGCATCGATTCGCGGACTGCGGGCACGCTTGCGAGCGCCGACGCCGTCCGCGACACGCTGCCGACGGTTGCCATCAGGCCGTTCGAAGCGCTGGGCGACGACCCGAAGGCGACATTGCTCGCGCAGGGCATGACGGCCGACCTGCTAACGGATCTTGCAAAGGCGTCCGGGCTCGCGGTCATCGCGGTCGATCCGCTGCGCGAGCATGCGGGCGCTGCGCCGCGAACCGAAGCTCCGCCGGTACGCTACGTGGTCACCGGATCCGTACAGCGCGTCGACGAGCGATTGCGTCTGCAGGTGCATCTCGCCGATGCCACAACCGGCGAACAACTGTGGTCCGAACGTTTCGATCGTCCGCTGCGCGCCTTCTTCTCGATCCAGGAAGAGCTTGCGCCGGCGATCCTGCGAATCCTGCCCGCCAAGGTCAGCGAGGCCGAACTTCGGCGAGCAGCCCGGCGCTACACGCACAGCCTCGAGGCGTACGAATCGTTCCTGCGCGGCCAGGCGGCGCTGCTGGTGCGCGAACGCGCGAAGAACGCCGACGCGCGCGAATCGTTTCGCCGCGCCATTGCGCTGGACCCGGCCTTCGCCCGCGCCTATGCGGGACTCGCGCTGACCTACGCCGCGGATTACCGCAATCAATGGACCGCCAATGGCGCCGCTGCCCTCGACCGTGCATTCGAGATGGCGCAAACCGCCTACCAGATGGATCCGGACATCGCCGAGACGTACTGGGTGCTGGCGTTCGTGCACGTCGAACGCCGCCAGCATCAGCAGGCGCTGGCATTGCTGCAGACCGCGGTTCGACTCTATCCGTCGTTCGCCGACGGCTACGCGCTGATGGGCGGCGTCGACACGTACATCGGGAGGCCCGCCGCCACCGTGCCGCTGCTGCGCACGGCGATGCGGCTCGATCCCGAGGCGGGCTATCTGTATTTCCTGCTGCTTGGACGCGCCTACTATTTTCTACTGGACAACGAGCAGGCGCGGATCAACGTGCAGCAGTCGCTATCGCGCAATCCCGTCAGCCTCGAGTCGCACGTCTACATGGCGGCGATCTGCGTGGCGACCGCCGATCGGGCGTGTGCGAGCTGGGAGGCGGAAGAGATCCGGGCGCTGCGACCCGGCTTCGCCGTTCGCGACTGGCTCGACACCTACCCGATGATCGACGCCGCGCAGAAGGCGATGCTCGTGCGGGCGCTGGATACCCTCGAGTTCTGACGAGGCGCGTTCAGTGGGCCGGCGTCGCGCCTGCGGCTTTCTTGGCCGCCGCATGCGCCACGGCGAACGCGCGTCCTTCGTCACCCTTGTATTCGGTGAACGCATTGTTGAAGGCCTTGAGGAACGTCTCCTTCTGATGCGCGTTGTATTGGTCCGTCTGTGCCTTCGGCAGATCGGCGACGCTTCGATAGGGCATGGGTCCTCCAGTTCACCGCGCTCAGGCGATCAATGCGGTCGCTACCCGGACGCCGGGCGAGGGCGGCGATTCTCGCGAATGACCATGTAGCCGAGCCAGCCGGCCACTACGCAGGCGATCACGCTCAGGTACACCGGGATCGCGACTCCATTGACGTCGACTTCCCATCCCAGGACGACGCGAACCAGATGGGCGACGGCGACCAGCCAGAAAACGACGGCGGCAATGAAAGTCACGGGTTTCACGAACA
Organism: Casimicrobiaceae bacterium; assembly: GCA_036003195.1. Lineage (GTDB taxonomy): Bacteria > Pseudomonadota > Gammaproteobacteria > Burkholderiales > Casimicrobiaceae > VBCG01. Next base: position 15,209 of record DASYSP010000023.1, read on the forward strand.
TGTCCTCCACGACGAGGCGGATACCGGAATGATCGTTCCCGCGTCGCGGATCCGCCATCGGCGCTCGCCGCGGCGCGTTGTGCGCAGCGTCCTACGCCCCGGCCGTGCAGTGCCTAGCGGACGTCCACCGCGCCGTCGACGCTGACCCGCAATTCGTCGTTCTGCACCTTGAGGTTGCGCACCTCGATCGCACGCACCGTCAATGCATACGGCGCCGTCTTGTCCGGCGTGGTCTGCGCGCGCAGCGAGGCGAGCAGATCGACCTGCAGGGGGGAGAACGCGCCTGCGGCGATGAGGTTTTGCAGCGCCGCTCCCACAAGTGGCTCGGCCGCGCTCTCGATGCGCACGTCGTCGAGCCCGACTTGCTGGCCGCGTGCGACCGGGCGCGCCGAGACCACGACGGGGCTCGGCGAGCTGACGGACTTGCACACGCCGCCGATGGAAGCGCCAAGCTTGCCGTCGAAACGCGCAGCGATGAAGATGCGCCCCTGCTTGAACGTCACCTCGGGATTTTCGAGATAGGGGTCGTTGCATTTGCTCGGCGGCAACAGCTGGTAGCGGCCCTGGTTCTTGAACACCTGCTGCTTGAGCGCCTTGGTGAGCGTCGACGCGTGGATCACGAGATCGAAGGCGCGCACGTGCGGCGACGCGATCATCAGCACCAGTGCGGCGCTCAGCGCGCAGGCAAATGGTTGCGCTTTCATCGGCAGCGGGCGGGAACGAGCGGACGTGGACATGAGCTAGGGTAGTCCGATCGCGCGGCGCAACGCAAACGCGACAGTGCAAGTCGCGCAGCCGGGCGGCCGATACGCTGCGGGCGTTGTCCGCCGGGTGTTGCCGTGAGGGCCGTTTCCTATACCATGGGCGCGATCCCGCGTGTTCGACGGGCGGATCCGGTGACGTCGCGAGCGCGCTCCCGCGCTGCGGCCGGGTTCCCGCATGAGCAGGCGTTGCCCGCCAGACGGCGGAGCGCGCGCTCGTTCGCCACGACCCACGCGAGCCATACGATGCGCCCGGACGAACGATGACCGACGAAGCGAATGCTTTCCGAGCGCTCCTCCGCGCGCGCGCGGCGCGGCTGCCGATCGGCACGTGGATCATGTCGGCCAGTCCGATCGTGGCCGAGGCCGTCGGTGCGATGGGCTTCGATTGGGGCGTGCTTGACATGGAGCACACCCCGCTCGACCTGATGGATCTCGTGCACATGCTGCAGGCCGTCGGCAGCACGCGCATGGCTCCCGTGGTGCGGGTGCCGTGGAACGACACGGTATACGTCAAGCGCGTGCTCGATGCCGGCGCAGCGACGCTGCTGTTCCCGTTCGTGCAGGACGCCGAAGAAGCGGCACGCGCCGTGGCCGCCACGCGCTATCCGCCCGCCGGCGTGCGCGGCATCGCGGCGATGAGCCGCGCCTCCCGCTTCGGCACGCTGCCGGGATTTCCGGCGAGCGCCAACGCGCTGGTGAGCGTCGTCGTGCAGCTGGAATCGCCGCGCGCGATCGGCGCCCTGGAATCCATTGCCGCGGTCCCCGGCGTCGACGCCGTCTTCGTCGGTCCGGGCGACCTCGCCGGCAGTGTCGGGCAGGCCGGCAATCCGGGCCACCCGGAGGTGCTGCAATTGATGAGCGATGCCGCGCGTCGCGCCAACGCCGCGGGCGTGCCCATCGGCACGGTGGGCGGGAACGCCGACGTCGTCGCGAATTATCGTGCGATGGGCTACGACTACCTGGCGATCGGCTCGGATCTCGGCCTCCTGATGCGCAGCGGCCAGGCGGCGCTGAAGGAGGTGCGCGCGATCGGCGAAGCGCCACGCGATCGTCCGGCCGCGGCGAACGGGAATGCGGCCGGAGTCTATTGATGGCCGACGTCGAGCTGCGCGGCGTGACCAAGAGCTACGATGGCAGGACGCCGGTCATCCACGGCATCGACCTCGACGTGCGGCATGGCGAATTCGTGGTGTTCGTCGGGCCGTCGGGCTGCGGCAAGAGCACGCTGCTGCGCATGATCGCGGGACTCGAATCCATCACCGGCGGCGAGGTGCGGATCGGCGGCCAGGTGGTGAACACGCTGCCGCCGCGCAGCCGCGACATCGCGATGGTGTTCCAGGACTACGCGCTGTATCCCCACAAGACGCTGTACGAGAACATGGCGTTCGGCCTGCGCCTGCGCAGGACGCCGGACGCGGATATCCACCGGCGCGTGATGGATGCCGCGCGGCTGCTGCGCATCGATTCGCTGCTCGACCGGCGCCCGGCGGCGCTGTCCGGCGGCCAGCGCCAGCGCGTCGCGATCGGCCGCGCGATCGTGCGCGAGCCCAAGGTGTTCCTGTTCGACGAGCCATTGTCGAATCTCGACGCCCAGCTGCGCAACGAGATGCGCACCGAGATCAAGCGACTGCATCAGCGCCTCGGCGCGACCATCATCTACGTCACGCACGATCAGGTGGAGGCGATGACGCTGGCCGATCGCATCGCCGTGCTGTCGGCCGGCCATCGCATGCAGTACGACACGCCCGACGGCATCTACAACCGGCCCGCCACGGTGTTCGTCGCTGGCTTCACGGGCGCGCCACCGATGAACCTCGTCGATTGCCGGCTGCGCGACGGTGGGGCGGACGTCGGCGGCTTGCGTGTGCCGCTCGATGCCGCGCTCGCCGCGCGCGGCGCCGGATGCGGCGCGTTGAAGCTTGGCGTGCGCCCCGAGAACCTGCGACTCGTGGCCGCCCCCGGCGACGTCACGCTGCCGGCCGAGGTTTCGCTGCTGGAGCCGCTCGGCGCCGAAGTGCTGGTGACGCTGCGGATCGGCGACGCGGAGATGGTGGCGCGCTGTCCCGCGGCGTTCCGCGAGGCCCCGGGCACTGCCGTCGCGATGCACGTCAATCCATCCCATTTGCAGCTGTTCGACGCCGGCAGCGGCGCGGCGCTGCATTGATGCATCCCAAGCGAAGAGGAGATCGAGCATGAAACGACATCGCCTGTTGTCATCAGCGGCGCTGTGCGCGGGCCTCGCGTTCTGCGTCGCCACTTCCGCTGCGCTGGCGCAAACGACGCTGCGGGTGTTCTCGGGTGGGGCTAACCAGCGTCCCGACCTCATGCGCAAGCTGTTCGACGAGTACCAGGCCGCCAATCCGGGCATCAGGATCGACATCGAGACCGGCGGCGCGACGAGCGAGCTGCAGCGCCAGTACCTGAGCACCGTGCTCAACGCCAAGGACTCGGCGATCGACATCTACATGATCGACATCGTCAACCCGGCGCAGTATTTCGGCGCCGGGTGGCTCGAGCCGCTCGACGCGTATGTCGGCAAGCCCGCCGCCGTCATGCAACCGTACCTGCCGGTGTACCTGCAGGCGGACGTGGTCGACGGCAAGATCGCGGCGATGCCCGGCTTCGCCGACGCGATGTTCATGTATTACCGCAAGGACCTGCTCGACAAGTACAAGCTCCCCGAGCCGAAGACCTGGGACGAGCTCGCGGCCACGGCCAGGAAGATCCAGGACGGCGAAAAGAATCCCAACCTGCAGGGACTGTCGATCCAGGGCGCGCCGATCGAAGGCGCGGTGTGCACGTTCCTCCTGCCGTACTGGGGCCAGGGCAAGGAGTTCAACGACGCCGCCGGCCGCATGACCCTCGACAAGTCCGCCGCGGTCAAGGGCCTCAACGAGTGGCTGAAGATGGTCGACGCTGGTGTCATCAAGCGCAACGTCGCGGAGGTGAAGACGCCGGATACCGTCAACGAGTTCAAGGCGGGCCAGGTGGTGTTCGCCATCAACTGGGGCTTTGCCTGGGATCGTTTCCAGGCCGACAAGGATTCGAGCGTGCAGGGCAAGGTCGGCGTGATGCCGCTGCCGGCGATGGCAGGCGGCCGCAGCGCGACGTGCGTCGGCGGATGGCAATGGGCGGTGAGCGCGTTCTCCAGGCACAAGGCCGACGCCGCCAAGCTCGTCAAGTTCCTGGCGACACCCAAGGCCAGCAAGTTCCTCGCGATCGAAGGCTCGCTGCTGCCCACCTATCAAAGCGTCTATGTCGATGGCGACGTGGTGAAGGCGGTGCCGTGGTTCAAGGACGCGGCGAAGGTGGTCATCGCCGGCAAGAACCGGCCGATGTCGCGCGACTACGGGCAGGTGAGCGACGTGATCCGCACCACGACCAGCGCCGTGCTGGCGCGCACCAAGACGCCGGACGAAGGGGTTGCCGAGATCCAGTCGCGCCTCGCCCGCGTGATGCGCTGATCGCGAGCCTTCGGCGCGACACGGCCTGCCGTCGATGACGTTCCTCGATCGCGTGCGCGACCCGGGCGAGAAGGCGCTCGGGATCGCGCTGCTCGCGCCGGCGTTCCTGCTGCTGCTGCTGATCGTCGCCTATCCGATCGCCAAGATCGTGTTCAACAGCCTGTTCGACATCCGGCTGTCGGGAGGCAGCGGCGGCTTCCGGTTCGTCGGCCTCGACAACTACGCGCTGGCGTTCCACGACGCCGAGTTCTGGCATGCGGCGTGGAACACGGTGCTGATGACCGTCATCACCGTGCCCGCCGCGCTGGTGGCGGGCCTCGGACTCGCGTTGCTTGCCAACCTGCCGTTCCGGCGGCGCTGGCCCGTGCGCGTCGCGCTGCTGCTGCCCTGGGCGCTGCCGCTCGCATTCGCCGGCCTCATCTTCGCGTGGTTCTTCCACACCGAGTACGGCGTGGTCAACGACGTCGTGCGCCGCCTGGGCGCGCAGGGCGAGCCGACGATGTGGCTGTTGCGCCCCGGCTGGGCGTTCGCGGCCATCTGCCTGACGATCGTCTGGAAGACAAGCTCGTTCATGGCGCTGATCCTGCTCGCGGGGCTCAGCATGATTCCACGCTCGCTGTACGAGGCCGCCGAGGTGGACGGCGCGTCGCGCTGGCAGCAGTTCCGCGAGATCACGATGCCGATGCTGATGCCGTCGATCGTCGTCGCGCTCATCTTCCGCACGATCACGTCGCTGCAGACGTTCGACATTCCCTACACGATGACGCGCGGCGGTCCGGGCGATGCCACCCAGACGCTGGCGATGCTGATCCACAAGACCACGATCGACTATCTCGATGTCGGTTACGGGTCGACGCTCGCCGTCTGCATGTTCGTGCTGTCGATGGTCGTCACCGCGGTGTACCTGCGGCGGATCGCGAAGGACGCATGACACCGCGCGAAGGCACCGGGATGCGCCTCGTGGCCGCGGCGATCGTCGTGATCAACGGGTTCTTTCCGGCGGTGTGGATCCTGCTCACCTCGCTCAAGAGCGAGACCGAGCTGGTGGCGAAGCCGATCACCTACCTGCCGCGCCACCTGACGCTCGACAACTACGTGCGCGCCTTCACCGACCAGCCGCTGTTGCGCTATCTCGGCAACAGCGTCACCGTGGCGCTGCTGTCGACGATGCTGTCTCTGGTCGTCGCCGCGCTGGCCGCCTACGCGATCGCGCGGCTCAATCTCAAGCACCGCCAGCTGATCCTGACGTGCATCGTCGCCTCCAGCATGTTCCCGCTGGTGACGCTGCTCGTGCCGATCTTCGAGACGATGCGCGCTTTCGGCCTGCTGAATACCTACACCGCGCTGGTGCTGCCGTACACGGTGCTCAACCTGCCCGTGTGCACGCTGGTGCTGGCGAGCTTTTTCCAGAGCATTCCGCGCGACCTCGAGAACGCGGCGATGATCGACGGCTGCACGCGGCTCGGCGCGCTCTGGCGCGTCGTGGTGCCGCTGGCGGCGCCGGGCGTGTTCACCGCCGGCATCCTCGCGTTCGTCAATGCGTGGGACGAGTTCCTGCTGGCGCTGTCGCTCAACGCCAACGCGTCGATGCGCACGCTGCCGGTCGGGATTACGCTGTACCAGGGCGAATTCACGTTTCCGTGGCCGACCATATCCGCCGCGCTGGTGGTGGCCATCGTGCCGATTGCCGTGCTGATCGCCGTGTTCCAGGAGCGCGTCGTCGGCGGCCTGGCGCAGGGCGCCATGAAGGGGTGATCGATGGCCGCGGAAGCGCGTGCGCTGCGTTACGGCATCGTCGGTTGCGGCAGCATGGGGCGCGAGCACATCGAGAACATCCAGGCGATGCCGGCGGGCGAGGACGCGCCGTGCATCACGGCGCTCGCCGATCCGCACGCGCCGAGCCTCGACGCGGCGATGTCCATCTGCCGCGTGCGTCCGCAAACGTTCGCCGATCACCGCGCGCTGATCACCAGCGGCCTGTGCGACGCGCTGGTCATCGCCTCGCCCAATCACACCCACGCGGAAATCCTGCGCGACGCCCTCGCCACCGATCTGCACGTGCTGGTCGAGAAACCGGTCGTCACCCGCATGGCGGATGGCGTCGAGCTGGTCGCGCTGGAGCGCGCGCGCCGCGCGCAAGGCCGCCGCGGCATCGTCTGGGTGGCGCAGGAGTACCGCTACATGCCGCCGATCGCCGAGGCGCTGCGGATGACACGGGAAGGCGCGGTCGGTCGCGTGCAGCAGGTGTCCATCCGCGAGCATCGCGAACCGTTCTATCCGAAGGTCGGCGACTGGAACCGCTTCAATGCCAATACCGGCGGCACGCTGGTGGAGAAGTGCTGCCATTACTTCAACCTGATGGACGTGATCACCGGCGAGCGTCCGCGCGCGGTGTTCGCCTCCGGCGGACAGCGCGTCAACCATCTCGACGAGCGCTATGGCGGCCGTGCGCCGGACATCCTCGACAGTGCGTTCGCGATCGTCGAATATCCCGGCGGCGCGCGCGCGATGCTCGAGCTTTGCATGTTCGCCGAAAGCTCGGTCGACCGCGAGTCCGTGACGATCGTCGGCGACGAGGGCAAGCTCGAGACCTTCCTGCCGTCGCTGACGTTGCGCTACGGCCGCCGCGCGGATTGGGGTCGACGCGAATGGTGGGGCCAGCCGTCGGGAACGGGGCGCGGCGTCGACGAGAAACGTGTCTGGGACGGGCGCATTCTCCACGCGGGCCAGCACTTCGGTGCGTCCTACCTCGAGCACCTGCACTTCGCGCAGGCACTGCGCGACGGCGCGCCGCCCGAAATCCCGCTGGAGGAGGGCGTGCGTGCCGTGGCGACCGGCCTCGCCGCGCATCGCAGCATCGACGAGCGCCGGCTCGTCGGACTCGCGGAGCTCCTGCCGGATCCGCTCTGATCCTGCCGGCCGGCGCCGGCAGCCATCCCTTTCAATCTCCTGTGCGAGAACGTCGATGACCGGTGCGATCTATCCTTCGCTGCGCGAGCGCCACGTGTTCATTTCGGGCGGCAGCTCCGGCATCGGCGCGAGCGTCGTGCACGCATTTGCCGCGCAGGGATCGCGCGTGTCGTTCTGCGGGACGCGTGCGGGCGGCGGCGACGGCCTCGTCGCGGAGGTGGTGGCCGCCGGACACCCGCGACCATGGTACGGCGCATGCGACGTGCGCGACACCGTGGCATACCAGGCGTTTATCGCGGCGGCGATCGCGCGCGACGGGCCGATTCGCGTGCTCGTCAACAATGCCGGTCGCGACGATCGGCACCTGATGGAAGAGGTGACGCCCGCGATGTGGGACGAGCGCCTCGCGCTCAACCTCAAGCATTACTTCTTCGCGATCCAGGCCGTGGCGCCGGCGATGGCGGCGGCCGGCGGCGGCGCAATCGTCAACATGGGCTCGACGAGCTGGATGCGCGGCCGTCCCGATCTCGTCGGCTACACGACGGCGAAGGCCGGCATCCTCGGCCTCACGCGCACGCTCGCACGCGAGCTCGGAACACGCAACATCCGCGTCAACGCGGTCGTGCCCGGGGCGATCGAGACCGCGCGCCAGCAGGCGCTGCACCGCGATGCCGCTGCCGACCAGGCGTTCCTCGACCAGCAGTGCCTGAAGATCCGGCTGGATGCCGGGCATGTCGCGCGCACGGTGCTGTTCCTCGCCGCGGATGACAGCGATGGCATGACGGGGCAGCACGTGCTGGTCGACGCCGGGCTCGCGCAGACGTCGGTCGCGACGTAGCATCCCGGCCTGACCAGGCGCCCGGCTGCTGCAGTCGACGCCGGCGTTTACGTATGCCGTGCTCGCGCAACCGGTCGATTCCCGTGTCATGCGCATCGTTCGTCTGCAACGTTGCCGCCGCCTGCGTGCCACTAATCTGTAGTGTTCATCGCGCGTCGATCAGTGCAGAATGGGCGCCCCGCGTGATCGGACAGGTGAGGCATTGCGGTTGCGTGCGTTGCTGTGGAAATGGATTGCCGATGTAACCGCCGACCCGCGCTCCCGCGCCGCGGCGCTGCCGTTTCCGGGACACTGTTCGCCTCGCCGCCCGGCGCCGTCGAAACTCGACCGGTGCATGCGCTGGGCGTTCGCCGCGGCGTGTCACCTGCCGGCTGCCGGCGTGGCCGCCCTTCCCGAACAGCCCCCCGGTGTCCTGATCCTGCACAGCAACCAGCGCCCCGTGCCGGCGCAGGTCATCATCGAGGACACGTTGCGCGCCGACGTGCCTCAGGCATACGGGCATCCGGTCGCGCTCTACTCGGAGTTCCTCGACAGCGAGTGGACCGACCTCGCGGCCTACGGCGCCTCGCAGGCGACATTCCTGCATCAGAAGTACGCCTCGCGCGGCATCCGGGTGATCGTCGTCGACGCGATCGATGCGTTGAAATTCATGAGCCACTACCGGGACGTTGCCTTTCCGGGTGTGCCCGTCGTACATCTCGCGGTCGCCAGCGATCGCACCGAATTGACGACGCTTCCCGCTGATTTCGTCGGCCACGCGGAAAACAACGATCCGTTGCCGACGCTGCAGCTGGCGCTGCGCCTGCACCCTGACGCGAACCGGCTCGTCATGATCGAAGGTGCGGCGCCGGCCAATGTCACGTGGGATCGCCGGATGCGGCGTGCGGTCGCGGCGCTCTATCGTCCGGTCGACGTGGAGTACCTGGTCGGACTTCCCACCGCCGACGTCCTGCGGCGTGTCGCCGCGCTCCCGAAGGGCACGATCGTCTACACGCCGGGTTATTTCAACGACGGGACCGGCGCAGTGACGACGCCTCGCCAGGTCGTCGAGCGCATCGCCGCCGAGTCGTCGGTTCCCGTCTATGGTGCGTTCGACACCCAGGTGGGCTCGGGCATCGTCGGCGGCTACGTGTCGCCCTACGCGGACGAAGCCCGTGAGGCCGCGCTGCTCGTCGCGCGGCTTCTCGACGGCACACCGCCTTTGCAGCTTTCCAACGCCGACGCGCGCAGGATACCGGCGCTCGATTGGCGCCAGGTTCGGCGATGGGGCATCGACGAGCGGAACGTGCCTGCGGAAGCCGCCGTGCGGTTTCGCGAACCCACCGCCTGGGAGCGCTACCGGTCGGCCATCGAGATCGGCATAGCAATCGTCGCGCTGCAAGCTGCGCTGATCGCGGCGCTGCTGTTCGAGGTGCGCGCGCGGCGCCAGACGACGATGGCATTGGCCGAAAGCCAGAAGCAGATGAACCTCGCCGCCAGTGCAGCACGTTTGTCGTTCTGGACCTGGGATGCGTCGAGCGGGCACATCGACGTGTCGCGCTTCTGGCCGCGCAGGAAAAAAGGTCCACGGCCGGCAACCGCATTCGCGGACATCATCGAGTCGGCCTATCCTGCCGATCGCGAACCGCTGCAGCGGGCAGCGTCCCGGGCGCTGACGACCGGTGACGAGCTCGACGTCGAGTATCGCGTCGCCGACCCTGCGGGCGCCGTACGCTGGATCGCCGCGCGCGGGCGCGTGGACCGCACCGAATCACAGCGACTGCGCGGCGTGGCGCTCGATGTCACCGAGCGCAAGGCCTCCGAATTGCGCGCGGCGCAGGACCGCTCGGCGCTGCGCCACATGTCCCGCATTTCGATGGTGGGCCAGCTCTCGGCGGCGATCGCCCACCAGCTCAACCAGCCGCTCGCGGCGATCCTCGGCAATGCCGAGACCGCGCGCAAGATGCTCGACCACGACCGCATCGACACCGCGGAGTTGCAGGCCATCTGCGACGACATCCTCACGGAGGATCGGCGTGCGGCCGACATCATCCGGCGGCTGAGCGAGCTTTACAAGCGGGGCGACACGCAAATGGGCGCGGTTGACGTCAACGATCTCGTCGGCGAGACGCTCGGCCTCCTGCGAACGGAGTTGCTGGTGCGGCACGTCACGTCGAGGGTCGAGCTCCAACCGGCATTGCCGCCCGTCGAAGGGTCGCGGGTGCAGCTCCAGCAAGTCGTCCTGAATCTCGCGCTCAATGCGGCCGAAGCCTTGGGCACGGTGACTGACCGGGAGCGCTTGCTGACGATTCGCAGCGAGGCGAACGGTGCACAGGTGCGGCTGCACGTGATCGACAACGGCCCGGGGATCGCGCCGGACCAGCTCGATCGCGTGTTCCAGCCTTTCTGGAGCACCCGGGACGCGGGCATGGGCATGGGCCTCGCGATTTGCCAGTCGATCGTCGCCGCGCATCGCGGCTCGATCACGGCCGCCAACAACGACCACGGTGGCGCCGCGTTCCGCATCGCGTTGCCGGCGCGCCAGCAGACATGACTGCCGGGGCCGATGCGCCAATTGTCTACGTGGTCGATGACGACCCCGGCGTGTTGCGCGCGTTCGCGCGAATGTTGCGTGAGGAGGGACTGGCGGTCGAGACGTTCGATTCCGCCGAGGCGTTTCTTGCCCACGAGCGACGTGACGCGGCCGCGTGTCTCGTGCTGGACGTGTCGATGCCCGGCGTGGACGGGCTTGCGCTGCAGGGCCGGCTGGCGGAGCTCGAACGCGATCTGCCGATCGTTTTCGTGACGGGGCACGGCGATATCCCGATGTCGGTACGGGCAATCAAGCGGGGTGCCGTCGACTTCCTCACCAAGCCCGTCGAGACGGCCGCCATGATGGCGGTCGTGCGCGAAGCGCTCGCAACGAGCGTGCAATGGCGGCACGCGCACGCCGAGTCGACGCAGCTGCGACAGCGGCACGCGCGCCTGACGCCCCGCGAACGCGAAGTGCTGGCTGCGCTCGCGGCCGGCAAGCTCAACAAGCAGATCGCCGCGGACCTTGGCATCGTCGAGCAAACCGTCAAGTTCCACCGCGCCCGGATCATGGAGCGCATGGAGGCGAGGACGGCGGCCGAGCTGATGCACATTGCGGCGCAACTCGGCATCGGCAGCGCCGAGGCCGCCGGCGGCGGCGCACGTGCGGCCGCGCCGCGCCCGCGCGACCCGCAGCGGCACTGACCCAAAGTGCAGTTACGGACGGCCACCGGCCGCCGTAACGTCGCACAGTGACGATCATCGGAACCTGCATCGCGGTCGTCGACGACGAGGAGCCGATTCGCACGATGCTGCGACGTGTGCTGCAGCTTGCCGACTACGACGTCGCGACGTTCGCGTCGGGCGAGGCGTTTCTGGCATCCCTCGCCGAGCGCCTGCCGACCTGCGCGATCATCGACGTCCACCTGCCGAGGCTTTCGGGGCTGCAGGTGCACGCCCGGCTTGCCGAGATGCGCATCGACCTGCCGGTCGTCTTCATCACCGCCAGCGACGACCCCCATATCGGCGAGCAGGTGCGCCGCGAGCATTCGGCGGTGCTCCTGCGCAAGCCGTTCTCGAGCGCCGAGCTGTTCTACGCGATCGCCGGTGCGCTGCGCGACCGTGATGGCCGTGACGGCGGATGATGCAGCCAGACCTTCGGTGCGCACGTTGTCGATGACGACATGACCTTCGCACCTTCGTCCGACCCCGCGCTGCGGGAATCCCGCTGGCCGCCGGCCATCGCGCTGGTGCTGGTAATCGCCATGCTGAGGATGCTGCCCGGGCACGTCGTCTTCCTGCCGATATGGACGAGCTACGTCTGCTTGCTTGCGGTGCTCGTCGCGATGGCGGCTGCCGCGCTTACCCGCCGATTGCCCTGGCTTCGCGTCGAGCATGCCCTGATCATGCTGCTCGGCGGCATCTACGTCGTCAACACCGGTGCTGAGCTGGCGGACATGGTTGGTGCCATCGCGCTGCATCCGCAGGGCGGTAATGCGTACTCGCTGCTGTCGTCCGCAGTTGGCATCTGGATCGCCAACGTCGTGGTCTTCTCGATGCTTTACTGGCAGATCGACGGCGGCGGCCCATACGGGCGCGCGCAGGGTGTCCGACGAAGTCCCGATTGGGACTTTCCGAGGCCCGGCGCGGACGTCGCAGGCGCCGGCGCAGGGATCCCCAAGTACCTGGACTACCTGTTTCTCGCCTACACCACGGCCACGGCCTTCAGCCCGACGGACGCGTCGCCCTATACGCGTCGCGCCAAGATGCTGATGATGCTCGAAAGCATGATATCGCTGGTGACGTTGATTTTCGTGTTGGCGCGGGCCATCAATGTTCTGCCCGGATAGCGGTTGCGACGCTGCCGTCATCAGGAGTCGCGGCCGCCCATGGCGCAGCACTAATCCAAAGACCAGTTATCCGCCTCGCATCCTGCGTGTAGCGTTCATCGTGTGGCGATTTGAATCGCGATGAGCGCACCGCACATCGCTCGTGCACGCGAGTTGGGAGGGAGGGTCGATGCGAAAGCAATCACTCGCAGCAGTCTTCGTCATCGCGCTGGCGCTGTTGGCGCCAACCCGGCCGCTGTTCGCGCAGCAACCGGGCGAATTGGAAATTCGCCAAGGGGTCATCGAGCAGATCACGGAGATCTCGCTCCCCACCAACCATCATCGGGGCATCGGCGCGATCGTCGGCGGCCTCGGCGGGCTCGGCATCGGCAGCCTGATCGGTCGCGGGACGGGCCGCGACGTGGCGATGGTGGCGGGCACGCTCGGCGGCGCACTGTTCGGCAACGACGTGCAGAAGCGCTACGACCAGCCGCTGCCCGGACAGCAGATCATCGTGCGCGTCAGGAGCGGCGTTCTCGTCCAGGTGACGCAGCCGGTCGATGGATCGCTGCGGCCCGGACAACGCGTGTATATCGAGGGTGCCGGGGAGGGCGCGCGGGTGGTGCCGCAGGATACGAGGCAAAGCGATTCGTCCGGCGCGGGACGTCCACGGCAATCGTGAGCCCGACGTCGGTGCAATGCGCTCGCGGAGTGCCGCGCCCCGGCGACGCACTTCGATTCTCGATCGAGGCCGTGATTGCGGGTGCGGTGCTCGCAGGAATGGTACTGGGCACGGCACCGGCGCGCGCCGAAATGAGCGCCGAGGAACTCGCCAAGCTGGCGCAGAACCCGGTAGGCAACCTCATCAGCCTGCCGTTCCAGAACAACACCAACCTCAACTTCGGGCCGGACCACGGCACGCAGGACATCCTCAACATCCAGCCGGTGATACCGATCTCGATCAGTCCCGAATGGAACATCATCACGCGCACGATCGTCCCGGTGATCTGGAATCCGTCGCTTGGGCCGGGGGTCGACAGCAACAGCGGCATCGGCGACACCGTGTTGACCGCGTTCCTGTCGCCGGCAAACCCGGGACACTGGATCTGGGGCGCGGGACCGGTCCTGCAGATTCCCACCAACAGCAACGCGGAGTTCGGCAACAAGAACTGGGGAATGGGGGCGTCGGCGGTGGCGCTGCACCTCGAGCACGGCGATCCCTGGGTGTATGGCGCGCTCGTCAACAACGTCTGGTCGCTCACGAGCAGCAGGCGCGGTGGCGCCTACAGCGCCGGACTGATCCAGCCGTTCGTCAACTACAACCTCGAAGGTGGCGCGTACTTCACCAGCGCGCCGATCATGACAGTCGACTGGAAAGCGGACTCCGGTCAGCGATGGACAGTGCCGATCGGCGGCGGTGTCGGCAAGATCTTCCATTTGGGGAAACTGCCGGTCAATGCGCAGCTGTCGGCCTACTACAACGTCGTCAGGCCGGATCTCGCCGCCAACTGGCAGATCCGGGCGCAACTGCAGCTCATGTTCCCGAAATGAAGGAACCCTGGTCGGGCATGTCGAAATGAATTTCAGAGTACGCGACCGCCTCACCATCCTCTGCGTCCTCGTGCTGCTGGTCGCCAGCATGCGCGTGCATGCGCAGAGCGATCCGATGCCGTCGTGGAACGACGGCGCCGCCAAGCAAGCCATCGTGTCCTTCGTCGAGCAGACCACGACTGCGGGCGGCCCGAAGTTCGTCGCGCCCGAGGATCGCATCGCGGCATTCGACCAGGACGGCACGCTGTGGGTCGAGCAGCCGGTGTACTCGCAGCTGATGTATTGCCTGGAGCGCGTTCCCGCGCTGATCAAGGCGAAGCCCGCGCTGGCAGGCGTCGAGCCCTTCAAGACCGTCATGTCGGGCAATCGTGCGGCGATCGCCAGGCTGTCGAAGCAGGACCTCGAGAAGATCCTCGCGGCGACGCTGACCGGCATGTCGACCGACGAGTTCCAGGCACAGGTCGCGGCGTGGATCAAGCAGGCCGAGCACCCCCGCTGGAAGCGTCCCTACACCGACCTGACCTACGCGCCGATGCAGGAAGTCCTCAAGTATCTGCGCGCCAACGGCTACAAGACCTACATCGTCACCGGCGGCGGCCAGGATTTCGTGCGCGTTTACGCGCAATCGGTCTACGGCATTCCTCCGGAGCAGATCGTCGGCACCGCCAGCGGCACCAAATACGGCTACGACAAGAATGGGCGGCCGTTTCTGACCAAGGAGCCGCGACTGTTGTTGAACGACAACAATGCCGGCAAGCCCGAGGGCATTCACCTGGAAATCGGGCGCCGCCCGCGCGCGGCGTTCGGCAATTCGACCGGCGACCGGCAGATGCTGGAATATACCGGGGCCGGCGATGGCGCGCGGCTGATGATGCTTGTACTGCACGACGATGCGCAGCGTGAGTATGCCTACGGTCCGGCGCAAGGG
>DASYSP010000024.1:0-21129 GCA_036003195.1 Casimicrobiaceae bacterium
GCTGGTCCAGTGCAAGGGCGACGAGGCCGCGACCAAAGATGCCTACGTGCGCACGCGCGCGACGGAGCTGCAGCTGGAGAAGCGCAACGGTCCGGATACGCGCTCGCCGGCGTCGCCGAGTGCGGCGATGGCCCGCGCGCAAGAACCGGCACCGGGACCTTCGGCGGCTGCAATCGCGAGCCCGAAGGGCCGCCTTTCGTTGGATTTGCGCTCGCCGCGAATCATCGCCATCGCGGCGTGCGCGGTGACACTCATTGGCTTGGGCCTATGGCTCGCGTTGCGCACGGTCGACCAGGATGCCAGTGCGAGCACGGTCATTCCCGAATCGGCTGCGCGTGTGGCACATGCCGCCGTCGCGGCACGTGCGCAAGGAACGAAACCGGCCGCGGAACCTGTGCCCCAGCCGACGGCCTACGACGACGGGCTCATCGCGCGCATCGACAAGCTGAAGGACGTCGGCAACTGGAACGTGCTCGTGCTGCTGGCGACCGAGTGGACCCGGCGTGAGCCGGGCAATCCCCGCGCATGGGTGCAGTTGAGCGATGGCTATCTCGAGCTGCGGCAACTTCCCGAGGCGCTCGATGCCGCGACCCGCGCGACGCAGGCTGCGCCCGCGGACGCCGATGCGTGGCGGCACCTCGCCCGCGTGCATCTCGCGCTCGATCGCGTCGAGGATGCCGCGCGCGATTTCGACCGCATCGTCGCCCTCGACGGCCGTGACGTGCAGAGTCTCGGCCGCGTTGGCGAGCTCAATGCACGCCTGGGGCGTTTCGCCGAAGCGAAAGCGGCATTCGACAAGGTGCTCGCGCTATATCCCGACGACGTCAATGCGGCATGCGGTCTCGCTTTCGTCGCGCGCCAGCAAGGGCAGGCGAGGGACGCCGACGTCATCGACAAGGACCTTCGCGCACGCGGACGCACCTGCGCCGAGGGGACCCTCGTTCCGGACAGCGCGCCACCTCAGGCGGCGGCGTATCGCCGCGCGGTGCCGCGCAAGGGCGGGTAGGCAAGGCCGTTTCCGCAGTCTCGGCTATGCTGCACCTCCGCGCACGCGCCGGAGGGTGCCCTGGCACTGACGTCGAAAGCGGTCGTCTACACGGCGCTCGCCGTCAACGTTCTCATCGCCGCCACCAAGGCGATCGCGGCCGCGTGGACCGGCAGCGCGGCGATGCTGAGCGAAGCGGTGCATTCGTTCGTCGATTCCGGCAACGAGGTGCTGCTGCTGTACGGCGGCCATCGCGCGCGCCGGCCGCCGGATGCGCAGCATCCGTTCGGCCACGGCCGCGAGCTCTATTTCTGGAGCTTCGTCGTGGCGCTGCTGATCTTCGCCCTGGGCGCGGGTGTCGCGATCCTGAAAGGCATCGCCGATGTGAGGCACCCCTCACCGATCAGCGATCCTGTCGTCAGCTACGGCGTGCTGGCGCTGGCGTTCGCTTTCGAGGGCATTTCGTTCGTCGTGTCGCTGCGCAAGGTGCGCGCGACCAAGGGCGATCTCGGTTTCTACGAGGCGTTTCGGCGGAGCAAGAACCCGCCCATGTTCATGGTGCTGTTCGAGGACGGCGCGGCACTCGTCGGCGTCGTCATTGCGGCCTGCGGCATCTACGCCGCGACGAGCCTCGGACTGCCGGCAGCCGATGGCATCGCGTCGATCCTGGTCGGCGTCGTGCTCACCGCGGTATCGCTGCTTCTCGCGCGGGAGAGCAAGAGCCTGCTGATCGGCGAACAGGCCGATCACGTGCTCGAGGCTTCGATCCGGCGCATCGCCGAGTCCGCGGGTGGCCGATCGAAGGTCAACGGGCTGCTCACCGCGCAACTCGCGCCCGACCAGATCGTGGCCGCGCTGAGCCTCGAATTCGCCGACGAGTTGCGCGCGTTCGAAATCGAGGACGACGTGATCGACATCGAGCGCGCCATCCGCGCCGCACACCCGGCGGTGGTCATGGTGTTCATCAAGCCGCAGACCGATCGCACGTTTCGGCAGGCGGTGCAACGGCGCATGGAGGAGAACGCAGACTGACGCGCCACGCGGTGGCCATGCCTCGCCTTGTGGCTAATTTGCCACGGGATCTCCGCACAGGCGGCGCGTCAGGCGCGCCGTACGGCACAACCTGTGCCAAACTTGATCCGGTAGAATGCGTGCACTACAACACGCGTGGTCGTAGGGTATGTGGCGGCCAGGCGTGCATCACGGGGTGGGCCAGGCGGCATCGATGAAGGAGTCCATCAAGTCCCGCGCGACGCGCATGATGTTCAACGTGTTCCCGTGTTACCGGCGGACCGGCGTCAAGGTCACGTACATTGCGCCCGACTTTCAGGAGGTGCGCATCAAGCTTCCGCTCAACTGGAAGACCCGGGGCTATAACGGCACGACGTTCGGCGGCAGCATGTACGCGTGTGTCGACCCGGTGTACATGACGATGATTTCGTGGAGCCTCGGGCGCGAGTACATCGCCTGGGACAAGGAAGTGCTGATCGAATTCCGCAAGCCGGGGCGCGGTACGCTGTTCTCGACGTTCCGCCTGCCCGATGGCGAGCTCGACGGCATCCGTCGCGAGCTGGAGACGGCGGACCGCGCGGAGCGCGCCTATGACGTCGAGCTTGCCGATGCAGATGGCGTCGTGCATGCTTATTTTCGCAAGACCGTGCAGGTCCGCAAGCGCAAGCCGCGTTGACCGATTGCCATGGACGAGCGCCCGACCGAAGAATCCGGCCATCGCCTGCTGCGCGACGCGATGCGGCCCTTCGTTGCGCGCGACAGCACCATCGCCTATGCGGCGGTGCTGCTCGATTTCGGGGTGTACCTGACCGCCACGGTGCTTGCCATCACCGTCGACGCGACGTGGCTCAAGGCCGTGCTCGCGTTCACCGCCGGCATCATGATCTCGACATTGTTCGTGCTCGGACATGACGCTACGCACGGCAGCCTGGTCGCGAGCTCGCGGCAGAACCGGGTGCTCGGCCGCCTGCTGTTCCTGCCGTCCCTGCACAATTACACGTTATGGCGCATCCAGCACAACCGGCTGCACCATCAATCGCCGAACGTGAAAGGAATCAATTCGTGGTCGCCCTTCTCGCCTGACGAGTTCCGCGCGCTGCCCCGCTGGCGGCGCGGCCTCGAGCGCGTCTATCGCGGGGGCGGATTCGGGCTTTACTATCTCGTCGAGCGCTGGAGCCGGCACAAGTTCGTTCCATTGGCCAATGTCGATCCCGCGTGGCGCCGCGCCGCCTGGATGGACGTGGTGCCCATCGTCGCGTGGCTGACTCTGCTCGTGGCCGGCATCGTCAAGCTGGGTGCGAATGCGGGACATTCGTGGCTGGCGTCGCTGTGGTGGGGTTTCGTGCTCCCGTTCCTCGTATGGAACTGGTCGATGGGTCTCACGGTGTTCCTGCAGCACACGCATTTCTGCGTGCCGTGGTTCCGCGACGCGGCGCAGGCCGCACGCCACGGCGGACAGGAGGAGGTGACCGTGCACGTACGCTATCCACGCTGGTACGGGCGTCTGTCACACGACATCATGGAGCACCCGGCGCACCACATCAATCCGCTGATCCCGTTCTACCGGCTCAACGCCGCGCAAACGCGACTGCTGGACGTGCTCGGCGACGCGGCCATCGTGGAGCGCGTCGGGCCTCGCTACATCCGCGCGCTGATGCGGCGCTGCAAGCTCTACGACTACGATAGGCAGGAGTGGACGGACTTCACCGGCACCACCACCGCGACCACCAACGCCGCGTTCACCGATCCGATGACACATACCGGCACCGCCTGACCAGTCCTCGCGCGCAAGGCAGGCGCGCGTCGCGTATTCGGCCGGGCGAGGCTCGCGCGGGGTCGCAGGCCTATCGGGGGACCGACATCGTGCAGTACGTCGCCCGCTCCGCGTAGAATTCCCGCCGCATGGATGAATCGCAGGCACTCGAAGTCGTCGCGGTGCGCGCGGTGGAGGTCGCCGACACCGCACGCGGACTGTGGAGCGACGACGAGCGCGCCTGGGCGAGCCGCGCCGCGGCCGAGGTCGTCGGCGCAGATGCTTCGGCGACGACGTTCCTGGCGCGCCGCGCGGCACTCGTGGTCGAGCGGCTGGGCGCGCGCCAGCCGCTGCTGCCGCGGACGGTGCGTGCGCTGCGCTGGCGTCCCTGGATCGGCACTTCGCTTGCCGGCATCGGCTTCGTGCTCGGTGTCTTCCTCGACCAGGTCGACCGCGCACAGCGCATCAACATCCTTGCGCCTCCGGTACTCGGGTTGCTCGCCTGGAATCTCGCGGTGTACGCGTTCATCGCCGTCGGCTATGTCCTGCATTACGGCGACGGCGGCGCGCCAGGGCCGATGCGCCGGATGCTCACGGCCGTTGCAGGTGGTCGATCACCCTCGTCGCGTCGGCTCGCGCGCGGTGCCATGCAGCAGACGCTGGTTGCATTGGTCACCGACTGGGGTGTCCGCTCGGCGCCCCTGCAGAGTGCGCGCGCCGTACGCATGCTTCACGTCGCCGCCGCGGCCCTTGCCGCCGGCGTGATCGCCGGGCTGTACGTGCGCGGCCTGGCCTTCGAATATCGCGCGACCTGGCAAAGCACGTTCCTCGACGCGCCGGCGGTGCACTTCATCCTTGCCGCCGCGTACGCTCCCGGCGCGCTGCTGCTTCGCGTCACGGTGCCCGACGCGGCGGCGATCGCGGCAATACGCGCGCCAGCTTCCACCAACGCCGCGCAATGGATCCACCTGATGGCGGCGACGGTGGCGGCGATCGTGATCCTGCCGCGCCTGCTGCTCGCGCTCGGCGCACGCCTGGTCGAGCGTCATCGCGCGGCAAACATGGTGCTGCCGCTCGAAGAGCCGTATTTCCGGCGCCTGCTGCGCGGGTTCCACGGCGGCACGGCACGGGTGCGGGTAATTCCTTACAGCCATGCGCCGGACGCTGCGGCGGTCGCCGGCCTCGAATCCATCGTGGGACGCGTGTTCGGCGGCGGTGCAACGATGACCGTCACTGCGCCGGTAGCGTATGGGGACGAGGTCGAGTCGCCGAGCGGCGCGGACACGGCGCTCGTGGCCCTGTTCAACGCCGCGGCGACCCCCGAGCGAGAAGTGCACGGCGCGTTCCTCGAGGCGCTCGCCGCACACGGCAATTCGCCCATCGCGCTCGTCGACGAGACGGCGTGGGTCGCGCATTGGACCGGCGATGGCGCGCGCATCAACGCACGGCGCGCCGCCTGGCAGCGCCTCGGCGCCGATGCCGGCGTGCACGTCGTATTCGCCGAACTCGCGGCTCCCGATGTCGCGGCGGCGGTGGCCGGCTTCGAAAGCGCGATGAGCCACGATGGCTGACGGCCCTCGCGCCGACGATGCGATACCGGGCGCGACCATCGCGCTGTCGCTCATATCGCATACCAATGCGGGCAAGACGACGCTCGCGCGCACGCTCGTCGGGCGGGACGTCGGCGCGGTCAGCGATGCGCAGCACGTGACGCAGGAAGCGGCGGTCTACACACTGCTGGAGACCGCGGGCGGCGAAGCGTTGCTGCTGTGGGACACGCCCGGCTTCGGCGACAGCGCGCGGCTGGCACGGCGCCTCGCCCAGCAACACCATCCGCTGGGGTGGTTTCTTTCGGAAGTCTGGGACCGCTTTCGCGATCGCGCGTTCCACCTCGCGCAGCAGGCCGTGCGCAACGTCGCTGCCGACGCCGATGTCGTGCTGTATCTCGTCAACGCCACCGAGCTCCCTGGCGACGCCGGCTACCTCGTGCCGGAGCTCGACATCCTGGAATGGATCGGCAAGCCGGTGGTCGTGCTCGTCAACCAGACCGGCGCGCCGCGCCCGCGCGACGCGGAGGCGGCGCAGGAAGATGCCTGGCGCCACGCGATCGGGGCGCGGCCGATGGTGCGCGCCGTGGCGACGCTCGACGCTTTCACCCGCTGCTGGGTGCAGGAGATCGCGCTGCTCGACCTCGTGGGCGACGCGTTGCCCGAGTCGCGGCGCGCACTGAATGCACGCCTTGCGCAGGCATGGCAAGCGCGCAGGGTCGTGCAGTTCGATACCGCGATGGCGATCCTCGCGGCGCCGATCGCTGCGGCCGCCTGCGATCGCGAGGCGCTCGCCGAAGGTGGCGCGATCGACGCCTGGCGCGACATCGGGCGCCGCCTCGGCATTGCCGCAGACGCCGCCAGTGGTCGCGCGGCCGGCGCCTCGCGTGCGCTCGCGTCACGCCTGGCCGACGCTCTGCGCGGCGCGACGGACCGCCTGGTCGCGTTGCATGAGCTCGACGGCCGTGCGCAGCGTGAGGTGGAGGCGCGCATCGCCGAGGGCGTGAGCGTGGACGCGCCAATGAGCGAAGGCAAGGCTGCGTTGATGGGCGGCGCCGTGTCGGGAGCGCTGACGGGCCTTGCGGCCGACATTGCCACGGGCGGGCTGTCGTTCGGCGCTGGCATGCTCGCCGGGGCGATCCTGGGCGCCCTGGGCGGCGCCGGCGTCGCCCGCGGCATGAACCTCGCACGTGGCAAGACAGGCGCCGTGCTGCGCTTCGACGATGCGTTTCTGACCGGTCTCGTGGCGTCAGCGCTGTTGCGCTATCTCACCGTGGCGCACTACGGGCGCGGGCGCGGCGAGTGGAGCGAAAGCGAGCATCCGGCGTTCTGGACTCCGCTGGTCACGGAAATCATTGAATACCACCGCGATCGCCTGGCACGCATCTGGTCGATGCGCGTACCCGCGTGCGAGGAAGCCGCACTGCGGGACGAACTGCAATCGCTGCTGCGCGACGCTGCATGGCAGACGCTCGACCGGCTTTACCCAGGCACGCTGCCGAGCCGATGACGAACGCGCGCGGGCGACAGTGCGTGCCGCACGGCGACGGCGGCCACGTGCTGCGTCAGAATCCGTAGAGACGCGCGGGGTTGTCGACGAGAATGCGCGTGCGATCGGCGACCGCAGGCACCCATTCGAGAAACAGATCGCGCAGCTCAGCTTCGCGAGGCGGCGACGCGGTTCCCGGATGCGGCCAGTTGGTGGCCCACACGCATCGCCCCGGGTTGGCCGCGGCCAGCGCGGCGGCGAGTGCGCCGACATCCTCGAAACGCGGCGGCCCCCGCCGCGAAGTCTCGTACGGCGCCGACAGCTTCACCCAGCAGCGTCCACTGTCGAGCAGCCCGAGGAGCGTGCGAAACGCGGGATGCGACGGAGGCACCGGCTCGAGAAACTTGCCGTTGTGGTCGATGACCGCTTCCACCGGCAGCGCCTCGATTGCCGTCGCCAGCCGGGGAAGGTCGCGGCCATCGAGCTGCAGCTGGACATGCCAGCCGAAGCGGGCAATGCGCGCCGCAATCCGCGGCACGTCGTCCCAAGCCAGAAGGGCGCCAGCGAGCAGGTAGCATCGCGCGCCGCGAAACCCGGCGGCATGCAGGCGCGCGAGCTCGAGGTCGTCGACGTCGGGACGGATCGCGGCGATGCCGCGCGCATCCTGCCCGAGGGCGCGCAGCGCGTTTTCCGTGCACCGATTGTCGAATCCGTAGGCGTTCGGCTGCACGACGATGGTCCGCGCGAGTCCCAGCGCTCGCTGCACCTCGCGATAGTCGGCGACGGGCGCCCGTGGCACTGGCGCCTGCCAGTCTTTGCGCACCGGGTAGCCGTCCTCGTAGATGTGCATGTGGCAGTCGCACGCCAGCGCCGGCATCACCGACGGCGGTACGCTCGTCATGGCGCAGCATCCGCGATGGTCCCGTCGGCAGCGCGCATCGGCCTGTGATACCGTGCGCGTCGACGCGCCGCCCGCCGATCGTGCCGATGCGAAGGTCGGTCGCTACACGAAGGATGGAGAAATTGGATCGGCAACATGTCCCGAGCGTGGCCGCCATGCGGGTGATTCCGGTGGCGGGCCACGATAGCATGCTGCTCAACCTGAGCGGCGCACACGCGCCTTTTTTCACACGCAACCTCGTCGTGCTCGAGGACGACGCGGGGCATTTCGGTGTCGGCGAGGTTCCGGGCGGCGAAGCCATCCGGCGCACGCTGGAAGACGCGAGGCCGCTGGTCGTCGGCCGCCCGGTCGCGCAATATCGCACCGTGCTCAATGCCGTGCGCGGCGCGTTCGCTACACGTGACGCGGGCGGCCGTGGATCGCAGACGTTCGACTTGCGCGTGACGGTGCACGCGGTCACCGCGCTCGAATCGGCGCTGCTCGACTTGCTGGGGCAATTCCTCGGCGTGCCGGTCGCCGAGCTCCTCGGTGGTGGCGGACGCCAGCGCGATGTGGTGCCCGTCCTCGGCTATCTTTTCTACATCGGCGAGCGTGCGCGCACGCCGCTGCCGTACCGGGCCGAGCGCGACGCCGGCGACGCGTGGCTGCGCCTGCGCAACGAGGAGGCGATGACGCCGCAGGCGATCGTGCGGCTCGCCGAGGCCGCGCATGCGAGATATGGGTTTCGCGATTTCAAGCTGAAGGGTGGTGTCATGCGCGGCGAAGAGGAAGCGGAGGCGGTGCGCGCGTTGAAGGCACGCTTTCCCGATTCGCGCGTGACGCTCGATCCGAACGGAGGCTGGCGACTCGCCGACGCCATTCGCCTGTGCCGTGGGCTCGATGGCGTGATGGCCTATGCCGAGGACCCGTGCGGTGCCGAAGGCGCATTCTCGGCGCGCGAGACGATGGCGGAGTTTCGCCGCGCAACCGGCATGCGCACGGCCACCAACATGGTCGCCACCGATTGGCGCGAGCTGCGCCACGCGATTGCCGCCGACGCGGTCGACATCCCGCTCGCCGACCCCCATTTCTGGACGATGCAGGGCTCGGTGCGCGTCGCTGAGCTCTGCCACGACTGGGGGCTGACTTGGGGGTCGCACTCGAACAATCATTTCGACGTCTCGCTGGCGATGTTCGTGCATTGCGCGGCCGCCGCGCCGGGATCGATCACCGCGATCGATACGCACTGGATCTGGCAGGACGGCGAGCGGCTGACGCACGAGCCACTGCGCATCGTCGATGGCGCGATCGGCGTGCCGGACCGGCCGGGCCTTGGCGTCGACATCGACTTCGACGCCGTCGAGCGCCACCACCGCCTCTATCACGAGCATGTGCTCGGCGGGCGTGACGATGCGGCGGCGATGCAATTCCTGTTGCCAGGATGGAGGTTCGATCCGAAGCAACCCTGTCTCGTGCGCTGACGGCTGACAACCGTTCGCCGAACTCGAGCGATGGCACGCCTGCTGCTCACGTTTCCGCCTGCGGCGCGCGAGCGATACTATCCGGCCGCCGTACAGAATCGGCTGGCGAAGCTGGCCGAGGTCCGTCTGCACGACGCCGAGGTTCCGCTTGGACCCCGCGAACTCATCGAATCCGCACGCGATTGCGACGTGATCGTCGCCGACCGCCAGGCCGCAGCACCGGCGACGCTTTTCGACGCGCTGCCCGCGCTCGCCGCGTACGTGCGCTGCGCGGTCGATATACGTAACGTCGACGTCGCCGCGGCGAGCCATCATGGCGTGCTGGTCACCCAGGCGAGCGCCGGATTCGTGCCGGCGGTCGCCGAGTGGTGCCTCGGCGTGATGATCGACCTTGCACGCGGCATCAGCGCGGCCTCCGGTGCCTATCACCGCGGCGAGCAGCCTTCACCGGCGATGGGACGCGAATTGAAGGGCGCCACCGTGGGGATCATCGGCTACGGCCGGATCGCCCGGTACCTGTGCGAGCTCTGCGCGGCGTTGCGGATGCGTATTTGCGTGTACAGCCCGTACGACGCCGTCGACGCGCCGGGGCGCGAGCGCGTGTCGCTGTCGACGCTGCTTGGCATGGCGGATTACGTCGTCTGCCTGGCGCTGGCCACGACCGAGACCGAGGATCTCATGGACGCGGCGGCGTTCGCTTGCATGAAGCCCACGGCCTTTTTCGTCAACGCGTCGCGCGGCGCGCTCGTCGACGAGATCGCGCTCGCCGACGCGCTCGACGCCGGTCGCATCGCCGGCTGCGCGCTCGATGTCGGCCGCGAAGGCGACGACCGGCCGTCCCTCGCACTTGCGCGCCATCCGCGCGTCATCGCGACGCCGCACGTCGGCGGGTTGACACCGCAAGCGGCCCTGCACCAGGCCGACGAGACGGTGGCGCAAGTGGCTTGCATCCTCGACGGCCGGGTGCCGCCCGGCGCCGTGAATGCGGATGCGGCATCCCGGCTGTCGCGATTCGTCACGCGGTTGCGCTGAGCGGACGCAGAGCGTCTCGATCGCGTGCATCACGATGCGCTTGCCGCGGCAGCGGCCGCCGCCGGCGTAAACTCGCGGCTGCCATGACCGCCGAATTCGTCTCGACGTCGCATCCGTTCGCGGCGCTCGCCGCCGAAATTCCTCACCGGTCGCCGCTGCGCGCGGCGGTCACGCGCGCGACACGTCGTGCCGAGACGCAGTGCGTGCGCGACCTGGTCGGCGCCGCGCGGCTCGCGCCCACACAGGCCGCCGCGGCACATGCGCTGGCGACCGACCTTGCGGCGCGGCTGCGTGCGCGCGGCGGCAACGAGGGTCTCGTGCAGGGGCTGATCCAGGAATTCGCGCTGTCGTCGCAGGAGGGGGTGGCGCTGATGTGCCTCGCCGAAGCGCTGCTGCGCATTCCGGACGTGGCCACGCGCGACGCGCTGATTCGCGACAAGATCGGCGACGGCGATTGGCATGCCCACGTCGGCCAGAGTCCGTCGCTGTTCGTCAATGCCGCGACGTGGGGCTTGATCCTCACCGGCAAGCTCGTGGCCACCCATGCCGAGGGCAGCCTCGCCGGAGCACTCGCACGCGTGCTGGCGAAAGGCGGCGAGCCGATCGTGCGCCGGGGTGTCGACCTCGTGATGCGCCTCATGGGCGAGCAGTTCGTCGCCGGCGAGACGATCGGGGAGGCGCTGGCCCACGCGCGCAAGCGCGAGGCGCAGGGCTTCCGATACTCGTACGACATGCTTGGCGAAGCCGCGCTCACCGCGGGCGACGCCGATCGCTATCTCGCGGCGTACGAACAGGCGATCGATGCCATCGGCGCTGCCGCGGATGGCCGCGGCATCCATGCCGGTCCCGGCATTTCCATCAAGCTCTCGGCGTTGCACCCGCGCTATGCGCGCACGCAACGTGCACGCGTCATGCACGAGCTCCACCCGCGGCTCGCGGCGCTCGCACAACGCGCGCGCCGATACGACATCGGTCTCAACATCGACGCCGAGGAAGCCGATCGCCTGGAGCTGTCCCTCGACCTCCTCGAGCGCCTGTGCCGCGAGCCGGGGCTCGCCGGCTGGAACGGCGTCGGCTTCGTCATCCAGGCCTACCAGAAGCGCTGTCCGGCGGTGGTCGACCTGCTGGTCGATCTCGCGCAACGCACGTCGCGCCGCCTGATGGTGCGCCTCGTCAAGGGCGCGTACTGGGACAGCGAGATCAAGCGCGCACAGGTCGACGGTCTTGCCGACTACCCCGTGTACACGCGCAAGGTCCACACCGATGTCGCCTATCTCGCCTGCGCGCGTCGGCTGCTGGCCGCGCCAGCCGCGGTGTACCCCCAGTTCGCCACGCACAACGCGCACACGGTG
This sequence comes from Casimicrobiaceae bacterium, assembly GCA_036003195.1. Taxonomy (GTDB): domain Bacteria; phylum Pseudomonadota; class Gammaproteobacteria; order Burkholderiales; family Casimicrobiaceae; genus VBCG01. Next base: position 11,531 of record DASYSP010000024.1, read on the forward strand.
GCCGCCATCCATGCTCTGGCCGGCCCCGATTTCAGTCCCGGCCAATACGAGTTCCAGTGCCTGCACGGCATGGGAGAGGCGCTGTACGAGCGGGTGGTGGCGCCGACGCGGGACGGAGGTCTCGGCCGTCCCTGCCGCATCTATGCGCCGGTGGGCACGCACGAGACGCTGCTGGCCTACCTCGTGCGGCGGCTCCTCGAGAATGGCGCCAACACGTCGTTCGTCAATCGCATTGCCGATGCGCGCATCCCGCTCGACGAACTCATCGCGGATCCGGTGGAAGTCGTCGAACGCAATGCCGCACCATCCGGGGTGCTCGGTGCGCCGCATCCGCGCATTCCGCTGCCGAGCGCGCTGTACGCGCCCGATCGCGTCAATTCGGCTGGCGTCGATCTCGCTGACGAGCACCGCCTGGCGACGCTGGCGACGACGCTGCTGGCCGAACCGCTGCGGCACCGCGCGGCGCCGCTCGTCGATGGCCGCGAGCGGCTGTCGGGCATTGCGCGCGACGTCGTCAATCCGTCGGATCTTCGCGACGTCGTCGGCGGCGTGCACGAAGCGACCACGCGCGACGTCGACGATGCGCTCGCCGTCGCCGCGGCCGGCGCGCGAGCGTGGCACGCGGTACCGGCGGCGGAGCGTGCGGCGATGCTCGAGCGCGCAGCCGACGCGCTGGTGGACGACACCGACCGGATGATCGGCATCATCGTGCGCGAAGCCGGCAAGACCTACGCCAATGCGGTCGGCGAAGTACGCGAGGCGGTCGACTTCCTGCGCTACTACGCCGCGCAGGCGCGCGCGACGCTTGGCGGGGATGCGCCGCCGCTGGGCGTGATTGTGGCCATCAGCCCGTGGAACTTCCCGCTGTCGATTTTCACCGGGCAGGTCGCCGCGGCGCTCGCGGCCGGCAATGCGGTCATCGCCAAGCCCGCAGAGCAGACGCCGCTCGTCGCCGCCCGCGCGGTCGCGTTGCTCGGCGCGGCGGGCATTCCCGGCGCGGCATTGCAATTGCTGCCGGGCCCCGGCGAGACGATCGGCGCCTCACTCGTCGCCGATCCGCGCGTGCGCGGGGTCCTGTTCACCGGTTCGAACGAGGTGGCGCGCCTGCTGCAGGAAAGCCTTGCCGGGCGCGTGGACGCTCACGGGCAGTTGCCGGTGCTGATCGCCGAAACCGGCGGCCAGAACGCAATGATTGTCGACTCGTCGGCACTGCCCGAACAGGCAGTCGCCGACGCGTTGCTGTCCGCCTTCGACAGCGCGGGACAGCGGTGCTCGGCGCTGCGCGTCCTGTGCGTGCAGGAAGACGTCGCCGAACGCGTGCTGACGATGCTGCGCGGTGCGATGGACGAGCTGTGCGTCGGCAACCCGGTGCGGCTCGCGACCGACGTCGGACCGCTGATCGACGACGACGCGCGCCGCCGCGTCGTGGCCCATATCGCTGCGATGCGCGCCGCAGGTCACCGCATCCACGAGGCGCCGCTCGCCGACGATGCGCGCCAACACGGCCTGTTCGTCGCGCCGACGCTGATCGAGATCGCCGACGTCGGCGAGCTCAGGCACGAAGTGTTCGGTCCGGTGCTGCACGTGGTGCGCTTTCGCCGCGATGGACTGGACGCGCTGGTCGACGCCATCAACGCCACCGGCTACGGACTGACGCTCGGCATCCAGTCGCGCATCGACGAGACGATCGAGCGCATCGTCGCCCGTGCGCGGGTGGGCAACATCTACGTCAACCGCAACATCATCGGCGCCGTGGTCGGCGTGCAGCCGTTCGGCGGCGAGGGCCTGTCGGGAACCGGGCCCAAGGCGGGGGGCCCTTGCTACCTGCGACGGCTCGTCGCCATGCCCGTCGTGCCGCCGCGCGAGGTGCGCATCCCCGTCGACAGGTCCGCGGTGCACCCCGCCGCGGCGGTCGCGGGCGATCGCAGCGACCATGCGGCGGACGGCACCCGTCTACACGCACGGCTGCAGGCGCTGCGTGACATTCTCGCCGCCGACGCGGACGGACATGCGCTCGTGCCGGCGTGCGACGCGCTGGCGAGCCTCGTCCCGGCTTCGATTCCCGCCGTGCTGCCGGGTCCCACAGGTCAGCGCGACACCTGGTTGCTGGTGCCGCGCCGCCGCGTGCTGTGCGTGGCCGACGCGCGCAATGACCGCCTGCTGCAGCTCGCCACGGTGCTCGCTGCCGGGGCCGACGCGGCATGGCCCGACACCCCGGATTCGCAGGCCTGGCGCGCCGCGTTGCCGCCGCCGTTGCGCGCGGCGGTCGAGTGCGTCGATCCGGATGTCGCCGATTTCGATGCCGCGCTCGTCGCCGGCGACCCGGCAGAGGTCGCGGCGTGGAGCCGCCGCCTCGCGCAGCGCCCGGGTGCCATCATCGGCCTGCAAAGTGCGCCGAGAGGGGCGGCCGACGCCACGGCTTATGCGATCGAGCGCCTGTGCGTCGAGCGCTCGGTATCCGTCAATACCGCGGCCGCCGGGGGCAACGCCAGCCTGATGTCGATCGGCTGACAGACGCTACAAATGTTCCGCATCCTGAACGGAGGCTCGTCATGAACCCACAACGCCCGGCCTGGGTGGTCGGTCACGTCACCGTGCGCGACGCGGACCGGTGGGATCGCTATCGCCAGCGAGTTCCGCAAACCATCGCGCCTTTCGGCGGCAAGGTGCTGCTGCGCGGCACGGTGACCGACGTCCTCGACGGCACGCATCGCCATACGGACGCCGTGGTTCTCGAATTCCCCGACCTCGACGCCGCGCGCGGCTGGCATGCCTCTGCGGCTTACCAGGCGCTCATCGCGTTGCGACGTGAGGCCGCCGACATCGACCTCGTCATCGTCGGCGGTTGAGCCGCGAATACGACGCGCGGCGTCGGCGCAATAAGCGCGCGTGCCGACATTGCGTGGCGTGCGCCGGCAATCCCCGTACCGGGGCGGCTGTGCGTTACGCGCGATGCTGCGATTCGCCCTGCGCGCGCAGCGCGTCGAGCGAGGCGTTCATCGTCAGCGCCTGCGGGTCGAGCTTGAGGTGCAGCAGGGCGGTCTTGCCGGCGGCACGCGCACGTGCAAACGCCGGCGCGAAGTCTGCCGTGCTCGCCACCGTCTCGCCGTGCGCGCCATGGGCGCGCGCCAGGGCCGCGAAGTCGGGATTGCGGATGGACGTGCCGGACACGCGCGCGGGATAGTTGCGCTCCTGGTGCATGCGGATCGTGCCGTACATGCCATTGTCGATCACCACGAACACGATCGGCAGCGCGTGCTCGACGGCGGTGGCGAGCTCCTGGCCATTCATCTGGAAGCAGCCGTCGCCGTTCCACGATACGACGAGGCGGCCGGGATGCACGAGCTGGGCGGCGATCGCCGCCGGCACGCCATAGCCCATCGACCCGGAGTAGGGTGCGAGCTGCGTGCGAAACCCGCGATAGCGGAACAGCCGATGCATCCATGTGGCGTAGTTGCCGGCCCCGTTGGCGATGATCGCGTCGTCAGGCAGCTGCGCGTCGAGCCAGCGCACGATCTGCCACAGGTCGAGGGCGCCGGGCACCGCACGCGGCGCCCGCCACGCGTCGTACTCGGCATGCGCCGCGCTGGACGCGCCGGCCCACGTGGGCGCGGTGGGCGCAGGTAGCGTCGACCACGCGTCGAGGAATGCCTGCGGCGTGGCGCAGATCGCGTGCGCCGGCTGGTAGACGCGCCCGAGCTCCTCGGCGCCGGGATGCACGTGGATCAGTGTCTGGCGCGGCAGCGGCGCGGTGACGAGCGAATACCCGGAGGTCGTCGCTTCACCCAGGCGTTCCCCGATCACCAGCAGGACATCCGCATCGCGCACGCGCGCCGCCAGCTTCGGATTGATGCCGATGCCGACATCGCCCGCGTAGTGCGGGTCGCGGTTGTCGAACAGGTCCTGGTGGCGGAATGCGCAGGCGACCGGCAGCTGCCACGCTTGCGCCGCGCGTTGCATCGCTTCGCTTGCCGTTCGGTCCCAGCGGCTGCCACCGACGATCACCATCGGCGCACGCGCGCCGGCGAGTGCGGCATGCACCGGGGCCAGCGCGCGCGGATCGACACCGGCCGCGACCGCATCGACACGTGGCACCACTGCCGCGTCGGCGCGCGTCGTCAGCATGTCCTCCGGCAATGCGAGCACCACGGGGCCGGGGCGTCCCGACATCGCCGTGCGATAGGCGTGCGCGACGAATTCGGGGATGCGTTCGGCGCAGTCGATCTGGGCCGCCCACTTGGCGATGCTCCCGTACATGCGGCGATAGTCGATCTCCTGGAAGGCCTCGCGCTCGACGAAGTCGCCACCGACCTGCCCGACGAAGACGATCAGGGGCGTCGAGTCCTGCGCCGCCGTGTGGATGCCGATCGCCGCGTTCGAAGCCCCGGGTCCGCGTGTGACGAGTGCCACGCCAGGGCGGCCGGTCAGCTTGCCGTACGCCTCGGCCGCATAGGCCGCGCCGCCTTCATTGCGGCAGACGATGAAGCGCAGCCGGTCGGCAACGTCGACCAGCGCGTCGAGCACCGCGAGGTAGCTTTCGCCGGGAACGCCGAATGCGAGCGTGGCGTCCTGGGCGACGAGGCTCGCGACGAGGAGCTCGCCGCCGGAGAGTGAAGGCATGATGGGCGGAATCGGGGGCGGGGCGTTGATTTTACGCGACGCGCGGCGGCGCTCCACCCTATAATCGCCTCGGCGCGGAACAGGTCCGCACTGCAGAGCCGCGCGAGATCGCGACATGACCCCACTGACCACCACCGTCTTCGATGCCGCGATGTACATCGCGGTCGGCATCGTGCTCGCCGGCCTGACGATGGCCATCCGCCGCGACCTGCGGCGCGGCGCGGCGATCATGGTTGCGCTGATGGTGATCGGCGAGTTCGGCCTCGCGGTGCTGACCCTGTTGACGCCGGCGTCCGGCGGCAGCCGCGTGACGCTGATCGTGCGCGAATTCCTGCTGTTCCTGGTCGCCCTCGGCTTCTTCCGCCTCGCCGCGACGTTCCTGTTCCAGGTGATCCTGGTGCGTCTGGTGATCCCCCGCATCCTCGCCGATCTCATCATGGCGGTGGTGCTGATCGTCTACGTGCTGGTGCGCATCAGCTACGATGGCGTCGACCTGGCGGCGATCGCGATCCCGTCGGCGGTGATCACCGGCGCGCTGGCATTCTCGCTGCAGCAGACGCTCGGCAATTTGTGGGGCGGCATCTCGCTGCAGCTCGACAACACCTGCCGCATCGGCGACTGGGTGCGCATCGACAACGTGTTCGGGCAGATCGTCAGCATTCGCTGGCGGTACATGTCGATCGCCACCAATGCGGGCGAGACCGTGATCGTGCCCAACTCCCAGCTCGTCACCAACAAGGTGCAGGTGCTGGGGCGGCGCGGCGACGAGCGAATCCCGTGTCGCCGCGACGTCGCCTTCGAGGTCGTCTTCGCAGTGCCGCCGTCGCGGGTGATCGCGGTCGTCGAGCAGGCGATCCGCCGGCTCGACGTCGACAACGTCGCCAAGACGCCGCCGCCCACCTGCATCTGCGTCGGGTTCGGCGAGAGTGGCATCGAGTACAACATCGTGTACTGGATCCTCGACCTGTCGCGTGACCGGCAGACCGATTCCCGCATTCGCGTGCACGTGTACGCGGCGCTCGAGCGGGCGAGGGTCCTGTTCGCATATCCGCATCGCGTGCTGTTGCGCGCCAACCGCGAATCGCCGGCGACGGTCTCCGAGCGCGAACGCAGCGGACGGCTGCGGGCGCTCGAGCGCGTGCCGCTGTTCGCCGCGTTCACCGAGCCCGAGCGGATGGCGCTCGCGGACGAGCTCGTCACCCACCGCTTCGTCAACGATGATGCGATCTCGCGCATGGGCGAGCACGCCGACTGCCTTTACCTGCTGGCCGAGGGCCAGGTCGACGTGTTCGGTGCGGCCACGGGGCAGGCCGATGGCCCGAAGCTCGCCGAACTGCGCGCGCCCGATTATTTCGGCGAAATGGGACTGCTGACCGGCCAGGCGCGCACCGCGAACGTGGTGGCCGTCGGCGACGTCCTCTGTTACCGCCTCGACAAGGCCGGCTTCGACGCGATCCTGCAGGCGCGGCCGGCACTCGTCGATGCGCTGTCGGAGGTCGTCGCCACCCGCCAGGCGGCCAACGACAAGGCGCTCGAACTGTCCGCCGACGCCCGCGCACGGCAGGCGAGCAACCGCGCGGCGGAACTCATCCGCCGCATTCGCGCATTCTTCGAAATCGCCACCTGAACGCGCGTGCCGCGCGATGTCAGACCGCGCGGCCCTGGCGACTCATCGCACCAGGTCCTCGCGGCTCACCGCGAACACGCTGTCCGTCGACGATGCCGTGGTGACCCAGGTCAGCGCGAGGCGCGGGAACGCCGCGTCGACGGCGTTGCGGTTGTGTCCGACCTCGACGACCAGGGTGCCGCGCGCGTTGAGGTACCGCGGTGCCTCCTTGACGATGCGGCGCACGATGTCGAGGCCGTCGTCGCCACCGGCGAGGGCGATCGCCGGCTCGCGCCGGTATTCCGGCGGCAGATCCTCCATCGCCATCGCCGTGACGTACGGCGGATTGCTGATGACGAGGTCGTAGCTCTTTTCGGCCAGGTTCGCGTAGACGTCCGAGCGGATCAGGTTGATGCGATCGGCGAGGCCATAGTCGCTGACGTTGCGCTGGGCGACGGCGAGGGCGTCGGGCGACACGTCGACGGCGTCGACGTCCGCCTGCGGGAACGCGTCCGCGAGCAGGATCGCGAGACAGCCTGACCCGGTGCACAGGTCGAGCGCGGTCCGCACGCGCGAGGGCTCGCCGACGAAGGGCGCCAGATGGTCGGGCAGCAGCTCGGCGATGAACGAGCGCGGCACGAGCACTCGCTCGTCGACGTAGAAGCGGAACGCACCGAGCCACGCTTCGTGCGTGAGATAGGCGGCCGGGATGCGGTCGTCGATCCGTCGCACGAGGAGCTCGGCGAGCGTCGCGCGCTCGGCCTGCGTCAGCGTGGCGTCGAGAAACGGCTCGAGGCGATCGATTGGCAGGTGCAGCGCATGCAGGACGAGATAGGCGGCCTCGTCGTAGGCGTTGGCGGTGCCGTGGCCGAAGGCGAGACCGGCTTCATTGAACCGCGATACCGCGTAGCGCAACCAGTCGCGCAGCGTCGCGAGTTCGTGCGTCGGCGCGCTCACAGCGGGAGCGGCCGGTTCATCGCGCCGCCAGCAGCCGCTCGAGGATTGCCCGGTAGAGGCCGGACAGCGCCTCGAGCTCGCCCACGTCCACGCACTCGTCGACTTTGTGGATCGTGGCATTGACCGGTCCGAGCTCGACCACTTCGCGCGCGATCGTCGCCAGGAAGCGCCCGTCGGACGTGCCACCGGTGCAGGAGATCTCGGGCGTGATGCCGAGCCGCTCGCGAATCGTCGCACTGGCCACTTCGACCAGCGTGCCGCGCGGGGTCAGGTAGGGCGGTCCCGAGGCCGGCAGCGTCAGGGTATAGCGCACGCCGTGGCGCGCGAGCACGCCTTCGAGCCGCGCCACAAGGTCTTCGCGCGTCGACGCCGTCGAATAGCGCCAGTTGAAGTTGAGCTCCAGCGTCCCGGGAATCACGTTGGTGGCGCCGGTGCCGGCATGGACATTCGAGCATTGCCAGGTGGTCGGCGGGAAATAAGCGTTGCCGTCGTCCCAATGCATGGCGGCGAGCTCGGCCAGCGCCGGCGCGATGCGGTGGATGGGATTGTCGGCGAGGTGCGGATACGCGACGTGCCCCTGCGTGCCGTGCACGACGAGCGTGCCGGACAGCGTGCCGCGGCGGCCGTTCTTGATCATGTCGCCAAGCGTGGCCACCGACGACGGCTCGCCGACGATGCAATAGTCGATCGACTCGCCACGCGCCTTGAGGGCCTCGACGATGCGCAGCGTGCCGTCGGTCGACGGTCCTTCCTCGTCCGAGGTGATCGCGAGCGCGACCGAGCCGGGCTCGTCGGGCGAAGCCGCGACGTAGGCCTCGATCGCGGTGACGAACGCCGCCACCGATCCCTTCATGTCGGCGGCGCCGCGCCCGTAAAGGATGCCGTCGCGCACTTCCGGAACGAACGGATCCGATCGCCAATGATCGAGCGGGCCCGTGGGCACCACGTCGGTATGGCCGGCGAACACCACGAGCGGCGGCGTGCTGCCACGCCGCGCCCACAGGTTGGTAACGCCATTGGCGACGATCGTCTCGCAACGAAAGCCCAGCGGCGCGAGGCGCGCCGTGATGACGGCCTGGCAGCCTGCGTCGTCGGGCGTGAGCGAGCGCCGCGCGATCAGCTCCGAGGCCAAGGCGAGCGTGGGGCGTGCGCGATCGTCCATCGCGCGATGGTAGCAAACGCCCTGGCTACTGCGCGTGATCGAGCATCGCGGGATCGATGGACACGGACGCGAAGTCGATGTTGCCGCGGCGCGGGCGCGCCTGCGCATCGTCGTCGTTGTCCTGGATCGCCTCGACACGCGTGTTCGGCGCGTTCTGGTTGATGAGCCAGGCGAGGTTGGTGGCCGAATCGGACGCCGTCATCGCCTCGTCGTAGCTGATCCTGCCGTCGAGGAACAGCCGGCACAGCGCCTGCTCGAACGTCTGCGATCCGGGATAGAGCGACTGCTCCATCGCCTCCTTGATCTGCGCGAACTCGCCGCTCTTGACGAGCTCGGCGATGAGCGAGGTATTGAGCAGGATTTCCACGGCCGGCTGCAGCTCGCCCTCGCGATTGCGCACGAGGCGCTGCGAGATGATGGCGCGCAGGCCGATCGACAGGTCGGACAGCACCGCCGAGCGTGCGTCGTGGGGAAACAGGTTGATGATCCGCGACAGCGCGTGGTAGCTGTTGTTGGCATGGATCGTCGACAGGCACAGGTGGCCGGTCAGCGTGTGGATCAGCGCCGCCTGCATCGTCTCCTTGTCGCGGATCTCGCCGATCATGATGAGGTCGGGCGCTTCACGCAGTGCATTGGCCAGTGCAAGGTGGTAGTTCTGCGTGTCGACGCCGATTTCGCGCTGGTTGACGATGCTCTGCTTGTGCTCGAACAGGTACTCGATCGGATCCTCGATCGTCAGGATGTGGCCGGGCTTCTTCAGGTTGCGATGGTCGATCATCGCCGCCAGCGTCGTCGACTTGCCGGAGCCCGTGGCGCCCGCCACCAGCACCAGCCCGCGGCGCTCGACGACGAGGTCGAGCAGCACCTGGGGCAGGCGCAACTGCGCGAACGGCGGCACGTTGCTGCGCACGTAGCGGATCACCAGCGAGATCGTGCCGCGCTGGCGGAAGATGTTGATGCGGAAATTGCCCACCGCCCGGTCCAGGTGCGAGAGGTTCATCTCCATTTCGCTCTCGAACGCCCGCGCCTGCTCCTTGTTCATCAGCTCGTAGGCGATCCGCCGCACGGTATCGGGGTCCATCGGCTGCGTCGACACCGGCGACACCACGCCGTTGACCTTGAGGTTGATCGGCGCGCCACAGGAGATGAAGAGGTCGGAAGCCTGCTTTTCCGCCATCAGCTTGAATAACCGGTCGAGGAACATGTCTTTGCGCCTTGTCGTGGTTCAGCGGGCCGCCGGGCACGGGCGTGGTG
>DASYSP010000025.1:0-5095 GCA_036003195.1 Casimicrobiaceae bacterium
CGCAAGAAGCCCCTGACACGTGATCCGCCGGAGGTATACTCGCGCGGCCCCGAGCGCGTCGTCCGTCCGCATTTCCTGTTCGTCGATCCCGATCGTCGAGTCCGGTACGGCCGGCACTGCGCGCGCCCGTCAACGCACCACGTTGCCCGCTTACCGATCGACGAACATGTTCTCGCTGCGCAAATACCTGCTGAATCACCTAGGGCCGGGCCTCATCACCGGCGCGGCCGACGACGACCCGAGCGGCATCGCCACTTATTCGCAGGCCGGCGCGCAGTTCGGCTACGCGATGCTGTGGAGCGTGTTCCTCACCACGCCGCTGATGGTGGGCATCCAGGTGGTGTCGGCGCGCATCGGCCGCGTCACCGGGCACGGCCTCGCCGCGAACCTGCGCGAATACTATCCGCGGCCGCTGCTGGTGTTCGTGGTGTCGCTGCTGCTCGTGGCCAACACGATCAACATCGCCGCCGACATCGGCGCGATGGGCGAGGCGCTGCAGCTCGTGGTCGGCGGACCGGCGCACGGCCATGCGCTGCTGTTCGGCGTGCTGGCGGTGCTGATGCAGCTCTTCCTGCCCTATTCGCGCCTGGCGCCGGTGCTGAAATGGCTGACGCTGGCGCTGTTCGCCTACGTCCTCGTGCTGTTCTCGATCAATGTCGACTGGCTGCCGCTGCTCAAGGGCACGCTGCTGCCGCCGTTGAACCTGGGCGGCGATTACCTGATGCTGCTGGTCGCCGTGCTGGGCACGACGATCAGCCCGTACCTGTTCTTCTGGCAGGCGTCGCAGGAGGTGGAGGACCATCGCGCGACCGACGGCGACTAGCCGCTGAAGGACGCGCCGCAGCAGGTGCATCGTCACCTGCGGCGCATCAAGATCGACACGTGGATCGGCATGGCGTTCTCCAATGCCATCGCGTTCTGCATCATGCTCACTACGGCGGCCACGCTGCACGAAGCCGGCATCACCAACATCCAGACGTCGGCGCAGGCCGCCGAGGCGCTGCGGCCGATCGCCGGCAACTCGGCGTTCCTGCTGTTCGCGCTCGGCATTATCGGCACGGGCCTGCTGGCGATCCCCGTGCTCGCGGGCTCGGCCGCCTACGCCGTCGCCGAAGCCATGAAATGGCCGATCGGGCACGCCAAGTCGCTGTCCGACGCGAAGGGCTTCTACTTCATCATCACCGTCGCCACATTGATCGGCGTCAGCATCGATTTCACGTCGATCGATCCGATCAAGGCACTGCTGTGGTCGGCCGTGGTCAACGGCGTGATCTCGGTGCCCATCATGGCGGTGATGATGCGCATGGCCGTGCGGCCGGAAATCATGGGCAAGCTCACCATCCGGCCGCGTCTGCAGCGGCTGGGTTGGTTCGCCACCGGGCTCATGGCGCTGGCGGTGGTGGCGATGTTCGGATCGATGATGATCTAGCTCCTCTGGTCATTTCCGCGAATGCGGGAATCCAGCGTTGAGGCGGCGCCGGAGCGCACGGCCTGCGTCTTGTGGCGTCACGACTGGGTCCCGCTTTCGCGGGGATGACCATATCGATGCGTCAGGACTGGATCCCCGCTTTCGCGGGGATGACGGGCTGCGGAATGATGTCGCGTAGTCGTCCATCCCCGTCATTCCCGCGAAAGCGGGAATCCAGCATTGACGGGCATCGAGGCGCACGGCCTGCCTCGTCGCACCCATTCGCGTCATTCCCGCGAAAGCGGGAATCCAGCGTTGACGGGCATCGGGGCGCACGGCCTGGCCATGGTTGCGTCAGGACTGGATCCCCGCCTCCGCGGGGATGACGGGCTGCAGAATGATGTCGCGTAGTCGCCCATCCCCGTCATTCCCGCGAAAGCGGGAATCCAGCATTGACGGGCATCGGGGCGCACGGCCTGCCCCTGGTTGCGTCAGGGTGTCCAGCGCACGGTGGCGTGATCGGGCGAGACGAGCGCCGTGGCCACGCCGTCGCGCGACTGCATGACCACAATCCCACGGTGCGACGGATCGATCGCGAAGAAGAGGCCGTAGTCGAACGTCAGCGCCTTGGCCTTGCCGGTGCACGCGATATCGAACAGCATCACCGCATACGCACCATCGGCGTGCTGGCCGATCTTCTGCGCGGTGGGCACGATCCGGCAGTCCGCCGCCTCGCCGCGAACCTTGAACGCTGCATACACGTAGCGCGCGATCGCGGCCTGCTGTCCGCGCACCTCGTTCCACGTGATGCTGCCGTCACCGTCGGCGTCGAGCGCCAGCACGAAATCGAGGTCGCGCAGCGCGATGTCCCATTGCGCGTGGACGAGCGTGACGCCTGCCGCCGCGCCGCTGTCGGTGGCAAGCATCAGGTACGCGTCGCTCGCCGAATGGGCCGCGGCCGGCGCGGCGCACAGGGTTGCCGCCAGCGCGGCGACCACCATCACCGATCGGCGCAGGGCGCGCCACGTCGCGCGCCCCGGCGCCTCGGCGCGCGGCGTTCGCGCCGCGATGTCGGCTGGCGTCGTAGCCGCGCGACTCGCGAGGAGCCCAGCCGGGGCGCCGAGCGCCGCCGTCACCCGCGGATGGCTGCCCCGCCTCATCGCCGCGCCTCGCGCGTCCGATCCAGCCGCGCGCGCAGCTCCGCGGCGAGCGGCTCGATGACCGGATCCTGCAACCGCGTCTGCGCGACGAATGCCAGCACGCCGGCCGCGGCCTCGGGCTTGTCGGCGGCCTTCGCCGCCTCGAGCACCACGCGCGCGTCCCACGGCGCGCGCTGCACCTTCCAGTTCTGCAGGGCCAGGGCGAGCGCGGCCTGCGGATCGTGCTGCAGGTGGAGCGCGAAGCGCACCTGCTCGCGCCCGTAGTAGTCGCTGCCGCGCTGCTGCAACGCCTCGAAGCGCGCCGCCATGAGCCACGTGTCGCGCGTCGTGTCGGGGGAGCCCAGCGCCGCCTCGGCGAGCACGATGCGCAGGAACGCCGTGTCGGATTGCCACGACGCCGCGAGCAGGGGAACGACCTCCCGCGCACGGCCGCGATCGAGCAGGAAGTCGGCGTAGGCGACGAGCAGGAAGTTGTCGCCCGGCGCGTCGGCGAGGGCCTTGCGGTAGTGGCTCTCGGCGCCGGGCCAGTCGCCCAGCCGCTCGCAGGCTTCGGCCGCGAGGCCGTGGATCCATGCGCCGTAGCCCGCGGGCATGCCGGCCGCGTCCGCGTCGACCTGCCGCAGCGTCACCAGCGCCTCGCGCGCCTGGCCGGTGTACGTGCGCAGGCTGGCCATGCAGGCGACGCCGACGAGCGTGCCGCCGAAACGCGCGACCTGCGCGCAGTCCTTCTGCGCGATGTCGTAGCGGCCCTGCACCATGTCGAGCGTCGCGGTCGTCAGCCAGGCTTGCCCATCGCGCGGATCACGCTTCAGCGCGCGCACCAGCAGCACGCGCGCGTCGTCGAACTGGTGGCGGAACTGCAGGATCGTCGCCTGCAGCACCAGCGCCGCCGCGGGGGGGTCGGCCCCCGACATCCACGGCGCGATCACCGCTTCGGCATAGCCGGCGTAATGCGCGTCGCCGAGCTGGCGGCCGAAATCGATGTACGCGCGCGCCAGCGCGGCGGCGGCATGCAGGTCCTGCGAATGCGCGTCGAGCGCCGCGCGCAGCGCCGACAGGTTGCGCACCGTGGGGTCGCGCCGCGCCGGAACTTCCTGCAGGATCGTGGCGCCGTCGGCGGGGATGTAGGGCGCGAGCTGTCCGCCATCAGCACCGCGTGACACCCACGGCGATGCACTCGGGACACGAATGGCGGACGCCAGCTCCGCCTTCCCGGCCGGCCGCGTCGCGGACATGTCGTTCGCGAGCAGCGGCATCGCGGACATGGGCGACGTCGGCCCGGGCGCCGCGCGCGCCGGCACCGTGAACGCCTGCGCCCCGGGTGCTGAAATTGCCGGCAGCGTCGCGCTTCTTGCAAATCCCGATACCGCCGCACCGACCAACGCCGAGGCGAGCGCGAGCCTCACGCCGCGCGGCGGCACGGATCGGGAGGTTCGAATCGGGAGCGATGTCATCGTCGGGGCGGGGCGCCGCGCCACCGCAGCGCCATCTCTGCCGGGATATACGTTCCGGCGCACAATCCGGATGCGCCGGCGCGTGCATCCAGCGACCGCCCTCCGCCGTATCAGGGCAGAGCACCGTCGTGCGCCCAGGACCGACCCGTGGCCGACCTCACCTACGTCCGCTTCACCCCGCGCCGCCCCGCGAAAATCGCCTTCACACCCCGCGAATGGCGGCATCTCGCCGGCCTGTACGGCGTGGTGGCGATGCTCCACGTCGCCGGCTGGGGCCTCTATCTCTACTACGCCGGCAGCCACCCGGCGCTGATCGGTCTGGGCTTCACCGCCTACATGTTCGGCCTGCGCCACGCATTCGACGCCGACCACATCGCCGCCATCGACGACACCGTGCGCTTCATGCTCCAGCGCGGCCAGCGCCCGCTCGGCATCGGTTTCTTCTTTTCGCTCGGCCATTCGACGATCGTGCTGGCGCTCGCCGTCGGCGTCGCCTTCGCGGCGACCGCGGTGCGCGACCACCTGCCGGCGTGGAAGGACTTCGGCAGCCTGATCGGCGCCGGCGTCTCCGGCACGTTTCTGTGGATCATCGGCATCGTCAACCTGCTGGTGCTCCTCGACATCCTCGGCGTGTGGCGGCTCGCGCGCCGCGGCCAGCACGACCACGCGCACCTCGAGGCGCTGCTGCGCAAGCGCGGCTTCCTCAACCGAATTTTCGGCGGCCATGTCGAGCGCCTGCTGAAGCACAGCTGGCAGATGTATCCGCTGGGCCTGCTGTTCGGCCTCGGCTTCGACACCGCCTCCGAAGTGGGCCTGCTCGCGCTGACCGCGGGCGCCAGCGCCGGCAACCTGCCGCTCGGCGGCGTGCTGGCGATGCCGATCCTGTTCGCCGCCGGCATGTCGCTGATGGACACCAGCGACGGCGTGCTCATGGCCAAGGCCTACGACTGGGCGTTCCTCAACCCGCTGCGCAAGATCTTCTACAACATCACCACCACCAGCCTGTCGGTGGTGGTGGCGCTGGTGATCGGCACCATCGAGCTGTGGCAGGTGCTGATCTCGCTGCTGCACCT
>DASYSP010000026.1:0-2655 GCA_036003195.1 Casimicrobiaceae bacterium
CCGGCGGTGCCGACCGCGGCGAACGTGATCGCGCGCAGCGCGAGATCGAGATCGGCCGAGGGCGCGACGACCAGCGCGTTGTTGCCGCCGAGCTCGAGCAGCGTGCGCGCGAGGCGCGTGGCAGCCACGGCCGCCACTTCGCGTCCCATCCGCGTGCTGCCGGTGGCCGACACGAGCGCCACGCGCGGATCCTGCGCGACGAGCATGCCGACGTCCCGCGCGCCGAGCACCACCTGCGACAGGCCGTCCGGCACGCCGCCCGCAGTTCGTGCCGCCTGCGCGAACAGGGCGTCGCAGGCGAGTGCGGTCAGCGGGGTCTTTTCCGACGGCTTCCACACCACCGCATTGCCGCAGACGAACGCCAGCGCCGCATTCCACGACCACACGGCCACCGGAAAATTGAACGCGCTGATGACGCCGACGACGCCCAGCGGATGCCACGTTTCCATCATCCGGTGGCCGGGACGCTCGGAGGCGATCGTCAGGCCGTAGAGCTGGCGCGACAGCCCGGTGGCGAAGTCGCAGATGTCGATCATCTCCTGCACTTCGCCCAGTCCCTCCTGCAGGATCTTGCCGGACTCGATCGTGACGAGCCGTCCCAGCGCCGCCTTGTGCTCACGCAGCAGCGCGCCGAACACCCGCACCAGCTCGCCGCGGCGCGGCGCCGGCACGTCGCGCCAGGCCGCGGACGCCGCCTGCGCGCGCGCGAGCCTGGCCGCGACCGATGCGGCATCGTCGGCACGCAGGGTTGCCAGCGCGCTGCCGTCGATCGGCGAGCAAACCTCGACGTCGTCGCCGCGATGTGCGGCGAGGTCGACGCCCAGCGAATGCAGAAGCGTTGCGATGTCCATCGAGGAATCTCCGTTGCCGATGTGGCGGCGCACCACCGCGCGCGCGCCGGCGTCGAGCGAGCCTGGCGCGCTCATTGATAGTAGCGCCCGAAGCGATTGGCGAGGAAGTCGGCGAGGCTCGCATCCTCCTGGCGCACGAAGCCGCGCTGCGGCAGCTTGCCCCCGACCAGCAGGTCGACCATCGCGCAAATGCCGGCGGCGGTCGTGATCTGGATCGCCGACAGGTGCTGGCCGTTGACCACCTGGCTGTAGATCTTCTTGGCGTAGGTCTGCTGCGTCAGGCGGCCGCCCTTCATGCCGCTCACCGTGACGAAGATCAGCACCACGTCCTGCAGCGTCATCGGGATCGCCGTCTCCAGCACGTCCTTCAGGATGTCGCGGCGCTGGCCGAGGCGCAGGTCGCGGATCAGCGTCTTCACGATGTCGCGATGGCCGGGATAGCGGACCGTCTTGTAGTTGAGGTTCTCGACGCGGCCCTTCAGCGAATCGCACAGCGTGCCAAGGCCGCCGGACGTGTTGAATGCCTCGTAGGCGATGCCGTCGAGCGAGAATGCCTCGATCTCCTCCAGCGCCAGCGTCTCCTTGAGCTCGCCGTCGATGATCGCCTCGCACGGGTTGCAGTACTCGTTGATCAGGCCATCGGTGCTCCACGTCAGGTTGTACTTGAGCGCGTTGGTCGGGTAGATCGGCAGCGCACCGACGCGCATCTGCACGTCGCGCAACGAGTCGAACGCCCTGGCGAGGTCGTTGGCGACGATCGACACGAAGCCCGGCGCGAGCCCGCACTGCGGCACCATCGCGCTATCGGCATCCTTCGCCAGCGCCTTCACCGCCTGCGTGCTCGACACGTCCTCGGTGAGGTCGAAGTAATGCGCGCCGGCAGTTTTGGTGGCGGCGGCGATCGCCGGCGTCAGGTAGTACGGCGACGCCGACAGCACGACGTCATGGCCGGGCAGCACGCGCGCGAGCGCGGCGGCGTCGCTGCAATCGATGGACACGGCGGCGACGTTGGCGCGCGCCATCTGCGCGAGGCGCGTCGCGTCGCGGTCGACGATGGTCAGCGCGTAGTCGCCGCTGCCGCCGAGCAGGTTGACGATGGCGTCGCCGATCTTGCCGGCGCCGAGCAGGGCCAGACGGGTTTGCATGGCAGGTCTCCTCACGCAGGGAGGCGCGAATGGCGCGAGCGTAGGCCAGCGAGGCGACGAAAAATAGCCGCGAAACTGCCGGAATGCCGTAGACTTCCGTCGTTTCGACGGAAATTTATGGCGAAATGACGACGACCCCCGAGGATCGCAAGCTGCTGGCCCTGCTGCGCGCGGATGCCCGCGAGTCCACCGCCTCGATCGCGCGAAAGCTCGGCCTGTCGCGCACGACGGTGCAGGAGCGCATCGCGCGCCTCGAACGCACCGGCGCGATCGCCGGCTACACGTTGCGCGAGCCCGACGGCCGCGCCACAACGTTGTCGGCGCTGGTGCTGCTCAACGTCGATGCCAAGCAATCGGAGCGCGTGGTGCGCGAGTTGAAATCGATGCCGAGCGTCAGCGCGCTGCGTGCGGTGAGTGGCGTGTTCGACTACGTCGCCACGGTCGATGCCGATACCACTGCGGAGCTCGACACCGAGCTCGATCGCATCGGCCGCCTCGCCGGCATCGAGCGCACGCAAACGCTCGTGGTGCTGTCGACGCGCTTCGAGCGGTGAGCATTGCCCTCGGCAAGGCGGGCGATCGCCATCGCCGCCAAAGGCCGGCCACAATACCCGCTGAGGCCCGTCGTCATTCCCGCTGAGGCCCGTCGTCATTCCCGC
>DASYSP010000027.1:0-39922 GCA_036003195.1 Casimicrobiaceae bacterium
TCGGGACAGCTGATCGTGATACTGACCGCCGAGGCAAGCGCCAGCCGACCTAACGACACGGCTTTCATGTCGGTCAGCCTGAACGGCAGCGTGGCCCTGGATGCGAATTCGCTTCGTGTGACGGGCCCGAGTCCCGTGCGGGCGAGCATCACGGTGCTGATCACCAACCTGACTCCTGGCGTCACCATACGGTTCGAGGCCGCCTACAAGTTTCGCAGCGGCGGCATTTCCGGCGGCCGCGCGACGTTCAACGCGAGACAAATCATCGTGATCCCGAACTAGCCGTTGTCGCCGCGAGGCGCGACCATGCCGACTGCGCAGGCGGTGCGCAGTTCGCATCGAGCGCTGGACGTGCAATGGTCTGCGCGGGCTTGGCGATGGGCGCAGATGCCGGGGGTGATGGTCGGGTTCGCTGTGCGGATTGGCGACCGACGTGCTCGACGTTGTGACCGTCGGCGATCAGCAGCGAGCTTGGAAATGGCGGAGAGAGGAGTGAAAGTCGTTTCCTGGCGCCGGCGATCGCGGCACAACCGCCGCCGCGCACGGGAGACGTCGTGACACGCGATGCCTGACTGCCCGATTTGCGCAATCGCTGCGCACCGACAATTTCGCGACACGCCGTACTGGACGTGTCCGGGCTGCGACGCGTGGTTCCAGTCGCCGCTGCCGCCGAAGGTTTACGAGGCGGCGCACGAGAAGGATGCCGAGGGCGGATTCGCAGGGCACCTGATGTCCGCGCACGACAAGGATGTCAACCGCGCGCTCGCCGGACACCTGTTCGCCTCGGTGCTGCACGGTGCGCCGCAGCGCACGCTCGACATCGGCTCCAAGTACCCATTCCTCGCGCATTGCCTGCGCGAGCGGGGCTGCGAGGCGTTCGGCATGGATAACATCGAAGTCGTCCCCGACTACTCGCGGGCGCTCGGCGTGCCGATGCTGATGGCCGATTTCGAGTCCATCACCGATGCGCAGATCCGCGAATGGACTGCGACCGAGCGTTTCGCGCTGATCACGATGATCCACGTGTTCGAGCACATGTACGACCCGCTGGCGGCGCTCGCGAAGCTGCGGCGGCTCGTCGCCGATGATGGGCGCGTATTCATCCGCCTGCCCGATCACGGCGTCAGCGGCTTCGAGCGCGACCTCACGCCGGGCCACTTCACGATCCACCCGTATTTCCATGCGCTCCCGAGCCTGCTCGAGTTGTGCGTGCAAGGCGGTGGCCTGTTCGACATCGAATCGACGACGCCGATGGACGGCGCGGGACAGCGCGACGTCGTGCTGCGACCACTCGCGCGCAGGCCGGTGGTCTATGCGGGCCTGATCGTCAAGAACGAGGAACGCGACCTGCCGCGCTGCCTGGCGTCGCTTTCCGGTGTCGTCGACGCCGCCGTCATCGTCGACACCGGCTCGACCGATGCGACGCTGGCGGTGGCCGCTGCCAGCGGACTACCGGCATTCACGCAGGTCTACACCGGCGCATCACGGCAGGACGCGGCCGGCGACTGGAAGCTGTGGGACTTCGGCAAGGCGCGCAACGTTTTCGTCGACGAAATCGAGCGGCGCGGTGCGGACTTCGTGCTGTGGATGGATGCCGACGACGAACTGCTGACGCCGGCCAACCTGCGCCGCGCGATGTACTGGGGCGAGTACGACGTGTTCGGCGTGCAGATCGACAGCGGCGGCCAGCGCTGGACGCATCACCGCCTGTGGCGCACCGGACGTGGCATCCGTTTCGAAGGCCGCTGCCACGAGTACCCGACGATCGGCGGCCACCGATCGCTGGAGCTGACGGACAGCGTGATCCGGCATGACGCCGCGCCGGGCGTCGGCGAGTCGTCGAACGAGCGGAACCTGCGAATCCTGGCCGAAGAGTTCGCCGCGCATCCGACGCCCCGCACGGCGTTCTACCTGGCCTGCACCCATCGCGACGGCGCGCGCTGGCGTGAAGCTGCCGAAATGTTCGCGCGCAGGATCGCGATGGGCGAGGGATTCCGCGACGAATGGCTGTTCGCGTACCTGTATCGCGCGCGCTGCGAACGCGCACTTGGCGACGTCGCCGCGGCCGAGAAGACGTTGCTCGAGGCGGCGAGCTGCGAGCGCAGCTGGGCGGAATTCTGGATGGAGCTCGCGTACCTCGCGTACGACCAGCGCCGGTACGCGCATGCGATCGGCTACGCCATGCAGGCGGCCGAGGCGCCGGTGCCGCCGACGCAGTTGTGGCGCGAGACGAACAAGTACACCGACCAGCCGCCGCGGCTCATTTCCTGGTGCCATGAGCACCAGGGCGATCTCGGCCAGGCGTTGGCGTGGGCCCGGCAGGCACGACAGCGGATCGGCATGCCCGACATCGAATGGGACGCACGCATAGGTCGTCTCGAGGACGGCGTCAGCCCGCGAACCGGAAAAGCCATCGCGCTGCACCGGCCCGGCGCGATCGGCGACATCCTGATGACGCTCAACTGCGTGCCCGCCTTGCGCGCTGCGCATCCCGGGCATGCGATCCATTATTTTTGCGCGCCGGCGCTCGGGATCGCACTGGCCGACGTCATGCACGCGGCGGGCGTCGACGTTATCGCCGATGCCGGCGACTATCCGGCGCGCGCGGCGAGTTATGCGCAAGCGATCAACCTGATCGGCTATCCATTGCACGAAGGCTACCCGGAGCGCCCGATGCGCCGGCACCTGCTGCAGTACTTCGCGGCGGAAATGGGTCTGTCGCCGGACGGGCTTTCCGAGCTGACGTTGCCGCGCCCGGCGCGTCCGGCCGGCGTTCCCGCACGTTATGCGACGTTGCAGGCACACGCCGGCTGGTCGGTGTACAAGAACTGGCCGCGCCCGCGCTGGGAATCGCTGCTGGGCGCGTGCACCGACATCCCGGTGTTCCAGCTCGGCACCGCGGACGAGGCGCCGATCGCCGGCGCTCGCCACGATTTTCTCGGCACGCCGCTGGCGACGGCGGTGGCACTCGTGGCCAACGCCTCGCTCCACATCGGCGTCGACTCGTTCGCCAATCACCTCACCCATTTTCGCTGGCGCGGCGACGACGGTTCGCTGTCGCGCACGCGCGGCGTGATCGTCTGGGGATCGACGCAGGCAAGCGCCGCCGGCTATCCGCACAACGTCAACATCAGCATCGGCCTGCCGTGCCAGCCCTGCTTCCGCGAGGATCCGAAGCTGTCGCGGATGCCGCGGGGCCCATGCATCACGCCGCCCGGGCAGACGTACGACGCGCCCAGGCACGCCTGCCTGCACGGGTTGCCTGTCGAGCGCGTGCTGTCGGAGGTTCGCCGCGCATGGGAGACGGCGAGTCGGCAGCCGGAAGCCGGGGCGTTGGCGACGTCGCGGTAACCCGCTGGTGGCGGCGCGACAATTCCCGATCAGGGGCTCGTCACGACAATCGTGGCCCTGCAAGCCTCGACGGGTCCATCGTAGTTGAGGTTGGCAATTCCGGTCTCGGCGCCGGCGCCCGCCATTGCAGCGCCATCCTGCTGCAAATTCCACGAGCCGCATGGCGCATTCGTCGCCGTCCTGCAGACGACGTTGACGGAGGCGCTCGCCGGGCAATTGAGTTGCGCGATCTTGAGCTGCGCACCCGCGGGAAAGCGGAAGTACAGAACCCGGTTGTTGCTCGTATCGAGATTGATCTGCTGCTGTTTGTCGGCGACGATGGGCGCGCTTTGGCAACCCGTGAGCGCGCAACAAAGCGATGCAATGGCAAGCTTCGATTTCACGATCGTCCTCTCCTCGCGTCATTGTCAGGTCGCCGGCTTTCGAATGCCTGACAGCAAGAAAAAGGGCCCGCATTGCTGCGGGCCCTCAGTGCGCCTGGCGTAACCGGCGAAGCTCGGATTCTCAATCGCTTGTCTGCAGGGACCGGAATGACGCGGTCTCCGGACAGGCCGATTCCTCTCGATCACGACCGATGTGTGGCGCCGCCAAGATGCTTACGCCGGCTTGCGCCGACGCGAGATTGCGAACACCACGACCGCGATCAGCGCGATGATCAGCACCCACCACATCATTCCCAGGCCCGTCGATTCGCTCGCCGGGGCTGCCGCGGGCGGCGTGGCGGCGGACTGCATGGCTGGGGTGCTCGCGGGTTCGGCAGCGGGCGGTGGCGTATCGGCCTTCGCAACTTGCGTCGGGGATGCCGGGGGTGCCGCGGTTTCCGGCTTGGCCTGAGCCGCTGTCGTCGCCTGCACTTCCTTCTCGGTGACCACCACCGGCTCGGCCTTCGACACGATGGTCGCCGTGATCGTGTCGCCCTTCTGCGCTTCGTCGATGCGGATCACCTGGCCATCCTTGACGATCTGCAAACCCTGCTGGTCCAGCTGGTCGCGCGTAAAGCGCTTGCGCGTGCCGTCCGCGTTGCGAATGGTGATCGACCCGGGACCCGCATCCAGCACGACACCCTCCTTCACCTCCGTGACGAACACCGGCTTGCTGGTGGTGGTGGTGGTCACCGTCGCGGTGCCCTTCATGCCGGGCTTCAGCTCCGCAACGGACATCTTCTTGCCGTCGACGGTCATGCGGAAGTCGTCCGGCACCGTATACGCGTTGGTGCCTCTTTCATCGCGGACCACGAGCGTGTGGCCGTTGACGGAAATCACCTCGAAGTTGTGTTGGGCGAACGTGGTGGACGTCTGCCCCAGGGCGGCGCCGCCGAAGGCAAGCCCCAGCGCCAGCGTCATGATCAAAGCCGAAAACCATCCTCCGGTTGCGATCGCGGAATCCGCAACAGCAGACCGGAACGTCGATTTCTTCATCGAATTTCTCCCATCGGTTAGCCGAGCATGCCCATCGTGGAAAACGCGACCAAATGGCTCGGGCGTCCATCCCCACGCTTGACGCCGTCCCGCCCCTCGTCTGCAAGGCGGGCGATCGGCGCAGTCATTTGCGCCACAGCAAGCATAACCGGGCATGGCGCTTCGTGCGCAAGTAGTATACAGCTTCCATTGCACACCCGTTCAACCCTCTCGCGGGGCGTCGTCGCGACGGTCCGCAACGGAATCAACGCTCCGGCCTCCGTCGGCATCGCAGCCGGCGGGCTCGCGCGAAAGCTGGACGACCAATTCCTCGCCGCGCGCCCATTCGCCGTACCCGGCCGCCGGATTGAGATGCCCGACGGCACCCACGTCGACAAGGCGACTTCCCCACGCTGCGGCGAGTTCCGCCACGCGCTCGAATCGTCCCAGCGGGTCGTTGGTGCTCGCCGCGACGATGCTCGGAAACGGCAACGGCGTGCGCGGCGTCGGCAGCCAGCCGTTACGCTTCAGCATCTCCTCCGTCGGATAGCCGTCCGGCAGCGGCGTTTCGAAATCCGGCGGCGTCGCAAGCAATGCGCCCTTGATCGGGCGGCGATGCCATTGCGCCCAGTGGACAACCATCATCACGCCCGCGCTATGGGCAACGAGGATCACCGGCCCGGCGATCGCCTGCAGCGACCGATCGAGCGACGCCACCCAGGCCGCGCAGGACAGCTTGTCGGTTTCCATCCGCGGCACCGACGCCGACCTCGGCAGCTTCTGTTCGAGAATGGTCTGCCAGTGCTCGGCCACATGGCCGCGCAGCCCGGGGACGATCAGGATCGTCGGTGACTCTCGCGTTTGGCTGTTCACCTGCGGCCCTGGCGGCAACGGATTTTGCGCGGATTCAGCGGTCGGCATCTTCAGTGTTGCGTCGTCGCGTCCTCAGCTGCCGCCTGGCGCAACGGTGTCGGCGAGGGTCGCCCGGATCGTCTTTTTGTCGAGCTTGCCCACGCTGGTCTTGGGAATCGAATCGACGAAGTGGACGCGGTCGGGGATCGCATAGCGCGAAATGGCCCCGCGCGCCGCGTGCTCCGTCACGTGGTGTCGGATCACCTCCGCTGTCGGCGCCTCCGGCCCGCTTCTGACGACCACGAGAGCCACCGGGCGCTCTCCCCATTTGTGATCCGGCATGCCGACGACGGCGACCTCCGCGACTCCCGGGCAGCGCAGGATGATCTCCTCCAGGTCGAGCGACGACAGCCATTCGCCACCCGTCTTCACCATGTCCTTGATGCGGTCGACGATCTTGAGGTAGCCGTGGCTGTCGATGACGCCGACGTCGCCGGTGTGCAGCCAGCCACCGTGCCATAACTCCTCGGAGCGCGTGGGCTCTCCGAGATAGCCCTGTGTTAACCAGGGCGCGCGCACGACGACTTCGCCCTGGCTGGTGCCGTCGTGCGCGACGTTGTTCATCTCGGCGTCGACGATCCGCAATTGCACGAGCGGAATCGGGCGTCCGGCCTTGCACCGGTGCACCAGGCTGCGCTCGACATCCCAATCGCGCATCTCAGGGACGAGATGCGCGGTAGTGAGAATGGGACAGGTTTCCGACATGCCGTAACCGGCGACGATGTCGACGCCACGTTCAATCGCCGCGCGCGCGAGTGACACGGGGAGCGCCGAGCCGCCGATGATGACCTTCCACGCCGACAGGTCCGTATCCCGCACGGCGGGACTGCCAAGGATCATCTGCAGGATCGTGGGTACGCAGTGGGAAAACGTCACGCCCTCGCGCCTGATGAGACCGAGCAGCACGTCCGGTGCGTAGCGCCCCGGATAAACCTGCTTGACACCGAGCAGCGTGGCCACGTACGGAAGGCCCCATGCGTGGACGTGGAACATCGGCGTGATCGGCATGTAGACATCGCCCGCCGCGAACGTCGCATGCGTGGCGTTGGCGAAGACATGGCTGGCGCATAGCGTGTGCAGCACGAGCTGGCGATGGCTGAAGTAGACGCCCTTGGGCAGTCCCGTCGTGCCGGTCGTGTAGAACGTCGTTGCGCGGGTATCCTCTGGCAGCTCGGGAAACACGTAGTCCGCAGCCGCACGCTCGAGCATGGATTCGTATTCCGCCGCGAACTCGATGACGCGTTCCGGCACCGGCGCGCCATCGTCGATCAGCACGAATTTCACGCCCGGCCGGATGCGATCGCGGATGGCTCCGAGCAGCGGCAGGAATTCCGCGTTGACGAGGACCACGTCGTCCGCGGCATGATTGATCGTGTACAGCACCTGTTCCGCGGAGATGCGGACATTCACCGTGTGCAGCACGGCGCCCATCATCGGCACCGCGAAGAAGCATTCGAGATACCGGTGGCTGTCCCAGTCCATCACCGCGACCGTCGAGCCGGGCGTCACGCCCAGCGCGGCAAGTCCCGCCGCAAGGCGACGAACGCGCTCGGCGAGCGTGGCGTAGGTGAAGCGCAGGCGTTCGCCGTAGACGATTTCCTGCGCCGGCGCGTTCGCGACGCCCTGCTCCAGAATCTGGCCGATGGACAGCGGCGAGTCATGCGCTGAGGGCGTTCGGGCAATGTTCCGAGGATTCATGGTTCGTTCCCTTGGAGTGACGGTCACGCGTCAGGCCGCGGCAGCGATGCCGCTCCAGGTGCGGCGCTTGAGGACCACCGGCGTCGGCAGCAGGAAGTGCGACAGCGCGGGTATCAGCACCAGCGCGCCGACCATGTTCCATACGAACATGAACGTCAGCAGGATGCCCATGTCGGCCTGGAACTTGATCGGCGAAAACGCCCAGGTGATCACCCCCGCGGCGAGCGTGATGCCGACCAGCGCCACGACCCGGCCGGTGAATTGCACGGCGTTGCGGTACGCCATCTTCAATGGAATGCCCGCGCGCTGCTGCCCGAGCTGCACGGACAGGAGGTACAGCGCGTAATCGACGCCGATGCCCACGCCGAGGGCGATCACCGGCAGCGTCGCCACCTTGACGCCGATCCCGAGCACGACCATCAACGCCTCGCAGAGAATCGACGTCAGCATCAGGGGGACGACCGCCACCACCACCGCGCGCCAGCTGCGGAACGTGACGAAGCAGAGCAGGATCACCGCGCCATAGACGTAGAGGAGCATCGTGCGGTTCGCGTGGCGGACGACAAGGTTGGTCGCGGCCTCGATGCCGGCGCTGCCGGCGGCGAGCAGGAACTGCCGATCCTTGTCGCTGTGCTTGTCGGCGAAGTCCGCGGCGACATTCACGACCTGGTCGAGGGAATCCGCCTTGTGATCGGCGAGATACGCCACCACCGGCATCACCGAGCACTCGGTGTTGAACAGGTCGGGATTGTTCACCGATGCCTGCTGCGCCGCATAGTTCAGCACGTCCTGGTTGCGGTTGATCGTCAGCCACTTCGGATTGCCCTCGAAGGAGCCGGCGGTGATCTGCCGCGCCGCGTCGGCCAGCGAGACCGTGGTTTGCACGCCCGGCAGCTGTTTCAACGCCCATGCCAGGCGGTCGGCCTCGACCAGCGTCTCGTACTTGAGGCAACCCTCCTTGGCCGTGCGCACGATCACCGCGAACTGGTCGGAGGACAACGCGTAATTGGCGGTGATGAACGCATTGTCGAGGTTGTAGCGCGAATCGCGCCGCAGCTCGGGCGCTCCGGGGTCCAGATCGCCGACCTTGAGGTGCAGACTGGCGGCAAAGCCGGCGACGGCGAGCGCCGCCGACACGCCGATGGCGGCAAGCGCCCACCGTCGCGTGGTGAAACGGTCGAGCAGCAGCCACACCCGGCCGATGCCCTTGCTGCTGGAATCTTCCCTGGCTTCGCGCAGGCTGCGCTCGGCGGCATGCCTGCCGACGCCGCTATACGACAGCAATACGGGAAGCAGCAGCAGGTTGGTGAAGATCAGCACGGCGACGCCGATGCTCGCCGTCAACGCGAGCTCCTTGATCACCGGGATGTCGATCACCATCAGCACGCCGAAGCCGACCGCGTCCGCGAGCAGCGCCGTCAGGCCGGCGAGGAACAACCGGCGGAACGTATAGCGCGCGGCAACCCGCTTGACCGTGCCGCGGCCGATGTCCTGCATGATGCCGTTCATCTTCTGCGCGCCGTGCGAGACCCCGATCGCGAAGACGAGGAACGGCACGAGGATCGAGAACGGATCGAGCTCGAACCCGGCGAGCGCGACGAGGCCCAGCTGCCACACCACGGCGATCAACGAGCAGGCGACCACCAGCGCCGTGCTGCGCACGCAGCGCGTATAGCCGTAGATGACGCCGATGGCGATGAGCGCGGCGACGCCGAAGAACGCCATGACCTTGACCAGGCCGTCGATCAGCTCGCCGATCAGCTTGGCGAAGCCGATGACGTGGATGCGGATGGTCGTTGCCGGCTTGCCACCGGTGGCCTTCGCCCGCTCGTAATGCCCGCGGATCTTCTCCTCGAGCACCTGCGAAAGCGCGCGGTAGTCGATCGGCCGGCCGGTGCCGGGCTCGCGGTCGAGCAGCGGCACGAAGATCATGCTCGACTTGAAGTTGGCGGCGACGAGGCTGCCAACGATGCCCGAGCGCGCGATGTTCTGCTTCAACTGCTCGACCGTTGGCGCCGAGCCGTCGTACGCGTCCGGCATCACCGGACCGCCGCGGAAACCCTCCTCGGTGACTTCGGTCCAGCGTACGCCCGGCGTCCACAGCGACTTCACCCACGCACGGTCGACGCCCGGCGTCAGCACGAGCTCGTCGTTGACCTGCTTCAGTGCCTCGAGGTATGCGGGATCGAATATGTCGCCGTCGACGTTCTCGACCACCACGCGCACCGCGTTGCCCAGTCCGCGCAGATCCTTCTGGTACGTGAGGTAATTCCTGATATACGGCTGGCTCTGCGGAATCATCCGCTCGAAGCTTGCGTTCAGCACCAGCCGCGTCTCCGCCGCGAAACCCAGCACCACGGTCAGCACGCCGCAGATGACGACCATCGCCAGTCGATGGTTGAAAACCAGGCGTTCGAGCCAGTTGCCCGAGTTCCGGTCGAAATCCGCGATGTCGCCGATGACCGGCATCGAGTCGAGCGTGGTGGATGTGGCTGCCACGATCTGAGGTTCCTCGTGATGCGCGCCGGATCAGCGCGCGGCGGACTCGACGACGGTCGCTCCGCGCGGTCCGACGACCACGAGCTTGCCGTCGCCGATGTCCACGACGCCCGTGACCGGCACCGCCTGCCTGGACGCGAGCTCGTGGAACGAGCGTCCGCCATCGCGCGTTGTCGCCATGCGCCCTCCGACGTCCGCCAGCAGCAGCGCGCCGTCCGCTGCGCGTGTTGCGCCGACGATCGTCGCGGGCAGCCCGGCGTCGGCCTTCGTCCATGTCGTGCCGGCGTCGTCGCTGCGATAGACGTTGCCGCGCAGGCCGAACGCGACGACGGCGTTTGCCGCCGCCGCGATGCCGAAAAAGCTGCCGTTGTACGGGACCGTGAGCGCCTTGAAGCGCTGCGCCGCGTCGTCGAGCTTCATTATGAGCCCGCCTTCACCGGCGATGTAGAGCTCGCCGCAAACCGCGCGCATCGCGTAGAGGTTGAAGAGCTTGGGATTGTCCGTCCGGTCGAACCAGGGCTGCCACGTCTTGCCGCCGTCGGCCGTGTGAAAAATGAGGTTGTAGGCGCCGACGACGTAGCCGCTGCCGGCATTGACGAACCATACGTCGAGAAACGGCTTGTCCGCCCCTTGTCGCTTGAAGCGTTGCGCCTCGGCCAGCAGTGCCTTCGTTACCATAGAGCCCGGATCCGCCTTTGCCCTGCTCTGCATGGCTGCAAGCAGGAGGTCGTTCGCCTGGCGGCCATCGAGCTGCAGCTGCCAGCGCTCGCCACCATTGTCGCTGTGGAGGACGACACCGTCGTGTCCGACCGCCCAGCCGTGATTCGGGTCGACGAAGAATACGGCGGTCAGGTCCGAGCTCACCGGCACGTTCGCCTGCTTCCAGGTCGTGCCGCCATCGTCCGAGACGACGATGTGTCCGCGCTGTCCGACCGCGATCAGGCGATTGCCCGCTTTCGTGACACCTTGCAACAAGCTCCTGCTCGCCAGCGGCGATGCCTGCGACGGGGTGTCGAGCACGTCGACGAACGCCGCACCGTGTGCCGGTGCGGCGAGCGACAGGACGAGCGCGGCGGCGCAGGCCTTCGCGACGAGACGGAAGATCGTCATGGTTCGGAGTGGCATGCCGGTCGTGCCGGCAAGGCGCGAATTCGGCGCCCCGCCGGTTGACGGTGTCGATTTGCGGCAATGCTCCGGATCAGCGTACACCTGCTCCGGCCAGGGCATCCGGCGACCAGGCGGTGTCGCGCGGCAATTCGGTCATGTACTTCAGGCCCTTGTGCGCGCCGAACAGTCCGCTGATGTTGTAGGCGCCCGAATTGAAGTCGTAGATGGCGAACGTATCGCCGAACGGCGCCTGCACGTCGTAGCTGTACGATTCGAATGCGAAGCTTGCCCGGTAGAGCTGGCCGCGCGAGTCGTATTGGTCGCTGGCGAGCGCGGTCCAGCTGTCCTCGTCGAGATAGAAGACGCGCTTGCTGTAGATGTGGCGCTTGCCCGGCTTCAACGTCGCCTCGACCACCCAGACGCGGTGCAACTCCCAGCGCACGAGATCCGGATTGAGGTGGTTGGGCTTCGTGATATCCGCAGGGTTCTCGTGGTACGTCAGGCGGTAGCTGCTGTACGGAACGTACATCTCCTTCTTGCCGACGAGCTTCCAGTCGAAGCGGTCGATCGCGCCGTTGAAGACCGACACGTCATCGTAGGTTCCGGCACCGGCCGACCCGGGGTTCGGCGTGTCGTAGGCCAGGTCCGGCGCGAGCCTCACGCGCCGCTGACCCGGCAGGTACTGCCAGGCGCGCCGCGGCTGTTGCAGCGGGTTGACGGCATCGACGATGAGCAGTGCTTCGCCATTGCGGCGAGCCGGCCCCACGTAGAGCAGCTTGTTGTACCAGTACGGCTCGCTGGCGCTGATCACGCTCGTGCGCTTCGCATCGTAGATCGGCCATGCCCAGAAGGCGTTGGCGCTCACGGCCAGCGTCGCCACGCCTGCGGAGTCGACGTTCCAGTTGTCGTATCGCGGACCGTCGTACCCCAGGCCGCTGTAACGCAACAGGTGATTCCAGATTGCCTCGGCACCGTTCTTCGGAATCGGAAACGGATAGCCGGGCAGGACGTTGTCAAGCGCGACGCCGTCGTCGACCGTCTTCGCCCCGGTGGCGTTCTTCGCCGTATTGTCGAGAATCCGCTGCGGCACGCCGACCGTGCGATGCGTCGGATAGACATCCACGCGCATCGACGGATAGCGCTTGAGCAACTCCTTGGTGCCCTCGGTGAGCTTGTCGGCCTGCGCCGCCATGTCCTTGCCGGTGATGACGAGGCGTGGCTTCTCGCTGGCGAACGGGTCCGGACGCATGGTGTCGCCCGTCTTGAATCCTGCCGGCGGCTTGATCCCCCCGGTGTACGCGGGGATCGTGCCGTCCTTGTTGCCGGCCTTCTCGGCGCCGACGGGCGTCAGGGTCGTCCCCAGCTGCTTGGCCTCGTCGGCCGAGACCGCCGCCAGCGCCGAACCGGCGACCAGCGACGTGATGGCGAGTGCCATGAGTGACTTGCGAAACATGATTGCATCTCTCCTTAGAACGTGGCCTTGAGGGTGAGCGAGACCCAGCCGCGATCGGACAGCGAAGCGTACGAACCGTTGGCGATGGCAAGGGCGCCGGTGGTGGGATTGGTGGTGAAGTCGCCGTAGTAGCCGATGTATTGCAGCGACACCTTGTACTTCTGGTAGATGTCCGCGGCGACGCCGACCGAATACGTGCCGGCGCCCTTGGTGCCGCCCAGCAGCACCGCCGAGTTGCCCGAAATTCCCTGGCTCCATGCGAGCGGCGCCGAGAGGTCCACGCCCGGGAAGACCTGGAACCAGGTGGGCGTGAAATTGATGCCCAGGCCGGCGTAGTTCTTGGTCACCTTGTCGAGCGGCGTCGTGCCGTCCGCGTTGACGTAGGTCGAGGCGCCCTTGAATGCCGCTTCGTTCTGCGACACCGACAGCCAGCGCATGAACGTCAGCTCGCTTGCAATCGACGCCGTGTCGAACAGCGGCGTCTTGGGCATGATGTACAGCGCGTTGATGAGGGCGTGGAACGTGTCGCCACGCGCGCCCGGTGCATCGCCGTTGGACGCCAATTCCGTGGTCGAGATCTGGCCCGTCGCGCGGTTGACCAGCGGTGCCGGCAGTACCGCAACCGTGTTGCTGAGCAACGGCATGTTCTGCCGGTACGACGCCTCGGCGCCGACGGAGACGCCGGCCAGTTCCTTCGACAGCGACAGGCCGAAGATGTGGATGTTGTTGCCATAGGCGAGGCCGTAGGTGCCGTACTTTCCGTATTTCGTCAGGTCGGCGACGGTGGTCGCCTTCTGATTGATGATGCAGGCGCCCGGTGCCACGACGATGCCGCCGATGGCCGTGCAGGTCGCCGCCGGAACGCCGGTGGCGAGACCGGGCGTCAGGTATTGCTGCGGCAGGATGTCGGTGGCGTTGCGGGCGTAGAAGCCCAGCGTGCCGTCGAGCCACGCCGGGCTCCAGCGCGCCGAGAGCCCGAAGTCGCCGATGTTGGCGCTGTAGCGTGAAGGCGCGACCGCGTTCGCATTCCAGGCGCGAAGCAGCGCCGGTGCGCCGGGAATGCTCGCGGCAAACGGATTGGCCGCGACGATCGCCGAATCGGCGCCGAACTGCAGCCCGTCATTGATCGTCAGGTAAGAACCCGATTCCGGCACGCGAACCGCCTGCCAGTTGTAGAACCATTGCCCGGCGATCGACAGGTCCTTGGTCGGCTGCGCCTGGATCGTCAGTCCGCCACGCGGACGGAACAGCTCCTTGGCCTCGGCACCCGGTGTGGAGAACGCCTTGAAGAGGTCGAGCGAGTTCTGACCGTACGACACCCCATGCACGGCGCCGCCCAGCAGCAGGCTCTCGCCCCAATACACCGTGTGCTGCCCCGCCTTGATGCTCACCGGCACGCCCGCGATGTCGAAATTGCCGAAGGCAAAGGCATCGAGCCATTCGCCCGACGGACCCTTGGCGTAGCGCTTGGTGTACGGGCTCAACTGTCCGGCGACAGGCAGGCCGTTGACCAGCGTGTTGGCGGTCGCAGTGTTCGTATTGTCGAGATTGTTGTACGCACCGTCGGCCCAGAGGGCGGCGCTGAAGCGCACGCCGTACTTGCGCTGCCAGACGAGATCCAGTTCGGACAGGTCGTCGATCCGATTGGTCACCAGCGAGCCGTTGGAAAAGTTGCGGTCGCCGTCGTCGAGGTTCGGATTCTTCAGGATTGCGGCGTCCTGGCCTTCGGCGCGTGCGCCGAGGTTGTAGCGGATCGTGTTGTCCCAGCGAATCGCCAGGTCGTCGTTGCCGGTGTCGAATTCGAAGGCCTGGGCAGCGCCGGCCGCCGCGAGCAGCGATGCGATCGCGAGCGAGACCGCCGCGCGCCGCAGCGCGATCCTGCCGGATGAATGATTCGATGAGCTCCACATACAGTTCAGTCTCCCTGGTTGGTGTCGTAGTGCATTCGTTTCCGGGGTCGGCATCACGGGCGGTTGGCGCAAGCCGACCCCTCCGCCGGTTTCCAGCGGCTGTTCGTCACTTCCCTTGTTGCGGCGAGGGTTACAAGATCGCTGTCATGACCGCGTGCTCGCAGCGGTCAATGCGCGGCATTCGGCCGCCGGACGGCCTGACGCCGCGTTGACGGCCAGCTGGATCGGCGCGACGTCGCGAATCCGCGCGTCGAGCTGGTTCAACCTGCGATGGCGCCTGCTTCGCATGGCTCTCCCTGGCGATCAGAAAGGACGATCGCCGATGATGCCGGCGCGCTCCATCTTGCGATGGCAGGGCGGATAGTCCATCACCGCGTAATGCTGCGTGCTGCGGTTGTCCCACATCGCCACGCTGTTCGGCCGCCACCGGAAGCGCACCTGGTGCTCGGGTATGAACGCCTGGCTGATGAGATAGTTGAGCAGCTGCGAGGCCCCGGGGCTGTAATCCTGGCCGTAGCGCACGTTCGCTGCCGTGTGATAGTTCGTGAAGTGCGTGGTGAATCCGTTGACGAACAAAATCTTCTCACCCGTCTCCGGATGCGTGCGCACCACCGGATGCTCGGCGTCGGGGTACATCTCCCTGAGCGCGAGGCGTTTTTCGGTCGACATCGCGGCACCGAACGTGGCTTCGATGCTGTGGCGGGCACGCAGGTTGGCGATTCTCGTCTTGACGTCGCCCGGCAGCTTTTCGTAGGCGAGCGCCATGTTCGCCCACATCGTGTCGCCGCCCACCGGCGGGCACTCGACGCAGCGCAGCACACAGCCGAACGGCGGGCTCTCGCGCCACGTCGCGTCGGTGTGCCACGCGTTCTCGTAGCGGTCGACCGGCACGTCGGGAGACTTGTAGATCCGCACCAGTCCCGGATGATCCGGATCGCTGCCTGCGACCGGATGGTCCTCGAGCTCGCCGAAGTGCCGCGCGAAGGCGACGTGCTCCGCGCGGGTGATGTTCTGATCGCGGAAGAACAGCACGCGATGCACGAGCAGCAGCGCGCGAATCTCCGCGGCAAGCCCGCGGTCGCGCGACGCCGCACCGAGGTCGACGTTGGACAGCTCGGCACCGATCGAGCAGGTCAGCTGCTCGACCTTGATGGCGCCCCGCGTCGCTGCGCGTTGCGTTGCCGGTGCGGTCTTCGTCTCGGTGATCATGGCCAGTCCTCCTGCGTCGCGTTTGCTTCGGTACGGCGATTCCTGTCTGTTGCGGGGTTCGCGCCCGATGTTCGGGTCGTGGTGTTCGAGGCCGTCAGATGACGAAAATCGACGAGCCGGTCGTCCTGCGCGACTCGAGGTCGCGATGCGCCTGGGCCGCGTCCTCCAGCTTGTAGCGCTGGTTGATCTCGATCCTGATGCGTCCCGCGGCGACGTGCCCGAACAGCTCGCCCGCGAGCGAATGCTTCTCGACAGGATCGGCGATGTAATCGGCCAACGCCGGACGCGTGACGAACAGTGAGCCCTTGAGCGCCAGCTGCATCGCGTCGATCGGCGGTACCGGTCCGGAGGCGGTGCCTACGCAGACGAGCAGGCCGCGGCGCTTCAGCGAATCGAGCGAGCTTGCGAAGGTATCCTTGCCCACGCTGTCGAAGACGACGTTGACGCCCGTGCCGTTGGTCAGCTCGCGCACGCGCTTGGCGACGTCCTCGCGCTGGTAGAGGATGACGTGATCGCAGCCATGGGCACGCGCCACTGCCGCCTTCTGCTCCGAGGAAACCGTGCCGATGACGGTCAGTCCCAGCAGCTTCGCCCATTGCGACACGATCATCCCGACGCCGCCCGCGGCGGCATGCAGCAGGAGCGAGTCGCCGGCCTTGAACGGAAAGATGCGGCGCATCAGGTAAGCCGACGTGAGGCCGCGCATGGTCATCGCGGCCGCCGTCTCGCAGGCGATGGGCTCCGGCAGCTTGATCAGCGGCGCGGCCGGCATGACGCGCTCGGTGCTGTACGCGCCCAGCGTGTTGATGAAACCGGTGTAGGTCACCCGGTCTCCGGCCGCGACGTTGGTCACGCCCTCGCCGACCGCTTCCACGCAGCCGGCGGCTTCGACGCCCATACCGGCCGGCAGCGACACCGGATAGAGCCCGGTGCGGAAATACGTGTCCGCGAAATTGATGCCGACGGCGTCGTGGCGAATCCGCACCTGCCCGGGACCGGGGGCGCCGACGGCCACCTCCTCCCACCGCAGGACCTCGGGTCCGCCCGCTTCGTGAAACCGGATCGCGTGCGCCATCGTCATCGTCCTCGTCGCGCTGCCGGGCGCGTCACGCCGCCACGCGCATGCGCGTCCCGGGCAGCCGCGGCTGGCGGTTCGGCGCAAACCCGTTGCGCGCCAGCGTCTCGTCGGCGTTCGCGTAGAACTCGCCGATCCGGTAGATCCGGCGCGCTTCGTTGCCGTCGGCGATCTCGCGGCCGCACTCGCGCGAGATGCGCACGAGCTGCTCGATCTGCCTGACGCTGCTCATCCTGGCCTTGCGATCCTGCGTCCAGATGTTGTCCTCGATGCCGCAGCGCACGTGCAGCCCCATCGCAATGGCCATCATGTTGATGGGCAGGACGTTGAGCATCGACGTCTCGAGCGTCAGCACCGCGCCATCCGGCACCGCGCGCACGAAATTGGCGAGGTTGTAGATGTTCGGCGCGTCGAAACCTCCGCCGATGGCGACCCAGGTGAGGATCAGCGGCACGTTGCAGGTGCCGCGGCGCATCATGCGCTCCACCGTCTCGATCTGCGTGACATTGGCGAGCTGGAAATGCGTCTGGATGCCGGAGGCCGACAGCCGCCGGATGTGCTCCTCGACCCACTCCGGGCCGGCGGGAATGGTCATCTCGCGGTAGGCGCGATACATCGCCGGTTCGGCCAGCGACGTGCCGGCGAGGTCCGCGTCGCACATCTGCTCGACGACGTTCATCTGGTTGCTGTTGATCGCGATCGTCACCTGCTCCGGCCGCGGGTTGAGGTCGGCCAGCATGTGGCGCGTGTCGTCGGAAAGCCACTTGGCTGTCTCGCCTTCGCCTTCCGGCGCGAAGCTGATCGAGCCGCCGACCTGGATGATCATGCTGGGAACCGCCTGGCGCACGCCGGCGATCAGCTCGTTGAACTTCGACAGGCGCTTGCTGCCCTTGCCGTCGAGCTCGCGCACATGCAGATGCAGCACTGTGGCGCCGGCGTTGTAGCAATCGACGGCCTTCTGCACCTGCTCGTCCATCGTCACCGGGATGTCTTCCGGAAAGTCGGACGGCATCCACTCCGGCCCGTAGGGCGCGCAGGTGATGACCAGCTTCTCCTGGTTTTCCGGAAACAGCGAACCGTCGATGAAGTTCATGGCGTTACCTCTTGTGATTTGAATCGGACGACAGCCCGACTGGTGCCTGTTCCCGCGATTCGATCTCGTCGAGAAGAATCGGCGCACCGAGGCAGATGCTGTGGATCCCCTGCAGGCTCGTGAGCTGCAACACGGCGGTGATCTCGGCTTGCGTGGCGCCCGCGTTCAGTGCGCGCTGGATGTGCCGCCGCACGCCGGGTGCGTACATGTGCGTGCACGAGGCGTCGATCGCGATGCCGATCAGCTCGATCGTCTTGGCGTCGAGCGCGCCGGAGATGACCGG
Source organism: Casimicrobiaceae bacterium (assembly GCA_036003195.1). Classification (GTDB taxonomy): domain Bacteria; phylum Pseudomonadota; class Gammaproteobacteria; order Burkholderiales; family Casimicrobiaceae; genus VBCG01. The sequence goes on from DASYSP010000027.1 coordinate 17,988, forward strand.
TGCCAGCGATATGGCGATCAATTTTTCCGTCCAGGCGGGATCGAGTTTGGCAAAGGGCTCCCAATCCGGATTCCAGTTGCCGCTCGCCTTCTTGCGAGGGCGGGCGGGACGCGCCGGCCGGGCGAGTGCGTTGGGTTTCGCGGCCACGTTGATCGGCGTTCCGACGTCAAGCCGGTTGGACATCCAGGCGGTTCGCGTCGAGCGCGGGTTCGACGCCCCCCACGCGCTTGCGATCGGATTCGTAAGTCCGCGCCGCCAGCATGAAAACGGCGGCCGCCGCCAGGCAAATCACTGGTACCACCGACATCGCGAAATGCAATCCGTAGGCATCCGAGAGCATGCCGGTCAACAGCGGTCCTCCGGCGAGCCCGAACAGGTTGCGGGTGAGCGACAGCACCGATGCGGCCGTTGCCCGCAGGCTGGGGTGGATGACGTCGATGACCACGGCGTCCGTGGGACCGATGCTGCCGGCCATGACGAAGCCGCCCGCGACGATCAGCAGGAACTGCGCGTTGCCCGGCGGCAGCGCGATGAAGGCGACGCACATGAACGCCGTGGTCGCCACCGCGGCCAACGCGGCCACGAGCAGGCGCGCGCTCGGAATCCTTGCGCTGAGCCGGTCTGCCAGCGTGCTCCACACAAGCGCGCCCAGGCCGCCGACCAGCACCACGATTCCCGTCCTGAGCCCGGCCTGGTCTGCCGCAAGGCCGTAATAGCGATTGAGATAGCTCGGCAACCATGCCCAGGTCGTCGACACCACCAGCAGGTTCAACCCTGCCCCGATGCAGGTGATGAGCGCCGTGCGCGGGCGCAGCAGCTCGGCGACCACGGCGCGCGCGGTGAGTCCGTGCCGGCCATCCCGTGAAACGCTGGAGGGCAGCGCCACGGTCCTGTAATCGCGCACGACGAAGAGGAAGACGGCGCACAGAACAAGCCCCGGGATGCCGACCGCGCCAAAGCCCGCCTGCCAGCCCCAGTGCTCGGAGATGTAGCCGCCGAGCACGACACCCAGCACCGAGCCCAGCATCCCTGCAGCGAGAAACGCGCCGAGCACGGTGCTGCGCATCCTGGCCGGAAAGAGGGTCGCAAGCAGCGCGGCGCCCACCGTACCGTACGCCGCTTCGCCGACGCCTACCAGCGCCCGCGCCAGCAGCAGATGGCCGTAGCTCGCCGCGAAAGCGCAGGAGATCGTCGCCAGGCTCCAGACCAGCGCCATCAGGAACACGCTCTTGACACGGCTCCAGCGGTCGGCGAGCAACGACAATGGAACCGCGCCGAGCGCGACCGAGATCGAGACGATCGAGACGAGCGCGCCGAGCTGGCTGTCGGTGAGATTCCAGTGCGACTTCAGGTGCGGGAACATCGACACCACGACCTGGCGGTCGATGTAATCGACGACCATCAGTCCGAACAGCACCGCGAAGACCGACCACGCGTAGCGACGTGGCGCCGCTTGACCGTCCGCGGTGTCGAAGGCGACGTGGCGCGCCGTGAATGCCATGGTTATCTCTTTCCCGATGCGGAAGCTGCGTTGGCTCCGCGATATTCGAGGCCGTCTCCCCGGCTCTCGAGCGGGTGGACTCTGCGCGAACGCGCCGCTTTTGACTTTCCCTGGCGTGACATAAACTTACCTATCCGGGACCGACCCAAGTCGACCGATGATCGGACTGATCCGCAGCGCCAGCCTCACACATTACGCCGAGGTCGCGCGCCATGCCGGCCTCGATCCGTACCGGATGCTGAGCGAATTCGGGTTGCCGCCGCGCTGCCTCAGGCAGCCCGAGCTGATGATCCCGATCGATGCGGTGCGCCGGTTGCTGGAGGCGTCGGCAGAGCGCAGCGGCGTCGAGGCTTTCGGCCTGTTGATGGCCAAGGCGCGCCGGTTGTCGAACCTCGGCCCGCTCGGCTTGCTGATCCGCGAGCAACAGACGATGCGCCAGGCACTCGACGAGTTCGTGCGCTACAGCAATCGGCTCAACGAGGCGCTGTTCCTGACCATCGAGGAAACCGGCGACGTGGTGGTGTTGCGCGAGGAGCTGATCGTCGGCCGCTCGGGCTCCGTGCGCCAGTCGACCGAGCTCGCGATCGGCGTCGCGTTCCGGATGCTGCGCACGTTCCTCGGATCCGAATGGCGACCGCGACGCGTGTGCTTCGCCTACGACGCGCCCGCCGACCGCTCGACCCATGAGCGGGTGTTCGGCCGCAACGTCGAATTCGGTCACGACTTCAATGGCATCGTCTGTGCCAGTTCCGACCTCGAGGTGGTCAATCCGGACGCCGATCCGGAGGTCGCGCGGCTTGCGCGCCAGATGCTCGCCGCGCAGCCCGTGAGCAATGCCCCCGACATGGCGACGCGCGTACGCGAGCTGGTGGTGATGTTGCTCGGCGGCGGAACATGCACGGTCGATCGCGTCGCCCAGCACCTCGGCATCGACCGCCGAACGATCCATCGCCATCTGGCGCGCGGGGGAACGACCTATTCGCAACTGGTGGAGGCGGTGCGGCGCGAACTCGCGGAGCGCTATGTCAAGGAGCAACACCGGTCGCTGGCGGAGGTTTCGTCGCTGCTGGGTTTCGCTGCACCCAGCGGCTTCTCGCGGTGGTACCGGCAGCGCTTCAAGGCGAAACCGTCGGCGCGGCGCGTGCCGGTCGCGCGCAAGTGACTTCGCGGCCTCGGCGAACGCAGTGCAAGTCGCCTCCAGGCGTCATCGCCACGCACCCTTCGCGGCCGTGATCCGGAATGATTTGCGCGCGCTCGATGTTATCCGCTCGATCGTCGACGACTTCCCGGGGTGTCGGCGTCGACGCCGCCGGCGGCATGCATTCGTCCCGGAGAAGCAGAGCGCACGAACAGTTAACATCCGCAGATGAGTGGCGTAGTGTTCCGTCGTCGTTTCATGCGGGCAGTCCGCCGCGCCCTCGTGTGCGGATGCGCGCTCGCGCTCGCCCACGCCACCGCGATGGCGAGCCCGGTGTTCGTGGTCAACCTGCCGTGGGTGCTGCCGGCAGTCAAGGGCAAGACGACGGAGGCTTTCATGCTGCTGCAAAGTTCCGAAGGTGCGGAGCTGATCAGCGTGCAATGCCCTTATGCCACCAGTGCCGCGATCATCCGGCCCGGCGCCAAGCAGTCATCGCTCGACCGCCTGCCGCTGCCGCCCGGCAAGCCGATCCTGCTGGCCCCGGGGAAGTATCGGCTGCGGCTCGCTCACGTCGACCGTACGCTCAAGCTCGGGGATCACGTGCCTCTGACGCTCACCATCGAGACCGCCGACGGTGCGCGCCAGACGGTGGCCATCGATATGGAAGTCCGCCACCGCTCCGCGTTCGACGATGAATCCCATGAGCACCATCATCACCATTGACGGCACTCGCTGCCTAGATTCGCGGCGCCGTCTGCAACACCTCACGCAACTGCTGCTGGTAGAAACGCGCGTTGGCCGTGGTGCCATGACCCGCGGTGTCGGGACCGGCGGGAATCAGCACCGCCTTGCCGTTCGGAATCCGCCGGATGTCGCGCTCGAGGATGCCCAGTTCCGCCGGATTGCGCTCGTCGTCGGCGGCGTTGATCGCCAGTACCGTCGCCGTCACCTTGCCGATATCTGCCGACGGATTGAAATCGCCCGATGAGCTCCACTGGTACAGCACGTCGTTTGCGTCCGCCGTAAACGGCGCGGCCAGGCGCTGATCGAGCAACTGGTCGGCTTTCTCCCGCGTCGGTGCTGCCTTGTAATACGCCTGGTTGCCGCCGCTGGTGGCGATGCCGAAGAACACCGACGCAAAATGTGCGCTTTTGGGCTGCAGCGTGTACTGCCCGCCCATCCACGACGGATCGTTGCGGATCGAGTCGATGATCAGGCGCCGCAGCATCCAGTTGCGGCTGCCCATTTCGATCGGCAGGCACGCCATCGGCACCGCCACATCCATGTAGCCGGGATAGTTCTCGGCGAACAGCCAGGATTCCATGCCGCCCATCGAATTGCCCATCACCAGTCGCACGTGCTTGATGTTCAGGTGCTCGGTGAGCAGCCGGTAGTCGGCATTGACCATGTCCGTGTAGTCGTATTGCGGGAATTTCATGCGCAGGCCGTCGGACGGTTTGGACGAGCCGCCGTGCCCGACCGCGTCGGGCAGGATGATGTAGTAACGCGACGCGTCGAGCGGCTGGCCCGGTCCGAACAACTGTCCCGCGAAGGCGGGCGTGAGCATGCTCGCGCTGCTGCTCGCCGTGCCGTGCAGAAGCAGGACCGGCTCGCCCGTCGCGGCGCCAATCGTGCGGTAGTGGATGGCCATTTGTGCCATGACCTCGCCCGTGTGAAACCGGAAATCGCGCGCGGTCCAGTTGCCTTCGACAGGCGCCGGATAGTCGGCGGCCCACAGCACGCCCGACAGGGCTGCACACGCAATCGCGGCAGCCAGGCGAACCAGGCGTTTCGAGTCGTTCATGTCACTTCTCCTCCGTGGCGGGTTCGGATTGCGCTCTGCGAGCGCGTTTGGACCAACGTCATGAGCCGTCGAGCATTCTCCACCACTCGGGGAGGTCGAGTCGATTGTTGCATCGGTGGCAACATCGACCGGCCTCCCCGTTACGCGTGCCGCCACGGCCAACTCCGGCGTTCACGTGGAGCCCGCGCCGATTCCGGCCCGTCCCACTCCCGGCGACAGGGATCGCGCACGCCTTGACACGGCAGTACTTGTGTTTATATAATTATTGTATGAACACAATCAAAATAGCGAATGCCTCCCCGCAGGCGTTGTCTGCGGCACGCCAGAACGTGATTCTGGGCATTTGCTGCCTGAGCCTGCTCGCGGTGTCGATGGACGCCACCATCGTCAACGTCGCGCTGCCGGACATCCGCAAGGACCTCCAGGCCTCGCTCAGCGGATTGCAGTGGGTGATCGATGCCTACACGATCGTGCTGGCCAGCTTTCTGATGCTGGGCGGGTCGCTGGCCGATCGCTTCGGCCGGCGGCGGGTGTTCCAGGTGGGTATGGCCCTGTTCACGGCGGGATCGCTGTTGTGCAGCCTGGCAGCCAGCATCGGCTGGCTGGTGGCGGCGCGGGTGATCCAGGCCTTGGGCGGCTCGATGATGAATCCGGTGGCGATGTCGATCATCGTCCACACCTTTCGCGCGCCGAAGGCGCGGGCTCGCGCCATCGGCATCTGGGCTGCGGTGGCCGGCCTTGCCATGGCGCTCGGGCCGCTGGCGGGCGGCGTGCTGACGCAGACCCTTGGCTGGCACGCCATCTTCTGGATCAACTTGCCGATCGGCGCGCTGTCACTTTGGCTTACGGCGCGCTACGTGCCCGAGTCGCGTGCGCCGCAGGCGCGGCAACCCGATCCCGTCGGACAGGCGCTGCTCTTGACCGGGTTGGCGGCGCTCGTCTATGCGGTGATCGAGGGCAGCCGCGGCGGCGCGGTGACGTACGCGGCGGCGTTGCTGGCGGCGATCGCGTTCGCGGGGCTCGTGGCCTACGAGCGGCGCCGGCATGAGCCGCTGCTGGACGTGCGTTTCTTCCACAGCCTGCCGTTCAGCGCGGCCACCGGGATCGCGGTTTGCATGTTCGCGGCAATGGGCGGATTTCTGTTCCTGAACTCGCTGTACCTGCAGGATGTGCGTGGATGGTCGGCGCTGCATGCCGGCATGGGCATCCTGCCTACCGCGATAGCGGTGATGATCGTGTCGCCGTTGTCGGGACGCCTCGTGGCGTCACACGGCGCGCGCCCTTCGCTGCTCGTCAGCGGAGCCATGCTCACGTTGAGTGCACTGATGCTGGCGCGTTTGGATACGCAGACGCCGATCGTCGAACTGTTGTCGGTGTACGCGCTTTTCGGTGTCGGTTTCGGCATGGTCAATGCGCCGGTGACCTACGCCGCGGTGTCGGGGATGCCGCGGGCACAGGCGGGACTTGCTTCGGCGGTGGCCTCCACCAGTCGACAGATCGGCGTCTCGGTGGGCGTGGCACTGGCCGGTGCGCTGGCGGGCAGTCCCGTGGCAGGCGCCGATCGTGCGTCCGTCGGCTTCGTGCAGGCGACGCACACTTTCTGGTGGATCGTCGCCGGCTGCGGCGTGCTGATCCTGGTGCTCGCCGTGTGGTCGACCGGTGCGTACGCGCGTGCCAGCACGGCGCGCATCGCGCATCTTCTGCAGGATCCCGACGCAGGCGCCGAAGCATGACGCGCCCGGCGCGCCCTGCTTCGGTACCGCGGTCCGACGCGGAGCGCACCTGGCGCCTGCTGGTCGAGCTGGTCATGGAAACGCGAGGCGCGTGGCGTCGCAAAGTCGCCGAGGCGACCGGCTTGCCGTTCAGCCGCGTGCGTGCACTCTGGCGGCTGGAGCGCGGAGCCCGCACATTGACCGAGCTCGCGTTTGACATGGGCACCGATGCCCCGGCCACCACGGTGCTGATCAACGCACTGGAAGCACGTGGCCTGGTCAAGCGCACGCCGCATGCCGTCGACCGGCGCGCGAAGCAGGTCGCGCTGACGACTGCCGGCAAGCGCATGCTGGCGATCGTCGAGAAGATCACCGACCCGCCGCCCGCCGCGCTGGAGCGCCTGCCGACACGGGAAACACAGCAACTCCTCGCCACACTGGAGAAGCTGCTGTGAGCGGGCGCCTCGCAAGCGCCGAACGCCGGTGGGATTTGCGGGGCGCAACCCGGCTTGCGATACTGGCATGTCAGCAGCCTCGATCGCTGGCCAATTCCAATGCCCAACCTCGGGGAGCGTAACGTGACGGACAAGCAGATCATCGCGGTTTGCGGCGCCACCGGCGCGCAAGGCGGCGGCCTCGTGCGCGCCATCGTCGCCGATCGTGCCGGGCCGTTCCGCGCACGCGCAATAACGCGCAAGCCCGATTCGGACAAGGCGAAGGCGCTGGCCGCCCTCGGTGTCGAAGTGGTGGCCGGCGATGCGGACGATCCGCCGAGCCTCGCCCGCGCGATGGCCGGCGCGCATGGCGCGTATTGCGTCACCAATTTCTGGGAGCACTTCTCGACCGAGCGCGAATTGGCACAGGCCTCGGCGCTGGCGCGCGCGACGCGCAAGGCGGGTGTCGCACACGTCGTCTGGTCGACGCTCGAAGACACGCGCAAGTGGATCCCGCTCGACGACAGGCGCCTGCCGACGCTGCAGGGAAAATACAAGGTGCCGCACTTCGACGCCAAAGGCGAAGCGGACCGCGTGTTCGCCGCCGAGGCCGCGCCGACGAGCTACCTCATGGCGGCGTTCTACTGGGAGAATTTCATCTACTTCGGCATGGGGCCGCGTGCGGCGGGCGACGGCAAGCTCGTGCTGGCGCTTCCGCTCGGTGGCACGAAGCTTCCCGGCATCGGCGCCGAAGACATCGGCAAATGCGCGTATGGCGTGTTTCGTCGCGGCACCGACGCCGTCGGCCAGCGATTCGGCATCGCCGGCGACGTGCTGTCCGGCGCCGAGATGGCGGCGAAAATGGGTCGGGCGATGAATCGCGACATCGCGTTCCAGGACGTGCCGTTCGACGTGTTCCGCGGCCTCGGATTTCCCGGCGCCGACGATCTCGGCAACATGTTCCAGTTCCAGGCCATCCGCGGCGATGCGTTCCTGCGCGATCGCGACCCCGTCGCGTCGCGCGCGCTCAACCCGCCGTTGCAGGATTTCAGCGGATGGCTGGATTCCAACGCGGCACGGATACCTGTGGCGAGCTGAGTCCAGACAGCGCGTTTGCGCAACGCATCGGGTGTTCGGGCGTACGCACGCGAAGCAGCTTCGGCCGGCACGCCGACGATGACGTTCTCAACGGCAGTTACCGCGGCGGTGCGCATCTGCCGGCCGGCACCCCCGGTCACTAAGGATGGCGTGACATTGCCAGCATGCGCGCCGGCGGGGACGGCGACGGGTGCACGGACTGCGGCGGTGCGCCTGTCGCATATATCGGCACTCCGGCCGCACGCGGCGGCGGTGCCATCCCCTGTGTCGCGGAGCCCATCGCACGTGGCGGCTGTCCCATGGAATGCGGCGTCCCCATCGAATGCGGCTGCGGGCCCGGCGCATGCCCGGGATGCGGCGGCCGCACCGGCGCAGGATGCACCCCATGTCCGCGCCGTACGTTTCGCGCGTTGGCCGCGACGATCACGACCGGATACCCGTAGAGTCCGTACGGATAGCCAAACGCGCAGCCCCACCAGGAAGGATCGCAGCCTACCGATGCCTGGGTGACCGCACCGGTGTCGTAGCCGTAGCCCGACGGATCGCCCGTGTCGTAGACCGGTTCCTGCGCCGGTGGTGTCGCAGACCAATCATCGGCCTGCGCCGCCAGGCGACGGTGCGCCTGGTCCACTTCGTCCCGCAGTGCTTCGACGCGCGCGTTGAGCGCCTGCAGCTCGGCATCGCGGGCGGCGTCGAGCGCGGCATTGGGTGGTGCCGGGGGAACCGGCGGCGGATCGTGATGCACGACGACGTCGATCACGTGCACGCCGCTCGGCGGCGCAAGATTGCTGACGTTGAGCGTTCCGGAGGCGTCGACCCACGTGTAGATGTCCGCCCGGGCGCCCGGCGCGGCAAGCAGCATCGCCAGCAACAGGATGCCTGCACGGATGGCACGTGTCACCATGTTGGTCCTCCAACGCATAGACAATACCGCGTCGGCGACGTTCGCGGGGGGGTTGTTGCAGGACGTGACGGAGGACGGGCGCGTGTCGCGTCGAGGTGTTGCACCGCAACGAGCGCATGCCGCCGCCTCGCGAGCGCTTCCTCCAATCCGATGCCCGAACCGCTGGCGTTCGACCGTGGCTACAGCCCCGGCGCTGCCGGACCGATGCCGGCGGCGTAGGCGCTGCGCAGCTCGCGCTTGAGCACCTTGCCGATGTGGCTGCGTGGCAGCGCGGCGACGACGCGCACCTCGGCGATGCGCTGCAGCTTGCCGAGCCGGGCATTCGCCCACTCGCGCAGCGCGCCGGCATCGAGCCGAGCCTCCGGTGCCGGCACGACGAAGGCGACCGGCGTCTCGCCCCACTGCGGCGACGGCACGCCCACCACCGCGACCTCGGCGACGTGCGGATGCGCCTGCAGCACGGCTTCGAGGTCGCTCGGATAGATGTTGAAGCCGCCCGAGATCACCATGTCCTTGCGCCGGTCCATCAGGATCACGAAGCCGTCCTCGTCGTAGCGGCCGACGTCGCCGGTGCGGATGAAGCGCCGGCCCTCGGCGTCGAACCATTCCGCACCAGCGGTCGCTTCCGCCCGGTTGTGGTAGCCGGTCATCATCGCGGGTGAATGACCGACCAGTTCGCCGAGCTCGCCGCGCGCAACCTCGCGTCCGGCTTCGTCGATCATGCGGATGTCGTGGCCCGGCGCGGGTCGGCCCACGGTGTGCAGCTTGCCCGGGTACTCGTGCGCCGGCAGCACGCATGTGCCGCCGCCTTCGGTCATGCCGTAGAACTCGATCAGGCTGCCCGGCCAGCGCGCGAGCACGTCCTGCTTCAGCGCCGCCGCGAACGGCGCGCTGGTGCTGAACTTGACGCGAAAGGACGCGAGGTCGAATCGGCCGAAATCCTCGCGCGCCATGATGCGCTGGTACTGCACCGGCACGAGCATGGCGTGCGTGATCCGATGGCGCTGCGCCAGTGCAAGCCAGTGGCCGGCGTCGAACTTGGCCATCAGCACGACGGTTCCGCCCAGCGACAGCGCGGGGAAGAACGAGACCAGCGTCGTGTTCGAATGCAGCGGCGTGGAAATGAGCGTGACGGCCGTCGGGTCGTAGCCGTACGTCGAGCCTCGCTGCACGTGCGTCCAGCGCATCCCGTGCGGCTGCACGACACCCTTGGGCGTGCCCGTCGTCCCCGACGAATAGATCAGGTTGAACGCGTCCTGCGGGCCCACTTCGACGGGCTGGGGCTGCAATGGCGCCCCCTCGAGCCAGGCATGGAGCGGCTGGCCCGCCGCCGAGGCGTCGAGCGCGATGCGGTGCGCCGCCACCGCGTCCGTCGCGGCGAGCGTGCGCGCCACGCCGTCGTCGAGGAAGAGATGGCGAGCGCCCGAATCCGCGACCATGGCCGCCAGCGTTGCCGGCGCCGACGACTGCGGTACGGGCGCCACGGCCGCGCCGGCGCGCAAGGCGCCGACGAACGCGACGACGTACTCGATGGAGTTGGACGCGCTGATCGCCACCACGTCGCCGCGACCCACGCCGTCGCGTTGCAGGGCGGCGGCGACGCGCCCCGCCTGCGCATCGAGCTCGGCAAAGGTCATGACGCGCGCGTCGTGCAGCAGCGCCGGTTGCGCCGGACGCTGCGCCGCGGCGATCGCGATCAGTTCGGGCACCGTCGCGAACGGCCGGGCCAGCGCCGTCGCGAGGTCGATGGGTGTGTCGACGCCGGGCATGGTCGCTAGACCGCGGTGACGCCACCGTCGACCGCGATGATCTGGCCGGTGATGAACGCGCACGCATCCGAGGCGAGCAGCGCGGTCACGCCTTTCAGGTCCTCGGGGCCGCCGATGCGTTGCAGCGGCGCCTTCTGCGCCACCGCGGCGCCGGCCATCTCCAGCACGCCTTTGGTCATCCTGGTGGGAAAGAATCCCGGCGCGATCGCGTTGACGTTGACATCGTGCTGCGCCCATTCGGCCGCGAGCGACCGGGTGAAGTTCACGATGCCGCCCTTGGTGGTGTTGTAGGCGAGCGTGGCGGGCCGGTTCTGGTCGCCGCCGCCGACAAGCCCGAGAATCGACGCGATGTTGATCACCTTGCCGCGCCGGCGTGGCACCATGCAGCGGCGGCCCACCGCCTGCGTCACCAGGAACGTCGCGGTGAGGTTCAAATTCACGACCTTCTGCCAGGCCTCGAGCGGCATGTCGACGGTGGCGGCGCCCCACGTGGCGCCAGCGTTGTTCACCAGGATATCGAGTGGGCCGAGCGCCGTCACCGCCTGCTCGATCATGGGCGCGATCGCGGCGGTGTCGGCGAGGTCGCATCGCAGCGGCACCGTGTCCGTCGCGCCGAAGCGATCGCGCAGGTGCGCGACGGCGGCGTCGAGCTCGTCGGCCTTGCGCGCCACCAGCGCCACGCGTGCGCCGAGCTCGACCAGCGTCTCGGCGATCTGCAGGCCGAGCCCGCGCGACCCACCCGTCACCAGCGCGGTCCTGCCGCCCAGATCGAACAGCTGCTTCACGCCCATCTCGCGACCCTTCCTTTCCCCGGGATACGCGGGACGCGTATCCTTGGGAGCCACTCCCGACCTGCGCGCGGCCATGGATCTCGACTACTCCACCGACGAGCTCGCATTTCGCGACCTCGTGCGCGACTGGCTGCGCGCCAACCTGCCCGCCGATTTGCGCGCGCGGGTCGCCCGCTACGAAGCGCTGTCGCGGGACGATTACGCGCGCTGGCACCGGATTCTAGCCGCCAAAGGCTGGATCGCCCCAGCCTGGCCGGCCGAATGGGGCGGCACCGGCTGGAACGTGGTGCAACGCTACCTGTTCGAGGAGGAGTGCGGCTACGCCGGTGCCCCGCCCCTTTCGCCGTTCGGGTTGCTGATGTGCGGCCCCGTGCTCCTCAAGTTCGGCACCCAGGCGCAGAAGGCGCGCTTCCTGCCGCGCATCTACGGCGGTGACGAGTTCTGGTGCCAGGGCTACTCCGAGCCTGGATCAGGATCGGACCTCGCGTCGCTGCGGACCGCCGCCGTGCGCAACGGCGATCACTATGTCGTCGACGGCCAGAAGATCTGGACCACCCATGCCCATTTCGCCGACTGGATTTTCTGCCTCGTGCGCACCAGCCGCGAAACCGAGCGCCGCCAGGAAGGCATCTCGTTCCTGCTGATCGACATGCAGACGCCGGGCATCACGGTGCGCCCCCTCACGCTGATGGACGGCGGACACGAGGTGAACGAGGTGTTCTTCGAGGGCGTCGAGGTGCCCGTCGCGAATCGCGTGCACGACGAGGGTGCCGGATGGACGGTGGCCAAGTACCTGCTCGGCCACGAGCGCATGAACACCGCGCGCATCGGCGCGTCGCGGCGCGAGCTCGAGAGCCTCAAGGCGTACGCGGCGACGCGCAGGCTCGATGGGCGTCCGCTGCTGCAGGACACGCGCTTTCGCGACAAGGTGTCGCGCCTCGAGATCGAGATCATGGCGCTGTCGATCACCAACCTGCGGTTCCTCGATGCGCTGCGCGCGGGGCGCACGCCTGGCGCGGAAGTGTCGCTGCTGAAGATCCGCGGCACCGAGATCCAGCAGACGCTCACCGAGCTCATGATGCAGGCGGCGGGACCGCTCGCTGCGGCCGTGCGCGCGGAAGGCGAGGCCGACGACCACGCGGATGTCACCTCGGCGCTGGCACAGCGCTACTGCAATTACCGCAAGACGACGATCTACGCCGGTTCCAACGAGATCCAGCGCAACATCATCGCCAAGCAGGCGCTCGGGCTGTGAAATTCGACTACGACGACGAGCAGCGCCTGCTCGCGGAGTCGGTGCAGCGCCTGCTGGCGCGCGACTACACCTTCGAGGCGCGGCGCGTCATCCTGGCGTCAGCGCAAGGCTGGAGCCCCGAGATCTGGAACTCGTTCGCGGAGCTCGGCCTGCTCGGTCTCGGCATCGCGCCGGATCACGGCGGCTTCGGTGGCGGCGCGATGGCAACCCTGAGCGTGATGGAAGCCATCGGCGAAGCGCTGGTGGTCGAGCCCTATCTCGCGACGGTGGGTCTGGGCGCGCGCCTCGTCGCTCACGGTGCCACGCCGGCGCGCGCCGCGACGATCCTGCCCGGCGTGGTGGAAGGCCGCGTCACGCTGGCGATGGCGACCACCGAGGACGATTCGCGCTACGACCTCGCCCGCGTCGCGACACGGGCCCGGCGAGACGGCGACGGCTACATCTTGGACGGCCACAAACGCGTGGTGGTCCACGCCCCCGGCGCGACGTTCCTGCTGGTGACCGCGCGCACGTCAGGGCCCGATGCGGCGTCCGATGGCGTCGGCGTGTTCCTCGTCGATCCGGCCGCCGCCGGCGTGTCGCTGCGCGCCTGTCGTACGCTCGACGGCATGCGTGCGGCGGACGTCACGTTGGCGGGTGTGCGCGTCGATCGCGAGGATCGCATCGGCGACGAAGGCGCTGCCGGGACGATGCTGGCAGACATCGTCGATCACGCCACGGCCCTGCTGTGCGCCGAGGCCGTCGGCGCGCTGCGCTACGCCAACGCGGCGACGCTCGACCACCTCAAGCAACGGCGCCAGTTCGGCGTGCCCATCGGCACGTTCCAGGCGCTGCAGCATCGGATGGTCGACATGACGCTTTCGTACGAGCAGGCGAAGTCCATGGCGGCGCTGGCCTGCACGACGGTCGACACGGAGCGCGACCCGGCACGGCGACGGCGCATCGTGTCCGCCGCCAAGGTGCGCATCGCCGACGCGGCGCGCCACGTCAGCCAGGAGGCGGTCCAGCTCCACGGTGGCATGGGCATGAGCGACGAGCTCAAGATCAGTCACACGTTCCGCCGGCTGACGGTGATCGCCCAGCAGTTCGGCGACGCCGATCACCATCTGCAGCGTTTCGCCGCGGATTGACCGATCCGTGCAAGGAGTCGCGATGAATCGCCAGGTCCTCCTCGCCAGCCGGCCGCAGGGCGCACCCACCGAGGCCAATTTCCGCGTCGTCGAAACGCCGCTACCGTCGCCGGGCGCGGGCGAGGTGCTGGTGCGCAACCAGTGGCTGTCGCTCGACCCGTACATGCGCGGCCGCATGAGCGACGCCAAGTCGTACGTGCCGCCGGCCACGCTCGGCGAGGTGATGGTCGGGCAGACGGTCGGCGTGGTCGAGCGCTCGAACGATCCGCGCTTCGTGGCCGGCGACACCGTGCTGACGTCGCTCGGGTGGCAAACGCATGGCGTGGCGCGCGGAGGCGAACTCGAAAAGGTCGACGCGACGATCGCGCCCGCGTCGTACTACCTCGGCGTGCTCGGCATGCCGGGACTGACGGCGTGGTTCGGATTGTTCGAGGTCGGGATGCCGAAGCCCGGCGAAACCGTGGTCGTGTCGGCGGCGTCCGGCGCGGTCGGCAGCATCGTCGGCCAGCTTGCGAAGCTGCACGGCTGCCGCGCGGTCGGCATCGCGGGCGGTCCCGCAAAATGCGATCACGTGGTGCGCGACCTGGGTTTCGATGCCTGCGTCGACTACAAGGCCGGGCGCCTCGTCGAGGATTTGCGCGCGGCGTGTCCCGACGGCGTCGACGTCGATTTCGAGAACGTCGGCGGCAGCGTGCTCGAGGCGATGCTGAAGCAGATGAACCGCTATTCGCGCATCGTGGTGTGCGGGTTGATCGCCGAATACAATCGGACCGAGGCCTACGGCTACCAGGGCTTGCGCGCGATCCTGGTCAACCGCATCCGCGTGCAGGGCATGCTGGTGTTCGACTGGAAGGAGCGCTACCCGGAGGCGCGGCGCGCGCTCGTCGCCCTCGCCGGTGCCGGCAAGCTGCGCTATCGTGAATCGGTGGCGACCGGTCTCGATGCGGCGCCGCGCGCCTTCATCGGCTTGCTCAAGGGCGAGAACATCGGCAAGCAGCTCGTCAAGCTCGACGCCTGAAGCGACTGCTAGGCGCCGATTTCGAACAGTCCGGCAGCGCCCATGCCGCCGCCGATGCACATCGTGACGACCACGTGCCTGACGCCGCGGCGGCGGCCTTCGATCAGGGCGTGCGCGGTGAGGCGCGTACCGGACACCCCGTACGGATGGCCGACCGCGATGGCGCCACCGTCGACGTTCAGCCGATCGTCGGCGATGCCAAGCGTGTCGCGGCAGTAGATCACCTGCACCGCGAATGCCTCGTTGAGCTCCCACAGCCCGATGTCGTCCACCTGCATGCCCGCGCGGGCGAGCAGCTTCGGTACCGCGAACACCGGGCCGATGCCCATCTCGTCGGGGTCGCAGCCGGCCACGGCAAAGCCGCGGAACGTGCCCAACGGCCGCAGGCCGCGCGATGCGGCAGCCTCGGCGCTCATCACCACGCATGCCGCCGCGCCGTCGGAGAACTGGCTGGCGTTGCCGGCCGCAATCACGCCACCCGGAAGCGCCGGCTTGATCTTCGCCACGCCTTCGTAGGTGGTGTCGGCGCGGATGCCTTCGTCGGCGGCGATCGTCACCTCGCGAGTGAAGATGCGTCCGGAATCCTTGTCGGCGACGCCCATCGTCGTGGTCATCGGTACGATCTCGTCGGCGAAGCGGCCGGCCGCCGCCGCTGCAGCCGCACGCTGCTGGCTGCGCGCGCCGAACTCGTCCTGGCGCTCGCGCGAGATCGCATAGCGCTGCGCCACGTTCTCGGCCGTCTGCAGCATCGTCCAGTAGAGGGCGGGCTTGTGCTCGGCAAGCCACGCTTCGCGCGCCATGTGGCGGTTGGCCTCGTTCTGCACGCACGAGATCGACTCGACCCCGCCGGCCACGAACACGTCGCCCTCGCCTGCCAGGATGCGCTGCGCGGCGATGGCGACGGTCTGCAGTCCCGACGAGCAGAACCGATTGACCGTCATGCCCGGCACGCTCACCGGGCAGCCGGCGCGCAGCGCGATCTGGCGCGCGATGTTGGAGCCGGTGGCGCCTTCGGGAAACGCGCAGCCGATGACCACGTCGTCGACTTCCGCGGGATCGAGCTGCGCGCGCTCGATCGCGTGGCGCACGACGTGGCCGCCCATCGTCGCGCCATGCGTCATGTTGAAGGCGCCGCGCCAGGACTTGGCGAGTCCCGTGCGGGCGGTGGAGACGATGACGGCGTCGCGCATTTCGCGGAAGTCCCGTTCAGCCATTGAAGGTGCGGCCCTCGGCCGCGAGGCGCGCCAGCAGCGGCGCCGGCTGCCAGAATGCGGCGTCCGCGCGCGGCATCGCGGCGAGACGATCGAGCGTGCGCACGACGTTGTAGAGCCCGCGCGTGTCGGCGTAGAACATCGGACCCCCGCGCTGGCGCGGAAAGCCGTAGCCGGTCAGGTAGACCACGTCGATGTCGGACGCGCGCTGCGCGATCCCTTCCTCCAGCAGGCGCGCGCCTTCGTTGACCAGCGCAAGGACGCAGCGGTCGACGATCTCCTCGGCGCCGATCGTGCGCGGCGAGACGCCGATCTCCTGGCGGTAGGCGGCGATCAGCGCGTCGACCTCAGGATCGGGAATCGGTTCGCGGCTTGCGGCCGCATACCGGTACCAGCCGGCGCCGGTCTTCTGCCCGAAGCGCCCGCGCTCGCAGAGGCGGTCGCCGACCCGCGAATAGGTCACCTGCGGCTTGTCGACGTACCGCCGCTGGCGGATATGCCACCCGATGTCGTTGCCGGCGAGGTCGCCCACGCGGAACGGTCCCATCGCCATGCCGAACGCTTCGAGTGCGCGATCGACCTGCTGCGGCGACGCGCCTTCCTCGAGCAGGAACATCGCCTGGCGCACATACTGTTCGAGCATGCGGTTGCCGATGAAGCCGTCACACACGCCGGCGACGACGGCGGTCTTGCCGATGCGCTTCGCCGTCTGCATCAGGGTCACCAGCGCGTCGTCCGCGGTCGCCGATCCACGCACGATCTCCAGCAGTTTCATCACGTTGGCGGGGCTGAAGAAATGCGCGCCGAGCACGTCCTGCGGACGCCGCGTGGCGGCCGCGATGCGATTCACGTCGAGCGTCGACGTGTTGGTCGCCAGGATCGCGCCCGGACGCGCGACGTCGTCGAGACGCCGGAACAGCGCCTGCTTGACGTCCATGTCCTCGAACACCGCTTCGATGACCAGATCGGCCTGCGCAACATCGGCGAGCGACAGCGTCGGCGACAGCAATGCAAGATTGCGCGCCAGCGCTTCGGGCGCAAGTCGCCCTTTCTTCACGGTGGAATCGTAGTTGCGGCGAATGGTGGCGGTGCCGCGGTCGAGCGCTTCCGCCGTGGATTCCAGCAGCGTCACCGGGATGCCGGCGCTGAGGAAGCTCATTGCGATCCCGCCGCCCATCGTGCCGGCGCCGATCACCGCCATGCGCTCGATCTTGCGCGCCGGCGTGCCGTCGGGGATACCCGGAATGCGCGCGGCGGCACGCTCGGCGAAAAACGCGTGGCGCAGGGCTTTCGATTCCGGCGTCTGCACCAGCTCGAGGAACAGCGAGCGCTCGTAGCGCAGGCCCTCGTCGAACGGCTTGGCGACGGACGCCGCCACCGCGTCGACGCATTTCAATGGCGCCGGATAGCCCTTCGACATCGCCGCGACCGTGTTGCGCGCAAACTGGAAGTAGCCTTCGGCATTCGGATAATCGATGCGCAGGTCGCGCACGCGGCGAGGCGGGCGTGCTTCCGCCGCCACGCGGCGGCCCAGCGTGATCGCCGCGTCCACCACGTCGCCGTCCACCACGTCGTCGAACAGCGCCGTCTTGGCGAGTTGCGCCGCCGGCACGCTCGCCCCGGTGACGATCATCGACAGCGCGGTTTCGACTCCGGCGACGCGCGGCAGCCGCTGCGTTCCGCCCGCACCGGGCAGCAGGCCCAGCTTGACCTCGGGCAGCGCGACCTGCGCGCCGGCGGCGGCCACGCGGTGGCTGCAGCCGAGCGCAAGCTCGAGGCCGCCGCCCATGCAGGTGCCGTTGATGGCCACGACGATCGGCTTGGCGCTCGCCTCGGCGATGCGGATCAGCGTCGCGAGCGTCGGCTCGGCATGCGCCTTGGGCGTGTTGAATTCGCGGATGTCGGCGCCCCCGGAAAACGATTTGCCGTCGCCGGTGAGGACGATCGCTTTCACCGCGGGGTCGTCGCGCGCGCGGTCGAGGCCCTCCGCCAGCGCCGACCGCACGACATGGCCGAGCCCGTTGACGGGGGGATTGTCGAGGGTGATCACGGCGACGTCGCCGCGGGTCTCATATCGGGTAGCGATGATCCTTCCTCCAGGAACGGCGGCCGCGACCGCTACTGTATGCCAGCGCGATTCATACCTCGAGCCATTCGCGACGGACCGCGTCATCGGCGCGCAGCTCCTGCGCCGTGCCGGCGAAGACGATCCGCCCGTGGCCCATCACGTACAGCCGATGCGAGATCTCGAGGGCGATCGTCAGCTTCTGCTCGATCAGCAGGATGGCGACACCGCGGCGCGCGATCGCCTGCAGGAGGCTTTTGACGCTCTCGACCAGCGCAGGCGCGAGTCCTTCGGTCGGCTCGTCGACCATGATCAGGTCCGGGTCGCCCATCAGCGTGCGGCAGATCGTCAGCATCTGCTGCTCGCCGCCCGAGAGCACGCCGCCGGGGGTGTCGGCGCGCTCGCGCAGCAGCGGAAACATGCGGAAGACGTCGTCGATCGACCAGCGCCCCGCCGCCCGCGCCCTTTTCTGCCCGAGCATCAGGTTCTCGCGCACGGTCAGCGCGGGGAAGATTTCGCGATCCTCGGGCACGTAGCCGACACCACGGCGCGCGACCCGGTGCGGCGGCAGGCCGTCGAGACGCTCGCCCTTGAACAGGATGGTGCCGACTGGCGTGACCTCGCCCATGATCGTCTTGACCGTCGTCGAGCGCCCGGCGCCATTGCGGCCGAGCAGGCTCACGATCTCGCCGTCGCCAACGCCAAAGCTCACACCCTGCAGGATGTGGCTCTTGCCGTAATACGCGTGCAGGTCGCGCACCTCAAGCATGCACGGCCATCCCGAGGTAGGCCGCCTGCACCGCGGGGTTGTCGCGAATGCGCTGCGGCAGGTCGGTGGCGATGATCTCGCCGTAGACCAGCACCGAGATGCGGTCGGCGAGGTCGAACACGACGCTCATGTCGTGCTCGACGATCAGCAGCGTGCGGCCCTGCGACACCGACCGGATCAGCTCGACCGCGTCGTCCGCCTCGCTGCGGCTCATCCCGGCCGTCGGCTCGTCGAGCAGGATGACGTCGGCCCCGCTGGCGATGGTGATGCCGATCTCCAGCGCGCGCTGCTCGGCGTAGGTGAGCACACCCGCCGGCGCATTGCGCCGCGCCGTCATGCGAATCTGCTCGAGCGTGCGCTCGGTGCCCTCGCGCACGTCGCCGAGCCGGTCGGTGCGGTGCCAGCAGTCGTAGCGATGGCCGAGCGACCACAGCACGCTGCAGCGGACGTTCTCGAACACGGACAGGTGCGGAAAGATGTTGGTGACCTGGAAGCTGCGCGACAGACCCATCCTGTTGATCTCGTGGGCGCGCGCGCCGGCGATCTCGCGGCCGTGCAGCCGGATCGATCCCCGCGTCGGCGGGAAGCGGCCGCTGACCACGTTGAAGAGCGTCGACTTGCCGGCGCCATTGGGCCCGATCAGCGCGTGCCGCTCGCCGGATGGAATCGACAGCGAAACGCCGCGCACGATCGGCGTCGCGCCGAAGCGCTTGTGGACGTCGCGCAATTCCAGCGCGATCGCCGGCGCGTCGCTCATGACGAAGCCAATGGCTTGCTGGTTGCGTTCGCGGCTTCGACGACCGCCGCGTGCCACGTCGCCGCGACCCGGTGCCACGTCGCGCGAAACATCAGGAAACCGCCGGCCAGCAGGAGCACGCCGACGATCCACGGCGGCACCGTCGCGGCGTCGGCCGCCACCGGCCCGAACTTCAGCACGGTGCCGAGCTCGCGCTGCGTGGACAGCCGGTAGCTCATTTCGATCATGAGTGCGGCACCCGCGATCATGACGATCGCCGGCAGCAGCGCAACCGCGTAGCTGGCCACGAGACGCCGGAATGCGCGCGTGCGCAGGATCGGGCCGTGCATCACCGCGAGCCCGCACAGACCCGACGGCGCGAACATGATGACCGCCATGAAGACGAGTCCGACATACAGCAGCCACGCACTGGTGTAGGCGCTGAGGCTGGTCTGCAGCCACGTCAGCACCACTGCGCCGAACACGGGGCCGGCGAAATAGCCCGTGCCGCCGAGATAGGCCATCACCAGCACCGTGCCGGAGCGCTGCGCACCGACGGCGTCCGCCGCGACGATCTCGTAGTTGATCGCATGCAATCCGCCCGCGAGCCCCGCGAACAGGCCTGCCACGGCGGACGCGATGAATCGCACGCGTTGCGGATCGTAGCCGATGAACTGCGCCCGCTCCGGGTTGTCGCGCACCGCGTTGCACAGGCGCCCGACCGGCGTGCCGATGAACGCGCGCATGAGTGCCGCGGCGACGAGCGCCCAGCAGGCGACGAGGTAGTACACCTGCACCTGCGAGCCGAAGTCCAGCCCGAAGAGTGCGGGGGCGCGGGTGCGGCTGGCGGTGATGCCCTCCTCGCCGCCGAAGATGCTGGGCAGCATGAACGTCGCCGCGTACACGAGCTCGCCCACCCCAAGCGAAATCAGCGCGAAGATCGTGCCCGCGCGTCGGGTGGTCAGCGTCCCGATCAGCAGACCCGACACCAGTCCGCTCGCGGCGCCGGCGAGCGGAACCAGGGCGATCGGAATCGGCAATCCGTGATTGATCGCACGCATGAAATGGATGGCTGCGTACCCGCCGAGCCCGAAGTACACCGCGTGGCCGAACGACAGCAGGCCCGTCTGCCCGAACAGGACGTTGAAGGACAACGCGAACACCGCCGCAATGCCCATCTGGCTCAGCAGCGAGCGGCCGAAGTCGCTCGCCAAACCTGGAACGTAGGGCAACACGAGCAGGATGGCGCCGATCGCAATCCACACGGCGCGTTCACGGCCGAGCGGCGCGTCCCGCCGCGCGGTCGCGAGCGCGGACGCGACGGCATCGGCCTCGCTCACGCGCCGTTCTCGGCGATGCTCATACGTCGCGCGTGCCGAGCAGACCGCGCGGCCGGACGATGAGCATCAGCACCAGCAACAGGTACGGAATGACCGGCGCCGCCGTCGCCAGCTTGATCGAGAGCACTTCGTGGAGTGGCGACGCGCTGGACACGGCGACGCCGACGGACCGCAATGCATCGGCAAGCGAGTAGTCGATGGCGACCGCGAGGGTCTGCACGATGCCGATCAGCATCGACGCGATCAGCGCGCCCGGCAGCGAGCCCAGCCCCCCCACCACGACGATCACGAAAACGATGGGTCCCACGGCGTTGGCGAGGGTCGGCTGGGTGAGCAGCATGAAGCCGCCGATGACGCCGGCCAGGCCTGCGAGTGCGCTGCCCACTGCGAACACCAGGACGAACACGCCGGGCACGTCGTGACCGAGCGCGCCGACCATCTTCGGATGCGTCAGCGAGGCGCGGATGACCAGGCCGATGCGCGTGCGCGTCAGCATCAGGTACATGAACACGAACATGGCGACCGAGATCGCCATCATCAGGCCTTTGTAGGCCGGGAACTGCGTGCCGAACACGCTGAAGAGCGAAAAGTCGATGACCGCGGGGACCGGGTTGGCGACTGCGTTGCGGCCCCAGATCATCGTCACCAGCTCTTCGATGACGTAGGCGAGCCCGAACGTGAACAGGATTTCCGCCACGTGACCGCCGCGATGCACGCGGCGCAGCCCGTAGCGCTCGATCGCGGCGCCCGCGAGCCCGCACAGCAACGGCGCCAGCACGATCGCGGGCCAGAACCCGACCCAGCGCCCGAGCTGGTACGCGACGTAGGCGCCCAGCATGAACAGGCTGGCATGGGCGAAGTTGAGCACGCCCATCATGCTGAAGATCAGCGTGAGGCCGCTCGCCATCAGGAACAGCAGCATGCCGTAGAGCACGCCGTTGAGCGCCGATATGGTGACGAGCTCCAGCACCCCCTTGAGCCGCCTGGCGCGGTCAGCTCGGGCGGTTCATCTTGCAGGTGGTCGAGACGTTGGTGTCCGGGGCCTCGATCTTGCCCATCATCTTCCAGCCCCAGCCGGTATTCTCCTCGTCGAACGGCTGGTCCTTGCCGATCGGGCCGATATTGGCGATGTACATTGGCTGGAAGAACTGATGATCGTCGGCGCGCATGACGCCCTCGCCGCCGTTGTAGACCGTGACCTTCATGCCGTCGAGCTTGGCCGCGACCTTGGCCGGCTCGAGCGAGTTCGCCTCCTGGGCG
>DASYSP010000028.1:0-13492 GCA_036003195.1 Casimicrobiaceae bacterium
GACCGCAGGCCGGCCCTGATCGTCCGCTGCCGGACGGCCTGCGACGTCGTCGCGGCGCTCGCGCTCGCCGACCGGACGGGCCTCGAGGTCTCGATCCGCGGCGGCGGCCACAACGTCGCCGGCCGCGCGGTCGCCGACGACGGGCTGATGATCGACCTGGCGGAGCTGCGCGCCGTCACGGTCGACCCGGTGCGCGCGACCGTGACGGCCGGGGGCGGCACGACCTGGGCCGAGCTGAACGCCGCGGCCGCCGAGCACGGCCTCGCCGTGACGGGCGGCGCCGTCTCGAGCACCGGCGTCGCCGGGCTGACGCTCGGCGGCGGGCTCGGCTGGCTGATGGCCCGCTACGGGCTGGCCGCCGACAACCTGCAGGAGGTCGAGCTCGTGACGGCCGCGGGCGCGGTGCTGCGCGTCGACGCCGGGTCGCACCCCGACCTGTTCTGGGCGCTGCGCGGCGGCGGCGGCAACTTCGGCGTGGTCACGCGCTTCGAATTCCGGCTGCATCCCGTCGGCCCCGAACTGCTGACGGGATTGATCGTGTTTCCGATCGCGAGTGCCAAGTCCGTGCTGCGGCAATACCGCGAGTTCATGATCACGGCGCCGGACGAGCTCGCGGTCTGGGTGGTGCTGCGCAAGGCGCCGCCGCTGCCCTTCCTCCCGCCGAGCGTGCATGGCCAGGGCGTCGTGATTCTCGCCATGGTCTATGCGGGCGATCCGAAGCCGGGCCAGGCGTCGATCGAGCCGCTGCGAAAATTCGGCCCGGCGCTGGGCGAGCACATCGGCGTGCAGCCGTATGTCGCCTGGCAGCAGGCTTTCGATCCGCTGCTCACGCCCGGCGCACGCAATTACTGGAAATCGCACAACTTCACCGAGCTCAAGGACGAGCTGCTGGACAAGGTGATCGAATACGTCGGCAAATTGCCGTCGCCGGAGTGCGAGATATTTTTCGGGGCGATTGGCGCGGCCACCACCCGCATGGCGCCGGACGCCACGGCCTATGCCCATCGCGACGCCCGGTACGTGATGAACGTGCATGGCCGCTGGCGTGACGCTGCGGATGACCAGCATTGCATCGCCTGGGCTCGCGATTACTTCAAGGCGTCCGCGCCGTTCGCCAGCGGCGGCGTCTACGTGAATTTCCTCACGGCGGAGGAAGGCGATCGCGTGCGCGCGGCCTACGGCCCGAGCTTCGACCGCCTCGCCAGGATCAAGCGGAAATACGATCCCGACAATCTCTTCCGCACCAACTGGAACATCAAGCCGTCCTGAGCGTCAGCGCCGGCGGTGGCGCGAATACGCGAATCCGAGAAGGCCGATGGCCATCGCGAGCAGCGCCATGCCGCCCATGCCGAGCGTCGGCACCGGGATGACCGGAGGCAGCGCCTGCGGGTTTACGACCACTGCGTTGAGGGTGATCTGCCAGTTGTCGATCCCAGCCGCGAGCGTGTAGCCGCCGCCGCCCGGGCCGGTGCCGTTGGCGCGGAAAAAGCCGACCTTGATGGGCGATGCGGCGGACGAGAAATCGGGGTGCACCGACGGATCGCACGTGTTCGTGGACGTCAGGCTCACGATGCCGAAATCGGCGGCGGTCAATCCGTTGAGCGTATGGTTGACGAACGTCGTGCCGGCTCCGGTGATGATCACCGAGCTGCACAGCGTGTAGTAGTTGCCGTTCTGCAGCACCGCCGGCCCCGTGGACTGTCCCTGGCCGAAACACCCGCCGGTGCACGCCGCATCCTCGCTGTAATCGAGAGATCCGATCGCGCCGGACACGCTGGGGGTGTAGGTGAAAGGGCCGTAAATATTCACACCCGATACGACGGATACCACGCCGCCACCATTGAGCGTGTCCGTCACGTTCCGGTACGCGCCGGGATTGCCGCCGGTGGCGACCTGCGCCGCGGTCGAGGTTCCACCGGAGCCCGAGGAGAACGAGGTGATTGTCCAGTCGACGTCGGCGAAGGTGGCGTCGGCGACGGTGACCGCATGGGCCAGCGATTGCCAGGACAACAATGTACCGGCAATGCACAGGAAGGCTGTTCGTCGTGCGATCCGATTACCCGCTGATGGCGAACGCGTGTCGACGCTGGTCATGACGGCCTCCCCTGATTGACCTTAAGCAAAGTCTACCCCCTTGCCGTCGGGTTGTCAGGGCCGGTGGAGAGCAATTTGCGCGAGGAGTGCCTTGGGCCCAAACGGGGCGAATTGCCCTCGACCTGACCGCAACACCGATTGCATCGTCACCGGTGGCGATCATTCCGCGCGAGGTGGCGGGCGCCCGAGTGCGGCTCCGGACATGGCGGCGAGTGCGCGCGGCCCGGCTCGGCATGTCAAGCAATGCGACGATCGCCGCCGCTCGCGCGCGCAACATCTCGGGAGCCGGCCCGCCGTGCGTGTGAGCTCTCAAGGAAGCCGTCATGACCAAGCCAACGGGCGAGCTCGGCATTGACATGACCGGCGAGGATGACCGGCATTGAAAGCCGCGCGCGCGCCCCGAATCGGCGCGGCGCCGAAGGAGAGGGAATTGCTCAAGGGGAAGACAGCGATCGTGACCGGCTCGACGAGCGGCATCGGCCTCGGCATCGCGCGCGCGCTCGCCGCCAGCGGCGCAGATGTGATGCTCAACGGCTTCGGCGACGCACGTGACGTCGAGCGCCTGCGCAGCAGTCTCGCCGGCGAATTCGGCGTTTCGGTGGCCGTGAGCGACGCCGACGTGGCGAAACCCGACCAGGTGCGCGAGATGGTGCGGCGGGCCGTCGCAACGTTCGGCGGTGTCGACATCCTCGTCAACAATGCCGGCATTCAGTACACGGCCACGGTCGAGGAGTTTCCCGACGAGCGATGGGACGCCATCGTCGCGATCAACCTGTCCGCGTGCTTCCACGCGATCAAGGCCGCATTGCCGCAGATGCGCCAGCGCAACTGGGGGCGGATCATCAACGTGGCATCGGTTCACGGGCTCGTGGCTTCCGTGAACAAGATTGCCTACGTCACCGCCAAGCATGGCGTCGTCGGGCTCACCAAGGTGGTCGCGCTGGAAACCGCGACCACCGGCATCACCTGCAACGCGATCTGTCCGGGTTTCGTGCTCACTCCGCTGGTGCAAAAGCAGATCGACGACCTGGCCGCCCGCGAGTCGTTGTCGACACGCCAGGCGTCGGCCCGGCTGCTCGGCGAGAAGCAGCCATCGCTCGAGTTCGCGACGCCGGAGCAGATCGGCGCGCTGGCAGTGTTCCTGTGCTCGGATGCCGCCAAGCAGATCCGCGGCGCGGCGTTGCCGGTAGACGGCGGTTGGCTGGCGCAATAGGGCACGCGCCAGCCGCGGCGCGTTTCGCAGCAGCCGCGGATCAGCGACCCGGCGCCGCGGTCATCGCCCGGGACGTCAGGACTGTTCCACCAGCATGATCGAGCAGGTGGCGCCGGATGCCAGTACGAGTCCGACCGTGCAGGTCGTCGGCGTCGTGATCAGGTAGATGCCGTTGTCGAGCGTGATGGACGTGATTTGCGCACCCTGACCGGTATTGTTGACGACGTTCACCTGCACGAACGTGTTCGGCACCAGGGCACCCACGTTGACCGTGGGGCTCGTCAGATCGAGGATCACCACGGGCGCCGCTGCGGATGCGGTACTGATGATGCGCTCGCCGGTCACGCCGAACATCGTCGCGCTTGCGGCCACGGCCAGCAGCGCGCCCAGCAATTTGCGTCCGCGGAGCCGCTGGCGCCGCATCATGAGGAGCGCGCTGACGGCGACGAGCAGGGCGACGCTTGCCGTCAACCAGTCGGACAGCGGGACCGCGGTCGCCGTCACCGCACCGCCTGCGGCGGCCTGGAACCCGATGGTGAGGTTCTGCACCGCCTGCGCCGACGCCGTGGAAACGCTGAGCAGCGCGGCAACCGCGATGGCCATGCGGGCAGTCGTGCTGCAGCGGAACGATTGGCTGGTGGTCATGGGCTGATCCTTGGAAAGGGCGTTGGAAGCCGGGGATGCGCACGACGAGGACCAGCGATCGTACCCTTCGGGCCCAAGCGCGACAACGAATTGTCCGCGGGCGCCAGCATCGGGTTGCGCGCCTGCAACACCGGCGGCTGGACTATGATTGCGGGCTCTCGGGAGGATGCGCCCATGACGGCAAGACGTCCCGATCTGCGCGTGGTCCCCGCACGTGCCACCGCCCGTTCCCCGCGTGCAGTCGTAGTCGCAAGCTGCGCGGAAGGCGAGAACCTTCTGCGGCAAGGCCTGCGCGCGCTGCGCGCGGCAATTTCCGATCCCGCCGCCGACGCGCCGACCTCAGGCTGGCCGCACTTCTGGCGCGGCTACGTCCGTCAGTTCGACGACCTGGCACTGGCCCGCACCGACTGGCTGGCCGCCGAAGCGCGCTTCGCCGACGACGGCGATGCGGGAGGTCTCGACCTGGCCGGATGCGGCCTGATCCAGTGCACGCTGTTCGACAACCAGTCGCATGAAGGCTTCGGCGTGCGCGCGCAACGCGTCGCGAAGAGGGCACGCCGCCATGACGAGCACTCACCGCTGGCGCTTTTCGTGCTCGCCACGCGCATGATGCTCGCCGCCGAGCGGCGCGAAAGCGTCGACGGCATCACCGATGACCTCGAGCACGCATTCGCCGCGTTGGGAACTGCCGTCGATTCCGAGATCGCGCTGCGCGTCGCCACGGCGGCGCTGCCGATGCTGGGCCTCACACTCGATCGCGTGCGCAGCGAGGACTTCTTCCGGGCGGGCGCGGCGGTCGCGATGTCGGCGGACGTCGGCCCGTACAGCCGCGCGCTGTGGCAATTGATGCTGATCGACGCGCTGTTCTATGACGTTACCTGGGACTCGCGGCTGCAGGCGGAGCTCGACACGCTCGAGACACTCGCGCGCACGCACGACTTCCGTTCGCTGCTGGCGAGGTCGTATCTGATCCGCGCGTCGATCGCGCTCGGCAAGGGCGACGCGGCGGCCGGCAAGCGCAGCCTCGATGCCGCGCACCCGCTGCTGAATCCCGCGCATCCGCCCGACTACTGGGAGTTCCACTATTACGCGTCGCGCCATGCGCTGCAGGTCGGCGCGTTGGAGGAGGCCTGGAGCCATGCGCAGGTGACGATGCGCAAGATGCAGGACGCGGGCGTGACCGCGGCGCGCACCACGCCCGCACTGATGCAGGAGGGGTTCGTGCAGGTGGCACTCGGCCGCCTGGAGGACGCGGCGGCGGCGTTCGCGCGCGCGGCCGCACTGTCGCAGGGCGCTCAGGCGACGCCATGCCTCGTGCACGTCCACCTGACGCGCGCGCTGCAACAATGGCGCGACGGGGCGCACGACGAAGCGCGCGCCGAGCTGAACGTCGGCTTCGCGCACGCGCGATGCTTCGACCTGACGCATTTCTTTCGCGCGCTGCCGGTGGTGGCCGCCGAGCTGTGCGGTGCCGCGCTCGAGCTGAATGCCGATCCGGCCTTTGCGCGCAAGGCGATCGAAGCACGTGCGCTTGCCTGTCCTGACATCGGCATCGCCGCGTGGCCGTGGCCGTTGCGTGTGCGCGCATTGGGGGGCTTCGCGATCGAGCGTGGCGGGGTGCCACTCAAGTTCGCGCGCAAGGCACCCAAGCGGCTGCTCGACCTGTTGCGGCTCATCACCGCGCTCGGCGGACGCCAGGTGGACACCGCACGTGCGGCGGCGACGCTGTGGCCCGATGCCGCCGGCGACGAGTCGCGCGACGCGCTGAAGACGATGCTGCATCGCGCGCGCTCTCTGCTGGGCGCGGACCTGCTGGTGGTGCGCGACGGCCAGATCGCGTTCGACGCTCGGCTGGCGTTCGTCGATACCTGGGCGTTCGAGCACGTCTGCAGCCGCATCGAGTCGCTGCTCGGCACGCGGAAGGCGGCGAGCCACGTCAACGACGGCGAGCTGGAAATGCGCCGCGCGCAGTTGTTCGCGATCTACCGCGGCCACCTGTTCGGCGAGGCGGAGCTGCCTTCGTGGGCGCTCGCGTCGCGCGACCGGCTGCGCGCGAGGTTCATCCGCGCGGTCGAAGCGCTCGGCCAGCGGCTGGAGCAATCGGGCCGCCCCGATGCCGCCATCGCCCTCTATCGCGCGGGCCTGGAGCAGGACAACCTTGCCGAGGAGCTCTATCAGCGATTGATCGCCTGCCATTTGGCGCGCGGCGAGCACGCGCAGGCGCTCAACGCCTACCGGCGCTGCCGGGAGCTTCTGTCGATCGTGCTCGGCGTGACACCGTCGGCGCGCACCGAGGCGCTGGTGGCGGCACTCGGCGGTCGGTAACCCGGCATGTCCGCGGCCACGCGCCGGCCGCCGACGCGGCACTTGCGAATCGGTTCCCTATCCGTCACCTCGCGGCAGGTAGGGTGGCATGGTTGCTTCCGCGGAGAGACGCGATGTCGACACGACGGCCTCGGGTCATGGCTTGGGTGCTGTGCGCGCTATGGTTGCCGCTGGCGACGGCGGCCAATCCGCCCTCGGCGAGCAATCCCGGCGCGTCCGGCGCGATGCCCGGCGACGACGCGTTGACCTGCGACGAGATCTACACGCAGGGCATGGCGCAATCGCAACAGGATCAACAGGCGCGCAGCCAGCACATCGAGCAGATGCGCCAGCAGAACCGGGCGTCGGTGGCGATACTCACCGGCGCGACGCTGGCCGGTGGCCTGGGCGGCACGGGACAGGCGGCGCAGGCGACGATGGAAGGGCAGGCCGACCGGTCGATGGCGATGCTCACGCCCCCGCCTTCGAATGCGCGCATGGATCACCTGAAGCAGCTCTGGGCGCAGAAGCACTGCGTCCGGCATTAGCGCGCATCCCGCGATGGCGCACACGATGCGATACCGGATGCTGCTTGCGGTCTGCGCCGCGGCTGCGGCCGCGAGCACGTCCGCGGTGCGCGCGGCCGATGCGTCCGCGATCCGCGACGGCGACGAAGCGATGACGTGCGAAGCCATCGCCACCGAGCTCGCGCCCAACGCGCAGGCGATGGCGCCCGACCTCGCGGCGTTCGGCGCCACGCAACAGCAGCTCTATGCCACTGCGCACCAGCAGGAGGCGCGCAAGCAGGCGGACGGCATGGTGATGGAATCGCTGGCGACGGCGGCCGCCACCGACCCGACCGGCGCCGCGAAGGCGGTGTACGCGGCGGCGCTGATGGCGCAGCAGGCGAAGGACCGCGCCGACTACGAGGCCATCGCCAATTCACCGCAGACCAAGGCGGCCAACGCCCAGGCGCAAACGCTCGTGGCCCGGGTCCAGGCGATGCAATCGAATGCGCGCATCCAGCGCCTGATGCAGCTCGCGCAGCAGAAGCACTGCGACAAGCGCTGATTCATCCGGTGGAGACCCGGGCGAGCGGGCGCACGCTGCGCCGGTATTCCTGCGGCGACAAGCCGACCGTCTCGCGGAACTTGCGCGTGAACGCACTCTGGTCGGAATAGCCGCATTGCATCGAGATGGCGGCGATCGAATCGTCGGAGTCCAGCAGCCGCTCGACGGCCGCTTCCATCCGCACCTTCTGCACCAGCTGCCCCGCCGTCACCTGGAAAATCCTGCGGATGCGCTGCTCGAACTGATAGACGGACAAGCCCACGCTCGACGCCAGCTCGCTGACCTGCAGGGGCTGGCCGTAGCCATTCTGGATTCGCGCCACCGCTTTCGCCACCTGCGAGAAATCCTCGCTGCGCTCGTTGGCGGCCTGCAGGTCCTTGGACAAGCCGTGCAGGCCGACGACGCTTCCCTGCCGGCTGCGCAACGGCAGCTTGTTGGTCACGCACCAGCCGCGGCGACCCGTCGGATAGAAGTGGAGCTCGAGCTGGTTGCGGATCGCGATGCCGCTGCGCAGCACCTCCTCGTCCTGCGCCCGGTAGCTCAGGCCGAGTGCCGACGGAAACACCTCGTCCGCGGTCCTGCCGATGAGATCGCTCTTCGAAAGGCGCCCGCAGCGCTCCACCAGCGTCTGGTTGAGGGCGACGTACTCGCAGCGGATGTTCTTGATGAAGAAGACGACGTCGGGCAGGCAATCGAAGAGCGCCTCCGCCGGATAGGGCTCGGCCAGGCTCGCGAGCAGATCCTGCTGGATATCCGGGCCCATCGTCGATGCTTCGAGGTTGTGCCAAAAGTGTAGTGGTTGCTATGGAATTGAACAAGACGAGGCGGGCGTTCCCTCCCAGAATCGACGGCATGGGAGGAACTGCCATGCGTTCGATCCGCGTTGCGATCTGGCTGTTCGCGTTGATGCCCGTGCTGGCGATGGCGCAGGCGTGGCCGTCGAGGCCGGTGCACATGATCGTGCCATTCCCGCCCGGCGGATCGACGGATGTCGCGGCGCGCGCCATCGCCGACAAGCTCGCCACGGCGCTGGGCCAGCCGGTCATCATCGAGAATCGCGGCGGCGCCGGCGGCGTGCTGGGCACCACGGACGTTGCCCGCGGCGATCCCGACGGCTACACGATCCTGCTCGCGGCGAACCAGGTCTCGCTGATGCATCTCGTGGTGAAGGACATCAAGTACCAGATGCTGCGCGACTTCGTCCCCATCACCCAGGTGTCGACGCAACCGAATGCGCTGGCGGTGAACACGTCGCTCGGCATCACGGACGTCAAGGGTCTCGTCGAGCGTGCCAAGGCCAATCCCGGCAAGATCTTCTACGCGCACCCGGGTCCCGGGAGTGCGCAGCAGATGACCGCCGAGCTCCTGTGGCGGGCGGCGGGGGTGGAGGTCACCGGCGTGCCGTACAAAGGCGGTGGCCAGGCCGTCGTGGACCTGATCGCCGATCACGTGCCCGTCGCGATGCTGGGCGTGACGCCGCTGATTCCCCAGCACAAGGCCGGCAAGATCCGCATCATTGCGGTCACGTCGAAAGAGCGGTTCGCGTTGCTGCCCGATATCCCCACGCTGGTCGAGTCGGGGTATCACGGTGTCGATTCGATCCAATGGCTCGGCCTGCTTGCGCCACAGGGCACCCCATCTGCCATCATCGAGCGGCTGCAGGTCGAGACGGCGAAGATCCTCGCATTGCCCGACGTGCGCAACCGCTTTGCGCAGGCGGGACTGATCCCCGTCGGCAATACGTCAACGCAGTTCGCGGACGTGATCCGGACGGAAGACGAGCGTTGGACCAGGGTCGCGCACGACCTTCACATCGAGCCGCAATAGAGGACGCGCGGAATGGCATCGTGCTGAGGATGCAGGCGATCGACTCGCACACGTGCGGCGAGCCGACGCGGGTGATCGTGAGTGGGGGCCCCGAGCTTGGCACCGGATCGGTGGCCGCGCGTCGCGACCGGTTCCGCGGCGAGTTCGATCACTACCGGTTGGCGGTGGCCAGCGAGCCCCGCGGCTCGGATGCGATCGTCGGCGCCATGCTGGTCGAGCCGGAGGATCCGCATTGCGCCGCCGGCGTGTTCTTCTTCAACAACGCCGGGCACCTCGGGATGTGCGGCCACGGCACGATCGGCCTCATCGTCACGCTCGCGCATCTCGGGCGCATCGGTCCGGGCACGCACCGGATCGAAACACCGGTGGGCGTCGTGGAAGCGACGCTCGACGCGGACAACCAGGTCGCCGTGCGCAATGTGGCCAGCTGGCGAGCCCATCGACAACTTGATGTCGACGTTCCCGGTCTCGGCACCGTCACCGGCGACGTGGCCTATGGCGGCAACTGGTTTTTCCTCGTCGATCGTCATCGACAGCCGATGGCGCGCGGCGACATCCGGGCCCTCAGCGAGGAGTGCCGCGCGATCCGCGATGCGGTCAACGCGAACGGTTATCCGCAGGTCGATCACATCGAGTTGTTCGGCAAGCCCGAGGCCGGGGGCGATTCGCGCAACTTCGTGCTGTGTCCGGGCGACGCGTACGACCGCTCGCCGTGCGGCACGGGCACGAGTGCCAAGCTCGCGTGTCTCGCGGCTGACGGCGTGCTGGCCGAAGGCGCGTCATGGATCCAGGAAAGCATCCTCGGTACCGCTTTCACGGCCCGTTACACGTGGCTCGACCGTGCCAGCGGCAAGGTCGCGCCGGAGATTGCGGGCAGCGCCTTCGTCACCGCCGAGTCGACGCTGGTCGTCGACGAACGCGACCCGCTCGGCTGGGGCATCCGTTGAGGTGAGCCGCCACGTCGTGATCGTCGGCGCCGGCGCGGTCGGCCTCTGCACGGCACTGTACTGCGCCCGTCGTGGCTGGCGGGTGACCGTCGTGGACCGGCAGGGAGAGGAGCGCGACGGCTGCTCGTACGGCAATGCCGGCATGGTGGTGCCCAGCCATTTCACGCCGCTCGCGAGCCCGGGCGCCGTCGCGCAGGGCTTGCGGTGGATGCTGCGCCGACGCTCGCCGTTCTACATCCGGCCGCGCGTCTCCTGGGATCTCATCGATTGGATGATGAAATTCTGGAGGGCGTCGAATCCGCGGCAGGCCGCGTTCGCGGCGCCGCTGTTGCGCGACCTCAACCTCGCGAGCCGGCGATGCTTCGACGAGCTGGCGATTCCGCTCAACGATTTCGCATGGTCGAAGAACGGTGCGCTGATGCTGTGCAAGACGCGCCGCGCGATGGACGAGGAGAGTCACATTGCCGAGCGCGCCGCGCGCCTCGGGATTCCGGCCGAGATCCTGGACGCGGACGCGACGGCCGCGCGCGAGCCCGACGTGCGCATGGACGTGGTCGGTTCCGTGTATTTCGCCCTGGATGGCAGCGTGGTGCCGCGGCGGTTCATGTCGTCCATGCAGCAGCGGCTGCGTGACGCGGGCGTGCAGTTCGCGTGGAGCACGCCGGTCAACGGGTGGCAAGTCGATTCCCGCCGGCGGATTCGCGGCGTGCGTGCGCCCGGCGGGGCACTCATCGAGGGCGACGAGTTCGTGCTGGCGGCCGGGGCCTGGTCGTCGGGGCTGTCGCGAAAGTTGTCGGTCACGCTGCCGATGCAGGCCGGCAAGGGTTACAGCGTGACGCTGGCGAAGCCGCCCAAAATGCCCCGGCTCGGCGCCATCTGCACCGAGGCCCGGGTTTCGGTGTCGCCGATGCAGGAGATGTTGCGTTTCGCCGGGACGCTCGAGATCACGGGGCTCGACGAGACGATCGACGCGGATCGGGTGCGTGCGATCGTCGAGGCCGTGCCACGCTATTACCCGGACTTCACGGCCGGCGACTTCGATCGTGTCGTGCCTTGGCGTGGCTTGCGGCCCTGCTCGCCGGATGGGCTGCCATACATCGGGCGCTCCGCGCGGCATCCGAATCTGGTGGTCGCCACGGGGCACGCGATGATGGGCATGAGCCTCGCGCCGATCACCGGCTCGCTGGTCGCACAAGTGATCGGCGGCGAACGGACGCCGTTCGACATCGAGCCGCTGTCGCCGGACCGCTACCATTGATCGCGACTTTCAATCCCGCACAGGAGCTTCCATGAAGTGGACCGGCGTCATCTCGGCGATCACCACGCCCTTCGACAGCGAGGGCCGCGTCGATCACGGCTTTCTCGCCCGTCATGCGAAATGGCAGGTCGACCACGGCTGCGACGGCATCGTCGCACCGGGCTCGCTGGGCGAGGCGGCGACGCTGGCGTTCGACGAGAAGGTGGCGATCCTGAAGACCATCGTGGGTGCGGTCGGTGGCGCGCCGGTCGTCGCCGGCATCGCATCGCTCGCCACCGGCGAAGCCGTGGCGTTCGCCAGGGCTGCGCAGCAGGCGGGCTGCGCGGGATTGCTGGTGCTGCCGCCCTACGTCTACAGCACCGACTGGCGGGAAATGAAGGCGCACGTCTCGGCGGTGATCCGGGCGACGCCGCTGTCTTGCATGCTGTACAACAATCCGCCGGCGTACAAGACCGACTTCCTGCCTTCGCAGATCGCCGAGCTGGCGGACGAGCTCGACAATTTGCGGGCGCTGAAGGAGTCGGGCGGCGACGTGCGTCGCATCACCGCGGTCAAGGCGCTTTGCGGCGATCGCCTGGCGTTGTTCGCGGGGCTCGACGACATGATCGTCGAAGCCGTGCGGGTCGGCGCCGTCGGCTGGATCGCCGGGCTCGTCAACGCGCTGCCGGGCGAAACCGTCGCGCTGTTCCGGCATGCGATGCGCGGCCAAGTCGCCGAGGCCGATGCGATCTATCGCTGGTTCCTGCCGCTGCTGCGGATGGACACCGTGCCCAAGTTCGTGCAGCTCATCAAGCTCGTGCAGCAGGAGGTCGGCATGGGCCACGAGCGGGTGCGCGCGCCGCGGCTGGTGCTGGAAGGCGCCGAGCGCGAAGCCGCGCTGCGCACCATCCGCTCGGCGCTCGCGAGCCGTGGCTCGATCCATGCCGCGATGGCGGCGGCGACATGATGCGCATCCGGCTGCTCGGTACCGGAACGCCGACGCCGTCGCTGAAGCGGATGAGCGCCGGCTATCTGGTCGAGGTCGGCGAGCGCAAGGTGCTGTTCGATTGCGGACCCGGCGCCTATCACCGGATGATGGAGGCGAACGTCAAGGCGACGCAGATCACCGACGTCTTCTTCACGCATCTCCACTACGACCACTGCCTCGATTACGTTCGCCTGGTGATGACGCGCTGGGACCAGGGTGCGGGCCGGATTCCCGAACTCGACGTCTACGGTCCCGCGTTTACGGCGCAGATGACCGACATGATCGTCGGCGGCGAAGGCATCTTCGGACCCGATCTCACGGCGAGAACCGAATTGCCGATGAGCCAGGCGGTTTACGTCGCCCGTGGCGGCACGCTGCCACGGGCCAGGCCGCGCCCGGTCGTGCATGCGGTGGAGGCCGGCGCCGTCATCGACTGCAGCGGTTTCAAGGTCAGCGTCGGTGCGGTGATCCACGCGCAACCCATTCTCGAGTGCTTCGCCTATCGCCTCGATTGCGACGGCAGGAGCTTCGTGTACTCGGGCGACGCCGGACCCTGCCAGGCGATGGTGGATCTCGCGCGCGACTGCGACGTGCTCGTGCACATGTGTCATTTCGTCAGCGGCACCGCGCTCAATCGCGAGTTCGAGAAGCGCAACATGGGTCACCTCGAGCTCGCCGAGCTCGGCCGCAGCGCCGGCGTCCGCAATCTCGTCATCTCGCACGTGACCGAGCAGTTCGACCGTCCCGGGATGCGCGAGCGCGTCATCCGCGAGATGGCCGAGATCTACAAAGGCAATCTGTACTTCGGCGAGGACCTGATGGAGATTCCCGTCGAGGGTCCGCGCGCCGTGCGACTCGATTGACCCCGCTTTGCAGCGGGCCGAGCGAGCCGCTCAGTTCGCCTTGAACCGCACGCGCAGCACCTTCTTGTCGTATTCGGCTTCGGTGGCCATCGTGATCTCGTTGCCGTTGGCGGCATAGACGCGGCCGCCCGCGGCGCGGCACACGTTGCGCTCGTATTGGCACGGTCCCATTTCGGGATGCCTGGCGCAGAGCGCACCCACTTTCGGCGCGAACTCGATCGTCGTCTGCTTGCGCACGCCGCCGCGGTCGACGACGCATACATACAGCGTGCCGGCCGGCACCTCGATCGCCGGCGGGGCGGG
>DASYSP010000029.1:0-46419 GCA_036003195.1 Casimicrobiaceae bacterium
CCGCCGGCGAGCTTCGTCGTATTTTTGCTTTTGCGATCGCGTGCGTCGCGGCGAAAGTAAGTCCTCCGACCAGAAGCACCCACGGTCTGATACCCAGAATGCGGACAGGAGGCTTGCCTTGGACGACCTTACGGGATTTAGCCATTTTCGCGGGCACCTCGTTGGCGCGGATCGTCGCTCATAGCGGACTCCATTGTCGAATTCGCATCGTGAAATGCATTGAATCACCTGGCTATCGGACTGGCTCCCACGATTTCGTAGGCGTTTCACGCTTAAAGCGCTCCGGCGCCCGCGCGTCATAGCATCTGAAGGTGCACTCGGTCCCGGTATGCCGCCATTGCGCGCAGGATCGCTGCGAACTCATTGAGCTTCACCGCAAGCCTGACGAGGCTGCAACTGCAGAGTTCAATCGCCTCGGCTGCAACCTACCCGAAGTGTGAATCGCCGGTGAAGCACGCTAGCGAGTCTCGTTAGAGGCCGCAATCGTGTCTCCGGCGCAATGACGATGATGGGGATCAGGCAGCCGAGCGCAGCTGCGGACGTACTACGTCACGTTCGGTCAACCCGGATGGCGCGAACATGCCGGAACAGCAAAACAACAATAACGATAGCTCGCGGGGAGTGCCATCGCGCATTGGCGATCCGCGGCTGACCACCTGAATTTCTGGCTCCCCGACCTGGGCTCGAACCAGGGACCTGCGGATTAACAGTCCGTCGCTCTACCAACTGAGCTATCGGGGAATTGGGCGGCCCATACGATTTTCATGGGCCGGGCAAGCCAATAATTATAGCTTTTTCGGGGCTCGCGGGTCAATCACGCCCCGCGTGTCCTTGGCGGGCGTCGGCCGCGAGGCTTCGCTCACGTGCGGTGCCGCGAGGCGCAGGTAATGGAACATGCTCCACAAGGTGAGGAGCGCCGCGACCCACAGCGCGACGGTGCCGAGCCAGGGCGTCGAAATACCCGGGATCACCGGCTCCCACAACAGCAGCGCGATGATCGCGACCATCTGTGCCACTGTCTTCACCTTGCCGGCGAATGCGACGGCGACGCTCTTCGATTTGCCGAGCTGCGCCATCCATTCGCGCAACGCGGAGATCGCGATCTCGCGGCCGATGATGATGATCGCAAGCCAGCTGTCGGCGCGACCGAGCTGCACGAGCATGATGAGCGCGGCGGCAACCATCAGCTTGTCGGCGACCGGATCGAGGAACGCACCGAACGCGCTGACCTCGCCCCAGCGTCGCGCCAGATAGCCGTCGAGCCAGTCGGTGATCGCGGCCAGCGCGAACACGCTCATCGCCAGCCAGTTCTTGGCGGCCGGGGGCAGCAGATCGTCCGGGAGATAGTAGACGCCGACGAACACCGGGATCAGCACGATCCGCAGCCAGGTCAGCGCGATGGGAATATTGAGAGTCACGGCCGGTTCGGCGCCGCAATCCCGGCACGGCCTTCTCGTCGAAGACCACCGGACGGCTCCGCTATTCTAACCCGGGCCACCAGCGGGCCTTTGAGCACCGATGCGCGGGCTAGTGCAGCTGCGTGTAGATCCGCTGCGCCAGCGCGCGGCTGATGCCGGGCACGCGCGACAGGTCGTCGACGCTGGCCGCGACGATGCCGCGCAGGCCGCCGAAGTGCGCGAGCAGCGCCTTGCGCCGCGTGGCGCCGATGCCGCTGATCTCCTGCAGCGACGACGTGGTGCGCGCCTTGCCGCGGCGCGCGCGATGTCCCTGGATCGCGAAGCGATGCGCCTCGTCGCGGATCTGCTGCAGCAGGTGCAGTCCTGGATGGTCGGATGGCAGGTTCAGCACGTCGTCGCGGCCCGGAAACACGATGTCCTCGAGCCCGGGCTTGCGCTCGGGACCCTTGGCAATGCCGATGACGGGCACGCCGTGCAGCCCCTGCTCCATCAGCACCTCGGCGGCAATGTTCACCTGGCCCTTGCCGCCGTCGATGACCAGCAGGTCGGGCGGCGGAAACTCGCCGGCGACGATCCGCGAATAGCGGCGCACCAGCGCCTCGCGCATCGCCGCGTAGTCGTCGCCGCCCTGCAACGGCTTGACGTTGAACTTGCGGTACTCGCTGTTGCGCATCGCCAGCTTGTCGAAGATCACGCACGAGGCCACGGCCGCCTCGCCCATCGTGTGCGACACGTCGAAGCATTCGATCCGCTGCGCCGTCGGCGGCAGGCCCAGCGCCTGCTGCAACGCCGCGAGGCGCTCCTCCTGCGTGGCCTTCTGCGCAAGACGCTGCGCGATCGCCAGCGTGGCGTTCTGCGACGCCATCGTCAGCCACACGCGGCGCTCGCCGCCCGGATTGAGCACGATCTCCACCTTGCGCGCGGCTTGCGCCGACAGCACGTCGGCCAGCGCGTCGATGTCCTCGGCGTCAGGCACGACGATCGTCGGCGGAACCGGGCGCTCGAGGTAGTGCTGCGCGAGGAAGGCGGCGACGACGTCGGCGATCGACACGCCGTCGGCGTGCTGCGGGAACCACGTGCGGTCGCCGACGTGCCGTCCACCGCGCACCATGACCACGTTGACGGCCGTCAGCCCGCGCTCCGACACGGTGGCGACGACGTCGATGTCGCCGGCCGTGGCGCTCTCGACGAACTGCCGCGATTGCAGCTGGTTGAGGCGCGTGATCTTGTCGCGCACGCGCGCCGCGCGCTCGAATTCCAGCGCCGCGCTGGCAGCGTCCATCTGCTGCTGCAACTGCGCCAGCACGACGTCGGTCTTGCCCTGCAGGAAGAGCTCGGCGGACTCGACGTCGCTGCGGTAATCGGCCTCGCTGATGTGGCCGACGCAGGGCGCGGTGCAGCGCTGGATCTGGTAGAGCATGCACGGCCGCGAGCGGTTGGCGAACACCGAGTTCTCGCATACGCGGAGCTGGAACACCTTCTGCAGGAGCGCGATGCCTTCGCGCACGGCGCCCGCACCGGGGAACGGTCCGAAGTAGCGGTTCTCGCGGTCCAGCGTGCCGCGATGGAAGCGCAGTTGCGCGAACGTCTCGCCGGTGAGGCAGATATACGGGTAGCTCTTGTCGTCGCGGAAGAGGATGTTGTAGCGCGGCTCGAGCGCCTTGATCAGGTTGTTCTCGAGCAGCAGCGCCTCGCCCTCCGAGCGCGTCACCGTGGTCTCGACACGCGCCACCTGCGACACCATCGATGCGATGCGCGTCTCGTGCGCCGACTTCTGGAAGTAGTTCGACACCCGCTTGCGCAGGTCGCGCGCCTTGCCGACGTAGAGCGCACCCCCGGCGGCGTCGAACATGCGGTAGACGCCGGGACGGTTCGGCAGCGAGCGCAGGAGCTCGGCCGCGTCGAAGTTGGCGACGGTGGTGTCGACCTTTGCCGTGTGCTGATTGATCCGCGAGACCTTGGTCATGGACGGCCTTGCGCGCATTCCGCGTGGCGATGCATGCCGGCGCCGCGCATCGTGTCGGCCCTCACGTCGCCGCTCCGAGATACGCGGTGATGTCGGCGAACACGGCGTCGAACATCGCCGGGGTCAGCCGTCGCGTGTTGGTGTTGTAGCGGCTGCAATGGTAGCTGTCGAACAGCGCGTGGCCGGCGACGTCGTGGCGCGCGCCGTGGGCGAAGCGGTAGGCGCTGCGCGCCGCGCCGAGCGCCACGAGCGCGGCGTCGTGCGCGATGCGGCCGAGCGCCAGCACGGCGGTGCCTGGGCGCAATTGCATGAGGTCGGCGGCGAGATAGGCGTTGCAGGCGTCGATTTCCGACGGTAACGGCTTGTTCCCCGGCGGCAGGCACTTGACGGCGTTGTTGATGCGACAGCCGATGAGCGCAAGGCCGTCATCGCGCGCGGTCGACATCGGCGCCGACGCGAAGCCGAAGCGGTGCAGCGTGGCGTAGAGGATGATTCCTGCGTGGTCGCCGGTGAACGGGCGCCCGCTGGCGTTGGCGCCATGCATGCCGGGAGCGAGCCCGACGATGACGAGACGAGCCTCGTCGTCGCCGAACGGCGGCACGGGCTTGCACCAGTAGCCGGGGTGCTCAGTGCGCACCTCGTCGAGGAAATCGGCGAGCCGCGTGCAGCGGCGGCAGCCCGGATCGTAGGTGGCAGAGGCCGCGATACCGGGCACAATGGAGGTTTTTTGTCGAACGCGCATCGCGACGGACAATGCTAGCACGCCCCTGTGGGCGTCCCGGCCGCGCCCGCCGGCATTGCCTCCTCAATGGTCCGCCACTTCCCGCACCTCGAGATCCTCGCGCAACCGGCCACCAAGACGCGCACGCGCGGCGTGCCGCTGCTCTTCGTGCACGGCGGCTACTGCGATGCGTGGTGCTGGCAACCGTTCTTCCTGCCCTGGTTCGCCGCGCGCGGCCACGACGCCTACGCGGTGTCGCTGCGCGGCCACGGCGGCAGCGATGGCCACGAGACGCTGTTCGGCGCGAGCGTCGACGACTATGCCGCCGACGTGCTGCGCGCGGTGCGCGACATCGGCGGCGAGCCGGTGCTGATCGGGCATTCGATGGGTGCGGCGGTGATCGAGCGGATTCTCGAGCGGCATCCGATGCGCGCCGCGGCGTTGCTCGCGCCGGTTCCGCCAAGCGGACTCGTCGCGGTAGCGGCGCGGATGATGACGCGGCGTCCGGACTACCTGGTGCAGATGGCGCGTTTCGATCGCGACGACATGGCGGCCGACGTGCTGGCGGCGCTGCGGCCGTTCTATTTCACCGACGACATGGACGCAACGCTTCTGCGTGAGGCGGGCCGGCACCTGTGGCCCGAATCGTCGCGCGCGCTGTTCGACCTGTCGGTGCGCATGCCGCCGATGCGTCGCGTGCCGCCGCCTCCGCTGTTCGTGCTCGGCGCCGCGGACGATGCGATCTGTCCGCCCACGGACGTCAAAGAGACCGCGCGCAACCATGGCGTCGAGCCCGCGATCGTCGACGGCCTTGCGCACATGCTGATGCTGGTGCCGGGCTGGGAGCGCGCGGCGGCGCCACTGGCGCGCTGGATCGACAACCTCGGCAAGGCCCGCGACAACGGGCGTTGAGCCCACCGGTGGATTCCCGCCTTCGCGGGAATGATGGCCGTAGATGCGCGACAACGGGCGTTGAGCCACCTGTGGATTCCCGCCTTCGCGGGAATGACGGCCCTCCTCGCGCCGTCGCCACCACACCGTCGCCGCGACGTCGTCGCTACGACGTCACCCCCACGCCGTCGTCCCCGCGGCCGCGGGGATCCATGCCGTGGCGCACGCCTGAGCGTTCAGCCCGCGGCGGCAACCTTTGCCGGATGGGCGGTGATGTAGTCGAGGAACTCGTCGGCGGGCAGCGGCTTGCTCGCCCAGAACCCCTGGAAGCAGTGGCAGCCGCGCGCCTCGAGGAACGCGAGCTGCTCGCGCGTGCCCACGCCTTCGGCGACGACCTTGAGGCCCAGGCCGCGGGCGAGGCCGATGATCGCCTCGGTGATCGCCGCGTCCTGGGGATCGGTCTCGAGATCGGCGATGAACGAGATGTCGATCTTCAGCGTGTCGATCGGGAAGTGTTTCAGGTGCGTGAGCGACGAGTATCCAGTGCCGAAATCGTCGATCGCCACCGTGAAGCCGCCGCTGCGCAACTCGTGCAGCACCTTGCGGATCGCATCGAGGTCGTGCAGGAGGCTGGTCTCGGTGACCTCGAGCTCGATCCAGCCGGGCTCGCAGCCCGCTTCCGCGACGATCTGCGAGATGCGCTGCGCGAGATCTTCGCGATAGAACTGGCGTGCCGACAGGTTGACCGATACGTTGAGCGCGAGGCCGGCCTTGCGAAATTCGTGCGCCTGCGCGGCGGCGGCGCGCAGCACCCATTCGCCGAGCGCATGAATGAGCCCCGACTCCTCGGCCAGCGGGATGAACACGTTGGGCGGCACGTTGCCGTGCTCGGCGTCGTTCCAGCGCAGCAGCGCCTCCGCGCCGACCACCTGGCGGTCGGTGATGCGCACCACGGGCTGGTAATGCAGCGCGAGCTCGCCCGCCTTGAGCGCCGCACGCAGCGCGGTTTCCAGCGTGTGCTGGCGCAGCCGGTGCTCGGCGAGGCTCGAGTCGAGGAACTGGTAGGTGTTGCGGCCGAGGTCCTTGCTGCGGTACATCGCCACGTCGGCGTGCTTGAGCAGCTCCTCGGGATCGTCCGAATCGTCGGGATACACGGCAATGCCGATCGACGACGTCACGTAGATGTCGTGCTCCTCGACGCGGAACGGCTGCGCGATCGCGTCGAGCAGTTTCTGCGCGATGCGCCCGAGCACGTTCGGCTCGTCGAACTCCTCGACGATCACCATGAACTCGTCGCCGCCCAGCCTCGCCAGCAGATCGGTCTCGCGCAGCGCACCGGCGAGCGCCGACGACACGTGCTTCAGGAGCTCGTCGCCGATGCGGTGGCCCAGCGTGTCGTTGACGTTCTTGAAGCGGTCGAGGTCGATGAACAGCACACCGACGCGCCGCCCGGCGCGCTTCGCCTGCGCGATCGCCTGTGTCAGCCGCTCGTGCAGCAGCAGCCGGTTGGGCAGCCCGGTGAGCGCGTCGCGGGTCGCCATGTACTGCAGCCGCTCCTCGGCCTGGATGCGCGAGCTCACGTCCTGCACGAACGACAGGATCGACACGATGTCGCCATCGTCGCCGACCAGCGCCGAGTGGTACCACTCGCACCAGATCGTGCTGCCGTCCTGGCGGTGATTGCGGGTGAGCGACGTCGCGCGTGGCGACAGCCCCGACATCAGCTTGCCGGCGAGCGTCACCATCGTGTCGAGGTCGCCCTCGTGCATCAGCACGTTGTCGGTGAGCGACATGCCGAGCACCTCGTCGGTGTCCCAGCCGAAGATCTTGGTGGCCTGCGGCGACCAGCGCACCAGGCGGAACTCGCGATCCCATTCCAGCACCGCCAGCGGCGTGTTGCTGATGTGGGAAGACAGCATCCAGTTGGCGCGGCGCAGCGCGTCCTCGTTGCTCTTGGCGTCGTGCACGTCGGTGTGCACCGCATAGATGCCGGCGATGTTGCCTTCGTTGTCGCGGTTGGGCGCGTAGTGCACCGCCTCCCAGCGCCGCGCACCGTCGGGCTGCGGCAGCTCGAGCTCGGTGGACACCGTCTCGCCGCGCAGCACGCGCTCGAAAATCGGTTGCAGCAACGCGAAGCGCGCCGCACCCGCGACGTCTTCGACGTGGCGTCCGGTCAGCTCCTTGCGCGCCTCGCCGATCCACGCCTCATCGTGGCCGTTGACGAAGCGGTAGCGATAGTCGCGGTCGATGTACGACACCCGCGCCGGCACGTTGTCCATGATGAGGCGCAGCTCCGCCTCCGAGGCGCGCAATGCTTCCTGCGCCTGCTTGAGGCCATGGATGTCGTTCATCAGCACGAACGCGCCGTGGATCTCGCCCGAGGGCCCGTTGTCGGGCACCACGCGGATCGTCATCCAGCGGCGCACGCCGTGCGCGCCCGGCACCAGGCGATCGAACGACGTCGACTCGCCGGTGAGCGCGCGCGCCACCATCGACTGCGCGCTCTGGTAGATCGCATGCCCGACGACGTCGCGCAGCTTCAGCTCGCCGATGTTCTGCGCGACGAGCCCGAAGTACTGGAGGAACGTGCGGTTGACGTAATGGCAGGTCTCGTCGCGGTCGATGTACGCCACCGGCGCCGGCACGCCGTCCATGATCGCGCGCAGCTGCGACTCGCGCGCCGCCAGCGCGTCCTGCGCTTCCTTGAGGTCGGTGATGTCGTGGCCGGCGATGTACTCGCCCTTGATCGTGCCGTCGAAATTGACGTCGGGCACGCAGCGTACGCGGATCCAGTGCACGCGGCCCTGGGCGTCGACGACCTCGCGCTCGTAGGTGGTGGCCTCGCCGATGTACGTCTGGTCGCGCAGCGGATCGAGCGCCATCGTCGTCGCCAGCGCCGGCACTTCCTCGGTGCGCTTGCCGATGACGTCGGCGTAGGCCAGCCCGAACAGGTTGACGAACGACTCGTTGACGAACACGTAGCGGCGGTCGGCGTCGAGGTAGACCACCGGCTCGGGGATGTTGTCGGTGAACAGCCGCAGCTGCTCCTCGCGCGCGGCCAGCGCCTGCTCGGTGAGCTTGAGGTCGTGGATGTCGTACTCGGTGCAGTACAGGCCGCGCACGCGCCCGGTGGCGTCGAGGTCGGGCGCCATCCGGCCGTGCATCCAGCGCCGCTCGCCGGACGGCGTCTTGGCGATACGCTCGTACTCGACGTTCTCGCCCATCTGCGCGCGCTTGAGGATCGGCCGCAGGAAGCCGGCGACATCCTGCGGCAGCACGTCGCCGGGGGTGGCGCCGAGGATCTCGTGCTGCGGACGGCACGCCCAGTTGGCGAATGCCTGGTTGACGAACGTGTAGCGCAGGCTGCGGTCGAGGTAGGCGATCGGGCCGGGAATGTTGTCGGCGAAGAGCTTGAGCTGCGCCTGCTGCGACTTGAGCGCGTCGCGCACGCGCACGTCGTCCTCGATGTCGTTCATCACCGCGAACACGCCGCCGACGCGCCCGCCCATCTCGCGGTCGGGGAACAGCGTGACCCGCACCCAGCGCAACTCGCCGTCGAACTTGCGCTCGCGGCGCTCGTACGACACGGTTGCCCCGACCAGCGCGCGGTCGATGTAGCCCTGCATTTCCGTCAGCGCGTCCGCGGGCAGGAAATCGCGCAGCGCGTGGCCGAGCAGGTCGTCGGCGGGAATGCCGATCCAGTCGGCGAAGGGCTTGTTGCCGAAGCGCAGCTTCTGCTGGCGATCGAAATAGAGGATCGGCAGGCCGACGCTGTCGGTGACGAGCCGCAGCCGGTGCTCGCGCTCGCCGGCCTCGAGCTCGAGGCGCTTCAGCTGGTCGACGTCGCTGTACGTGATGAGGAAGCCGCGCACGGTCCCCGACGCGCTGCGATCCGGGTAGTAGTCGACGCGGATCCATACGCCCTGGCGCCCGGCCGAGATCAGCTGGCGCTCGTAGCCGGTGCGCTCGCCGCCGAGCGCTGCCTCGACATAGGCGTGGTAGAGCTGGAACAGCTCGCGGCCCAGCACCTCGATCACTTCGTGGCCGACGATTTCGTCGATGCGCTTGCCGAGCCAGTCGGCGAAGGCCTTGTTGGCGAACTGGTACCGCTGGTCGCGATCGACGTAGGCGATCGGCAGGCCAACCGCGTTGAGCTTGCGCTGGGAAAGCGCGGACAGGTGCTCGAAGCGAAGCGTTTCG
Organism: Casimicrobiaceae bacterium; assembly: GCA_036003195.1. Classification (GTDB taxonomy): domain Bacteria; phylum Pseudomonadota; class Gammaproteobacteria; order Burkholderiales; family Casimicrobiaceae; genus VBCG01. Next base: position 9,197 of record DASYSP010000029.1, read on the forward strand.
CCGACCGTTTGCAGGGTCGCGGCTTCGAGGCGGGTCAGTGCGCGTGGGCGGGGCATGTCGATATCAGCGCTGCGTCCAGCCGGCAGTCATTGCGGAGACCGCCCGCCGGGTTCCCCGATGCGATTGCGGTGCGCGCTCCACAACCCCGCCGAGCCAAATGCGGTCTTGCGCATAAGCAAGGATCAGGCCATGGAGCTCGGCGGCAGCCCGCGACGCCCCGCGCGCAAGCCCATCGGGCGCCGGCAGCGTTGGGCAGGGATGCGCATGGTTACAATCGCCGTCACTCGTTGCCTCTCACCGTCGCCGTGCGGATGTCCGGCCGCAGGCTTTCCGGGCACGCGCGATAACCATAACGCCGGTGCCGCCGCCGTTGCGAGCGCCGACCTCGCAAAACCGCATTCTCTGCCTTTTTTGGGGTCCGCTGATGGCATCTTGCACACGATTCGCCGCGCGCCGGCTGGTACCGGCTTGTTCGATCCTTTGCGCTCTGCTGCCGGTCGCCGCCCGTGCCGCCGACCTCGGCATTCCGGCGATCGGCCCCGTGCCTGTCGATTTCCTGCTGTTCGCACTGACGCTCGCCGGCGTCGCGCTGTTCCAGGCGCGCACGCTCGAAGTGGCGGTGTCGGGACTGGTCGTCATCGTCGTGTGGAAGGTGCTGTTCTCGCCCTTCGGCGAAGGCGCGGGCATGGCGGGGCTCGCCGCGCACTTCGGTCACGAGTGGGTGCTGCTCGCCAACCTGCTGGGCCTCCTTCTCGGCTTCGCGCTTTTATCGAAGCACTTCGAGGCCAGCCAGGTGCCGGCATGGCTGCCGAAGCTGCTGCCCGACGACTGGAAGGGCGCGTTCGTGCTGCTGGTGATGATCTTCGTGCTGTCGTCGTTCCTCGACAACATCGCCGCTGCGCTGATCGGCGGCACGATCGCCGCGGTCGTGTTTCGCAAGAAGCTGCACATCGGCTACCTGGCGGCGATCGTTGCCGCCTCGAACGCCGGCGGCTCGGGCAGCGTCGTCGGCGACACCACGACGACGATGATGTGGATCGACGGCGTGTCACCGCTGTCCGTGGTCGAGGCCTATACCGCCGCGGGCCTCGCGCTGGTGCTGTTCGGCATCCCGGCGTCGCTGCAGCAGCATCGGCTGTCCCCCATCATGCGCGACGCGCGTTTGAACATCCGCATCGACTGGACGCGCGTGTTCATCGTCCTGCTGATCCTCGTCGCCGCCATCGTCGTCAACGTCTACGTCAATGTCGAGCATCCGGAGCTCGGCGACCGCTTCCCGTTCATCGGTGCCGCGGTGTGGGTGGCGATCCTCGTCTGCGTGCCGCTGCGCAAGCCGGCGTGGAGCGAGCTGCCCGGAGCCCTGCGCGGCGCCGTATTCCTGCTGTCGCTCGTGTTCGCGGCGTCGATGATGCCGGTGCGCGCGTTGCCCGATGCATCGTGGCAGGTGGCGATGGGGCTCGGCTTCGTGTCGGCGGTGTTCGACAACATTCCGCTCACCGCCCTCGCCCTGCACCAGGGCGGCTACGACTGGGGCTTCGTCGCGTATGCCGTCGGATTCGGCGGGTCGATGATCTGGTTCGGGTCTTCCGCGGGCGTTGCGCTGTCGAGCCAGTTTCCCGAAAGCCGCTCCGTATTCGGATGGCTGAAGGGCGGCTGGCACGTGACGGTGGCCTACATCATCGGCTATCTGTTCATGCTGTCGGTGCTCGGCTGGCATCCGGATCAGCCACATCGCACGGCACAATCGCCCGCAGTCCCACTCCGGCAGCCACCGGCGCTCGCGGCCATTCGCTAAACTCGTCGTCATGCAACCGCCACTGCATCGTGGGCGACATCCGACCGCACCCTTTCCAGGACCGCGGCGATCGCGGCGTGCCGCATCGACATGGGTGTGCGCTGCGCTCGGGCTGGTCATCTCGGGTGCGGCGTGTGCGCAGGCGATCACCTTCTTCCAGTACCAGGGATTCGGCGGGCGTCGCATCGACAGCGACCAGGCGATTGCCGACTTCCAGCCCACCGGCATGAACGACGCGGCGAACGCCGTGATCGTGCGTGCGGGCCGGTGGCAGGTGTGCACCGATGCCTGGTACCAGGGACGATGCGCGACGCTGGGTCCGGGCGAGTATCCGAACCTCGGCGCGTTCGACATGGCCGGCAGCGTTTCTTCGGCGCGCCCCGTGGATGCCACCGCCGCGAACGGGGTGATCCCGGCGCCGGACGCAACGTCACTGGCGCAACACCCCAGACAGTACGACGCGCCGCCCTCGCCGCCGCCGCAGTATCAGCCTCCGCAATTCGAGCCGCCGCAGTACCAGCCGCAATCGCCTCAGTATCAGCCGCCACCGCCGCCGCAGTACCAGCCGCCTTCCCAGTATCCGCCGCCGCCACCCCAGTACCCGCCGCCGTCGCAATACCAGCCATCACCGCCGCCGCAATACCAGCCGCCGCCCCCGCCCTCGGGCCCTGCGCCGCGGGGTGACGCCGCCGTGGTGTTGTTCGACGAGCCGAATTTCGGCGGCGCGACCTTTCCGGTGGTGGCGCGCGTCGACAATCTCGACATTACCCACTGGAACGACCGCGCCGTGTCGATGGTGATCCACTACGGCAACTGGGAGCTTTGCACCGACGCCTATTACCGTGGCAACTGCAGCGTATACGGTCCCGGCAGCTATTCGGACATCGGCGGCGGCATGATGCGCCAGCTCTCGTCGTTGCGCCCCGCCGGCGATCGCGCAATCGCGCCGCCGCAGGCCTACCCGCCGCCGGCACCCGCCTATGTGCCGCCTCCTGGCTATGCCAACGCGCGCTCCGGTCCGCGCGCGATTCTCTACGACGCGCACGACTTCGGTGGTGGCAGTGTCATGGTGGAATACGACTCGCCCAATTTCGATCCGCTCGGATTCAACGATCGCGCGCAATCGATCCGTGTCGAATCCGGCACGTGGGTGTTCTGCAGCGACGCCGGCTATCGCGGCGACTGCATGACGTTCTCGCCGGGAGACTATCCGAACCTGCCGGGAGGCCTCGAGCGCCGCATTTCCTCCGGACACGCACTACGCTGAGCGTGCTTCCCCGCAGCCGCCGATCGCCACGGGCCCGGCCACGCATGCTCCACAACGCGCACATGACCACTTCCAAACGAAGCGAGGGACGCACGATGAACCGCTGGCGATATCCGATCGGTCTGATGCTCGCCGCCGTGGCGGCGGGCGCGATGGCGCAGTCCATCACGTTCTACGAAGGCGAAGGCTTTCACGGCCGCAATTTTTCGCAGGAAGGTCCCATTCGCAATTTCGAGCGCGTCGGCTTCAACGATCGCGCGTCGTCCGTCGTCGTGCGGCGTGGCGCATGGGAGCTCTGCTCGGACGCCGGATTCGGCGGCAACTGCGTCACGCTGCGACCCGGCAACTACCCGAACCTCGGCGCGATGGGGCTCAGCAACCGCATCTCCTCCGCCCGTCCGGTGAGCGGAGGCGGCTACAATCCGCCGCCGCCGCCGCCACCGCGGCCGTCCTACCCGCCGCCGGCGCCTCCGCCTCATGGCGGCAGCAGCGCAGTGACGCTGTTCGACGGCTTCGGCCTGTCGGGTGATCGTTTCCGCGTCGACGGCCCGATCGACAACCTCGACAGCACGCAGTGGAACGACCGTGCGCGCTCGATGATCGTGCGCCGCGGTCGCTGGCAGCTGTGCAGCGACGCGTATTTCCGCAACAACTGCGCCGTGTTCGGGCCGGGCCGCTACGACAACCTGGGTGGCCTCGCCGGCAACGCGAGCTCCATCCGCCCGGCGCGCTGACGTGCCGCTGATCGACGACATCGCGGGCTTGCGCCGCATTCTCGGCGCGGCCCGCACGATCGCTGTCGTGGGTCTGTCGGCCAACTGGTACCGCCCGAGCTTCTTCGCGGCGAAATACATGCAGGACCACGGCTATCGGATCATTCCCGTCAATCCCAACTACGAGACGGTGCTCGGCGAGCGCTGCTATCCCTCGATTGCGGCAATTCCCGACACCGTCGACGTGGTGGATTGCTTCCGCCGCGCCGACGGCATGCCCGCGCTCGCCGCCGAAGCCGTGGCCAAGGGCGCGAAGGTGCTGTGGATGCAGCTCGGCATCCGCAGCGACGAGGCGGCGGCCATCGCCAATGCGGCGGGAATGGACGTGGTCGCCGATCGCTGCGTCAAGATCGAGCATGCGCGCATCCTCGGCGGCCTCAACTGGGCCGGCGTCAATACCGGCGTGATCTCGTCCCACCGGCCGCAGCCGGCGGCGTAGCGAGCCGGCGTCGGCGGACGTCCGCCAAGCCCGGCATTCCGGGTGGCCGGTGGTGGCAGAAAGTCCGCGGCGGGTCGCGTCGTCGGCATGCTGCACAATGCGCGCGTGACCGTGCCTACCGCCGCGCCGCCGCCCGCGCCATGAGCGACCGCCGCTTCGCCTTCGACACGTTGTGCCTTCACGCCGGCCAGATTCCCGACGCCGCGACCGGCGCTCGCGCGCTGCCGATCTACCAGACGACGTCGTTCGTGTTCGACAGCGCCGATCATGCGGCGTCGCTGTTCAACCTGCAGACGTTCGGCAACGTCTACTCGCGCATCTCCAATCCCACGGTGGCCGCACTCGAGGAGCGCGTCGCCGCGCTGGAGGGCGGACGTGCGGCGCTCGCCGCTGCCACGGGCATGGCCGCGCAGATGGTGGCGCTGCTCACGCTCGCACGCAACGGCGAGCACATCGTCGCCGCGCGCACGCTCTACGGCGGCACGTATTCGCAGCTTGCCGTGACCTTCGAGCAGATGGGCATCGCCACGACGTTCGTCGACGGCGACGATCCGCAGCAGTTCGCGGCGGCGATCCGTCCCGAGACGCGCGCCCTCTATACCGAGACGATCGGCAATCCGCAGCTCGACGTCGCCGACATCGCCGCGCTGGCATCGATCGCGCGCGCTGCCGGCGTGCCGCTGGTGGTCGACAACACGATGGCGTCGCCCTACTTGTGCCGGCCGTTCGAGCATGGCGCCGACATCGTCGTGCACTCCGCCACCAAATACCTGGGCGGCCATGGCACGACGATGGGCGGCGTCCTCGTCGAGTCCGGCCGATTTCCCTGGGACAACGGCAAGTTCCCGCAGATGACCGAGCCGTCGCGCGGCTACCACGGCGTGCGCTTCTACGAGACGTTCGGCGACTTCGGCTTCACGATGAAGGCGCGGATGGAGACGATGCGCACGCTGGGTCCGACGCTGTCGCCGATGTCGGCGTTCCTGCTGCTGCAGGGCGTCGAAACGCTGCACTTGCGGATGCCCCGGCACAGCGAGTCGGCGCTGGCCGTGGCCCATCACCTGGCGGCGCATCCGAAAGTTGACTGGGTCAACTATCCGGGACTGCCGGGCAGTCGCCACCGCGCGCGCGCCGAGCGCTACCTGCCGCGCGGTGCAGGCGGCGTGCTGACGTTCGGCGTGGCCGGCGGCGCCGCCGCAGGTGTGCGCTTCATCGAGTCGGTGCAATTCCTGTCGCACCTCGCCAACATCGGCGATGCCCGCTCGTTGGTGATCCACCCCGCGTCGACGACCCACCGCCAGCTGTCCGACGACGAGCAGCGCGCCGCCGGCGTGTCGCCGGAAATGATCCGCCTGTCGATCGGCCTCGAGGCCCTCGACGACATCCTGTGGGACATCGACCAGGCCCTGACGAAAGCGAGTACATGACCCCTTACGCCGCCGTCCCGTTGCCCTGGCTGGGATTCATCGTCGCGCTGGCGCTGCTCGTCGAGCAGATCGTGCTGCACGGCTTCGTGCCGGCGACGACGATGCTCGCCGCCTTCTTCCAGGTCGGCGTGCTGGCGCTGCTGTGCGCGATGCTCGCCCTCATCATCCTGCCGCCGCGGCGCGTCGCCTATCTGCTGGGCTTCCTGGTGTGCGCCGGATTGATGGGCTGGGCGCTGTGGCTGCAGTTCGGTCTCGATCTCGAGCCCTGTCCCCTGTGCATGTTCCAGCGCGTGGCGCTGTGTCTCGCGGGCCTCGTGTTCCTCGTCGCATTCCTCAAGAATCCGCGGCGCGGCGGCGCGGTGTTCACGGCATTCATGACGCTCGTGTTCGCCGGTGCGGGCGCCGCGCTGGCGGCACGCCAGGTATGGCTGCAGACGCTGCCCAAGGACCTGGTGCCGTCGTGCGGCATGGGCATTTCGTACATGCTCGACACGTTGCCATTCATGGACGTGATCACCAAGACGCTGCAGGGCAGTGGTGAATGCGCCGAGAAGGGATGGGTGTTCCTCAACCTCTCGATCGCCGGCTGGTCGCTGGTGTTCTTCGTGACGATGATCGTCGCCGCATTCGCGTTGATCCGGCGGGACTAGCCCGGCGGCCCGGCATTCGCATGCCTGTCGACGGCGACTTCCATCCTTTGGACCGTCATTCCCGCGAAGGCGGGAACCCAGTGGTGACTTCCCGTCAATGCACGTCGCACCCGCGCACATGAATTCCGCCTGCGTGCGGATGGCGGCTCGCGCCAATCTGACGGCGCTACGGCTGAATCTCCGCCTTCGCGGGGATGACGGGGGGAACGGCGAGTTCGCGTCAGTTCTGTGGCGTGCAGCCGGGATCCCCGCTTTCGCGGGGATGGCGATCGGCTATCGGCGCAGCAGATACCTGATCGTCACTTCGGCGCCATGCGGATCGCACCGTCGAGGCGGATCACCTCGCCGTTCAGCATCGGATTCTCGATGATCGCGCGCACCAGCGCCGCGAACTCCGAGGGCTTGCCGAGGCGCGGCGGGAACGGCACCATCTTGCCCAGCGAGTCGCGAACGTCCTGCGGCAGGCTCGCCAGCATCGGCGTCTCGAACGTCCCCGGCGCGATGGTCATCACGCGGATGCCGCTCCGCGCGAGCTCGCGCGCGATCGGCAGCGTCATGCCGACGATCGCCGCCTTGGATGCGCTGTACGCCGCCTGCCCGATCTGGCCGTCGTAGGCAGCCACCGATGCGGTATTGACAATCACCCCGCGCTCGCCGCCCGCGTTGGGTTCAGCCTTGGCGATCTCCACGGCGGCGAGGCGCAGCACGTTGAATGTGCCGGTGAGATTGATGTCGATCGCGCGTCGCCAGCCCGCGAGCGAATGCGCGCCCTCCTTGCCGATCACCTTCTCGCCGTGGACGATTCCCGCGCAGCTGACGAGGCCGCGCAGATTGCCGAAGGCGTCGCGCGCGGCGGCCACCGCGGCCTGCACGCTCGCCTCGTCGGTGACGTCGGTGCGCACGAAGCGCACGGCGGTCCCGAGATCGCTTGCGAGCGCCGCGCCACGAATGGCATCGAGATCGGCGACGACGACCCGCGCGCCGGCGTCGACGAGCATGCGCACGGTGCCGGCGCCGAGTCCGGACGCGCCGCCGGTGACGATGAAGGTTGCGCCCGCGACGTCCATGCTACGTGGTCCCGGGGCGCGGCGCCGCCGGCACGCTTCCCGCCGCGCGGCTGGCGCTCGTCGCTCTCACCGCCGACATCGCGGTGCCGATGATGCTCGCGATATCGGCGACGTTCGACGGCAGGATCAGCGTGTTGTTCGTCTTCGCGAGATGGCCGAACTGCGTGACGTACTGCTCGGCGACGCGCAGGTTCACCGCCTCGAGGCCGCCGGGCTCGGTGATGGCCGAGCCGACGACACGCAACGCCTTGGCCGTCGCCTCGGCGACCGCGAGGATCGCCGCGGCCTCGCCCTGGGCATAGTTGATCTGCGACTGCTGCTCGCCCTGCGAGCGGGCGATTGCGGCGTCGCGCGCGCCCTCGGCCAGGTTGATCTGCTGCTGGCGGCCGCCTTCCGAGGTGGCGATCACCGCGCGCTTCTCGCGCTCGGCGGTGATCTGCGCCTGCATCGCGCGCAGGATCTCCGCCGGCGGCGTCAGGTCCTTGATCTCGTAGCGGAGGACCTTGACGCCCCACGTCGCCGCGGCCTCGTCGAGCGCGGATACCACCGAGGCGTTGATCTGGTCGCGCTCCTCGAACGTCTTGTCGAGCTCCATGCGCCCGATCACGCTGCGCAGCGTCGTCTGCGCGAGCTGGGTGATCGCCATCCGGTAATTCGACGAGCCATAGCTCGCGAGTTTGGCGTCGGTCACCTGGAAGTAGAGGATGCCGTCGACCTGGAGCTGCGTGTTGTCGCGCGTGATGCACACCTGCGGCGGCACGTCCATCGGTATTTCCTTGAGGTCGTGGCGGTAGGCGATGCGGTCGACGAATGGCACGACGATGTTGAGCCCGGGCTGCAACACCTCGTGGAAACGCCCAAGGCGCTCCACGACGTACGCGCTTTGCTGCGGCACCACGCGCAGCGTGCGCGCGATGGCGATGGCGACGACGACGAAGGCGATGAACCAGAAGGGGATCGATCCGAACATGGGCATGCTCCGCTCCTTTTGCGCGAGTCAGTGCGCGCGGTCGGCGACGACGAGATTCGAGCCGCGCATGCCGACGATCACCATCGATTCGGCCCGGGGCGTGTCCGGCGTGGCGAGTTCCGCCGTCCACTGCGTGCCACGGTAGTCGACACGCGCGCTGCCATCGGGATTCCAGTGCCGCACGCGTACCGACTTGCCGATGTCGGCGGCGGGCTGCGGCGCCGGCTGCAGCCGCGTCGTGCGCCAGCGATGGGCGACGAACGTGAACGCGAGGCCGAGCACCGCCGCCACGGCCCATTGCACTTCGGTTGACGCGCCGAACCACGCGGCGACGCCGCCGAGGGCCACCGCGAGGCCGATCGCGAGCAGGTAGAACGTGTTGGTGAGGAGTTCGGCGCCGGCGAGCACTGCCGCGGCAATCCACCAACCCCAATAGGCATCCATGGCCAGTCCTCCTTCCCCCACGCAAGCATACCGCAGGCGTGCGCCTGCCCGACCATGATGCGGGCGCCGCGACGGAACCCGGATGGACGTGCGACACGCGCCGATTTGGGCTATAATTCTCTTTTTGAATCAGCGCGTTGCAAACCGTCTTCGGCGACGCAGCGCGCATGCGTCAGCGCCATCATGCCTATCTATGAATATGCGTGCAGCCTCTGCGGCCACGAGCTCGAAGCGCTGCAGAAGCTTGCCGATGCCAGGCTCGTGACCTGTCCCGCGTGTCACGCCGACGCGCTGGTGAAGAAGGTTTCCGCCGCCGGATTCCAGCTGAAGGGAAGCGGCTGGTACGTCACCGATTTCCGCAACGGCAGCAAGCCCGCCGCCAAGGCAGGCGAAGGCGCAGCCAAGGACAAGGCGGCCGATGCCGCGAGCGCGCCCGCGGCCGAAGCGTCCACGCCGAAGGACAGCGCGACCCCCGGCGGCGACACCGCGGCGCCTGCCAAGGCAACGGCCGACACCACCACCGCCAAGCCCGCATCGCCGGCGTCGCCATCGACGTCGACGCCGAGCGCGTCGAGCTAGCCGCGTCATGCGCCGGTACTTGATCGCCGGACTGCTCGTGTGGGTGCCGCTCGGCATCACGCTCTACATCCTGCATTTCCTGGTCACGGCGCTCGACCAGACGCTGCTGCTGCTGCCCACGCGCGCGCGGCCCGATTCGCTGCTGGGCGTGCACATTCCCGGCTTCGGCGTGCTGCTGTCGTTCGTGATCCTGTTCGCCACCGGCATGCTCGCCGCGAACTTCTTCGGCGCGCGCCTGATCCTGCTGTGGGAGGGTTTGCTGGGGCGCATCCCCTTCGTCAAGTCGCTGTACTCCGGCATCAAGCAGGTCAGCGATACGGTGCTGTCGGAAAAGAGCAACGCGTTCCGCAAGGCGCTGCTGGTCGAGTACCCGCGCGAGGGCGCGTGGACGATCGCGTTCCTCACCGGCGCGCCCGATGCCGCCATCGCGCGATATCTGCCCGGCGAGCACGTCAGCGTGTACGTGCCGACGACGCCCAATCCCACGTCGGGGTTCTTCCTGATGCTGCCGCGCGCGCGCGTGCGCGAGCTCGAGATGAGCGTCGACGAAGCGCTCAAGTACATCATCTCGATGGGCGTGGTCGCACCGTCGACGACGCGCCGCACCGAGCCGCACAGCGTGCCGCAGCACGCAACCTCGCGAAATTGACGGGGACGGCGTGGCGCCGGGCCCGCCGCGACGCGGCGCGCCCCGCACCGCGCGCGTCCCCGGGCCATCCGCCGCGACATTCCAGAAACCTTGCCGGAGCAGCACGTGAAACGCACCGACTATTGCGGTCTCGTCGACCGCCGCTACCTCGCCCAGACCGTGACGCTGACAGGCTGGGTGCATCGCCGCCGCGACCACGGTGGCGTGATCTTCATCGATCTGCGCGACCGTGAAGGGCTGGTCCAGGTGGTCGCCGATCCGGACCGCGCGGCGACGTTCGCCGTCGCCGAGAGCCTGCGCCACGAGTACTGTATCCGCGTGACCGGACTCGTGCGGCCCAGGCCCGAGGGCACGACCAACGCCGCGCTGGTGTCCGGCGAGGTCGAGGTGCTGGCACACGACATCGAGGTGCTCAACGCCTCCGCGACGCCGCCGTTCTCCATCGACGACGAGAACCTCTCGGAAACGGTGCGGCTCACGCACCGGGTGCTCGACCTGCGCCGCCCGCAGATGCAGAAGAACCTGATGCTGCGCTATCGCACGGCGATGGCGGCGCGCCGCTACCTCGACGCGCACGGCTTCGTCGACATCGAGACGCCGATCCTCTACAAGTCGACGCCGGAGGGCGCGCGCGAGTTCCTCGTGCCGTCGCGCATCCATCACGGCCAGTTCTACGCGCTGCCGCAGTCGCCGCAGCTGTTCAAGCAGATGCTGATGATCGCCGGCTTCGACCGCTACTACCAGGTCGTCAAGTGCTTCCGCGACGAGGACCTGCGCGCCGACCGCCAGCCCGAGTTCACGCAGATCGACATCGAGACGTCGTTCATGGACGAGCTCGAGATCCGCGCGATGATGGAAGGCCTGGTGCGCGCGCTGTGGAAAGACGCGCTCGGCGTCGACCTGCCCGACCCGCTGCCGGTGATGGCCTACGCCGACGCCATGCGCGACTACGGCTCCGACAAGCCCGACCTGCGCGTGCCGCTCAAGCTCACCGAGCTCACCGACCTGATGCGCGGCGTCGACTTCAAGGTGTTCCGCGCCGCCGCCGAACTGCCCAACGGCCGGGTCGCGGCATTGCGGGTGCCCGGCGGCGGCAAGCTCACGCGCAAGGAAATCGACGACTACACGGCGTTCGTCGCGATCTACGGCGCCAAGGGCCTCGCCTACATCAAGGTCAACGATGCGTCGAAGCCCACCGAGGAAGGCCTGCAGTCGCCGATCGTCAAGTTCCTCGCGCGCGACGTGCTGGCCGAGATCCTGCGCCGCACCGGCGCCACCGACGGCGACCTCGTGTTCTTCGGCGCCGACCGCGAGAAGGTGGTCAATGACGCGCTCGGCGCGCTGCGCGCGAAGGTCGGCCACGCGCTCGGTTTGGCCGAGCCGGGCTGGAAGCCGCTGTGGGTCGTCGATTTCCCGATGTTCGAATACGACGACGAGTCGAAGACGTGGGCGGCGCGCCACCATCCGTTCACCGCGCCCAAGGACGGCCACGAGGACAAGTTCGGCAGCGATCCGGCGCACGCGCTGGCCAAGGCCTACGACGTGGTGATGAACGGCTGGGAGATCGGCGGCGGCTCCGTGCGCATCCATCGCCCCGAGGTGCAGGCGCAGGTGTTCGCCGCGCTCGGCATCAGTGCCGAGGACCAGCGCCAGAAGTTCGGCTTCCTGCTCGACGCGCTGCAGTACGGCGCGCCGCCGCATGGCGGCATCGCCTTCGGGCTCGATCGCATCGTCACGCTGATGTGCGGGGCGGAATCGATTCGCGACGTCATCGCCTTCCCCAAGACGCAGCGCGGCCAGGATCTCCTGATCGACGCGCCGACGACGGTGACCGAGCAGCAGCTGCGCGACCTGCACATCCGGGTTCGCGCCAGCGACGCCGCGAAGACGGCCTGACGCCGGGGCGGCGCTGCGGCTCGTCGCGCGGCCACGCCGCGGGAGTGCGCTACACTCGCGCGCATGACCGCCGGCGTCCGTCACGCGTATCGCCGCGCCTTCGCCGTGATGCTCGCCGCGGCGAGCATGCTCGCGGCCGCCGCGGTCGTCGCGCGTGAAATGCCGCCGGTGGGCGAGGTCAAGGCGACGACGCTGCCGAAGGAAGCGCGCGAGGTGCTGGCGCACGTCCGCGCCGGCGGCCCCTTCCGCTACGACCGCGATGGCGTCGTGTTCGGCAACTTCGAGCAGCTGCTGCCGGCAAGGCCGCGCGGTTACTATCACGAGTACACGGTGCACACGCCCGGCACGAAGAATCGCGGGGCACGGCGCATCGTCTGCGGCGGCCCGAAGCAGGCGCCGGACGCGTGCTTCTACAGCGACGACCACTATGTGTCGTTTCGAAGGATCGCCGAATGAAGCTGCCCGACCTCCATGATGTCGATGCCGCCGGTGTGCACGAGCTGCCGGCGTCCGCCGAAGGCATCGCCGAAGCCGCCGCTGCGGCGAAGCTCAAGTGCTTCGCAGTCGACCTCGGCAAGGCGGATTCGAAGCTCGAGCTGCTCGACGCGCTGGCGAAGGGACTGGCCCTGCCGACGCATTTCGGGCGCAACTACGATGCGCTGGCCGATTGCCTCGAGGACGAGGACGTGGTCGGCAAGCACGGCGTCGTGGTCCGCATCCAGCACGCGTCGGCCTTTCGCAAGGGCCACGCACACGAGTGGCAGACGCTGTCGGAGATCCTCGACGAAGCCGCCGAATTCTGGCGCGAGCGCCACCACCCGTTCTGGGTTTTCGTGAGCTGAACCGCTGAAGCAACCCTTTTCGGCACTGGTCGTCGTTCATACCCGGGATCTCGCCGTGCTCGTGCTCGAGCGCGCCGACTATCCGGACCACTGGCAGTCGGTGACGGGAAGCGCCGAGCCGGGCGAGGCGCCGGCGGCCACGGCCGCGCGCGAGCTCGCCGAGGAAACGGGCATCGATCCCGGTGTGCACGGCGGCGTGCGTGCGTGGAACATCGCCAACCGCTACGCGATCTACGCACGATGGCGGCATCGCTACGCGCCAGGCACGACGCACAACGTCGAGCGCGTGTGGAGCCTCGACGTCGGCACGGCGGTCGGCGTGCGCCTGGCGCCGCGCGAGCACCTGCGGCACGCCTGGCTGCCATGGCGCGACGCCGCGGCGCGCTGCTTTTCGTGGTCGAATCGCGATGCCATCCTGATGCTGCCGTACCGTCCCTGGGAGTGAATGCGATGAAAGTACTGCTGTTCGTGATGCTCGCCGCCGCAGCCGCGGGCGCCGCGGCGCAAACGCCTGCCGTCGCCGAGCGCGCACCGAGCGTGTCCGTCAACGCCAGCGCCACGGCGACGCTCGCCAACGACCGGATGTACGCGTGGCTGCGCGCCGAGAAGGAAGACGCGAGCGCCGCGGCGGCTGCCGCGGACGTCAACACGCGGATGGCGCGCGTGCTGGCGCGGCTCAAGGCACAGCCCATGATCAACGTCGCGTCGATGGGTTACTCCACCGACCCGATCGTCGACAAGGACAAGCCGAAGCGCTGGCGGGTGAGCCAGTCGCTGCGCCTCGACAGCGCGGATTTCGCGACGCTGGCGGCCGAGATCGGCACGCTGCAGGATGCGGGCCTGCTGCTCGGCGGCCTTGGCTATGGAGTGTCCGAGGCCGCTCGCCGGAGCGCCGAGGACGGCCTCGCGCGGCAGGCAATCAAGGCGTGGCAGGATCGCGCGCAGACGGCGGCCGATGCGCTCGGCTACTCGGCGTGGCGCGTCGGCAGCGTGCAGGTGCAGACCAACGACGGGCCGCGGCCGTACATGGCGATGCGCAGCGAGCTGAAGACGATGGCTGCGGCCCCTGCGCCAGTGGCGGCCGATGCCGGCACGACGGAAGTCACGGTCAGCGTTGCCGGCGACGCCGTGCTGACGTCGAAGCGCTGACGCGCTGCGGGGCGCGTCCGGGGCGCATTCGCGCGGATAAAAAAAGGGAGCCGAAGCTCCCTTTTTTCGCTTCGAACCAATCGGCGTTCAGGCCGCCGGCGTCGACTCCACCGCCTGCGCCGGCCTGCCGTCGTCCTCGGCGGCGGCCTTCATCGACAGCCGCACGCGGCCTTTCTCGTCGGCCTCGATCACCTTGACGCGCACCGCCTGGCCTTCCTTCAGATAGTCGGACACCGCATTGACGCGCTCCTTGGCGATCTGCGAGATGTGCAGCAGGCCGTCCTTGCCCGGCAGGAGCTGCACGATCGCACCGAAGTCGAGCAGGCGCAGCACCGTGCCGTCGTAGATCTTGCCGACCTCGACTTCCGCGGTGATCTGCTCGATGCGCTTGCGCGCGAGGTTCGCGCCGTCGGTATTCACCGAGGCGATGGTGATGGTGCCGTCGTCCTGGATGTCGATCGTCGTGCCGGTCTCCTCGGTCAGCGCGCGGATCACCGCGCCGCCCTTGCCGATCACGTCGCGGATCTTTTCGGGGTTGATCTTGAACGTCATCATCCGTGGCGCGTGCTGCGAGACCTCGCTGCGCGCATGCGGCATCGCTTCCTGCATCTTGCCGAGGATGTGCATCCGGCCTTCGCGCGCCTGCGACAGCGCCACCGCCATGATCTCCTTGGTGATGCCCTGGATCTTGATGTCCATCTGCAGCGCGGTGACGCCGCGCTCGGTGCCGGCGACCTTGAAGTCCATGTCGCCGAGGTGATCCTCGTCACCGAGGATGTCGGTCAGCACCGCGAAGCGGTTGCCTTCCTTGATGAGGCCCATTGCGATGCCCGCGACGTGCGCCTTGGTGGGCACGCCGGCGTCCATCAGCGCGAGCGAGCCGCCGCAGACCGATGCCATCGACGAGCTGCCGTTCGACTCGGTGATTTCCGAGACGACGCGGATCGAGTAGGCGAATTCCTCGGCGGTGGGCAGCACCGCGAGCAGCGCGCGCTTGGCGAGGCGGCCGTGGCCGATCTCGCGCCGCTTGGGCGTGCCGACGCGGCCGGCCTCGCCGGTGGCGTAGGGCGGCATGTTGTAGTGGAGCATGAAGCGGTCGCGATACTCGCCCATCAGCGCATCGACGATCTGCTCGTCGCGCGCGGTGCCGAGCGTGGCCACCACCAGCGCCTGCGTTTCGCCGCGGGTGAACAGCGCCGAGCCGTGGGTGCGCGGCAGCACGCCCGTGCGGATGCTGATCGGGCGCACGGTGCGCGTGTCGCGGCCGTCGATGCGCGCCTCGCCGGCGAGGATCTGCTGGCGCACGATCTTCGACTCGAGGTCGAACAGGATGTTGGACACGTGGTTCTTGGCATCCGCGCCGGCGTCCGCCGCCAGCACGTCCGCGGCGACCTTCGACGTGATCTCCTTCAGGCGTTGCTGCCGCGCCTGCTTGGAGCGCAGCTGGTAGGCGGCGCGCAGGTCGGATTCGGCGGCGGCGGTGACCTTGGCGATCGTCGCCTCGTCCTTCGCCGCAGGCTGCCAGTCCCACTCCGGCTTGCCAGCCTCTTCCACCAGCGAATGGATGAGCTCGATCACCGCCTGCTGCTGCTGGTGGCCGAACACCACCGCGCCCAGCATCACTTCCTCGGGCAGCTCGTTGGCCTCGGATTCCACCATCAGCACCGCCGCTTCGGTACCGGCGACGACGAGGTTGAGCGCCGACGTCATGAGCTCGGTCTTGGTGGGGTTGAGCACGAGCTGGCCGTCGATGTAGCCGACGCGCGCGGCGCCGATCGGACCCGCGAACGGCACTCCCGACAGCGACAGCGCAGCCGACGCGCCGATCATCGCCGCGATGTCCGGGTCGACTTCGGGATCGACCGACATCACCGTGGCGATCACCTGGATCTCGTTGTAGAAGCCGTCGGGAAAGAGCGGCCGGATCGGGCGGTCGATGAGGCGCGACGTCAGCGTCTCCTTTTCAGACGGCCGCCCTTCGCGCTTGAAGAAGCCGCCGGGAATCTTGCCCGCGGCGTAGGTCTTCTCCTGGTAGTCGACGGTGAGCGGGAAGAAGTCCTGGCCGGCCTTCGCCGTCTTGGCGCCGACCGCCGTGACGAGGACGACCGTGTCGCCGAGGCTGACGAACGCCGCGCCGCCCGCCTGGCGGGCGATTTCGCCGGTTTCGATCGTCAGCGTCTGGCGACCGTAGGGAATCGATTTCTTGACGTGAGTGGACATGTTGTTCGGATCCTGAAAAGCCAATGGCCGCGCGAAGCGGCCATTGGCGGGTGTGAGATCAGTGCGAGTTCGCCGCGCCCATGCGCTTGCACGGGCAGCCGCGGAACCGGCGGTGAGGCAGCATCGGCGTCGTCGTCCCGCGCCGGCTACTTGCGAAGACCGAGCTTGTCGATCAGCGACTTGTAGCCGTCAGCATTGCGCGACTTCAAGTAGTCGAGCAGCTTGCGGCGGCGCGACACCATCCGCAGCAGACCGCGGCGCGAATGGTGGTCCTTGACGTGATCCTTGAAATGGTCGTTGAGACCGTTGATGCGCGCGGTGAGGAGCGCGACCTGCACCTCAGGCGAGCCGGTGTCGCCTTTCACGCGCTGATAGTCGGCGATGACCTTCGCCTTGTCGGATACGGTGATGCTCATTGGCTGGAAATCCTTTCGTGCGGCGCCGTGCTTGTCTTTGACCCGGAAAGACGACGATTATCGCACGAAAATACGTTGGATTTCAAGCATGTGCGCTGGCCTCGGCGGGCGCGGCAGACGGCGCGTCGGTGCGGCACAGGCGCTGCGCGACGAGCATGCCGCCGGCCACCTCGATCACCCCGATCAGCACGCCGCGAGGGTCGCGGCAACGGTATCGCCCCGGCGCGGCGCCTGGCATCGCCACGCTGCGGCCGTGGCGCAATGCATCGGCGTCGGCGGCGCCGACGTCGAGCGCCGGGAGCGTCTCCAGCAGCGTTTCCGCCGGCCGCAACCAACGCAGCCGCGTCGCCATGTCGGCCTCGGCGAGCGCGTCGAGCGTCACCGCATCGGCCAGCGCGAAGCCACCGCTCGCCGTGCGCCGCAGCGCCGCAAGATGTGCGCCGCAGCCCAGCGCGGCGCCCAGGTCCTCGGCCAGCACGCGGACGTAAGTGCCCTTGCCGCAGGTGACTTCCAGCGTCGCCAGCGGCGGCCGCCAGTCGCCGAGCGCGATCCGCTCGACCAGCACCTCGCGCGCCATGCGATCGAGTTCGACGCCCTGGCGCGCATACGTGTAATAGGCGCGCCCGTCGCGCTTCAGCGCCGAATGCATCGGCGGCGTCTGCAGGATGCGGCCGCGAAACGGCGGCAGCGCCGCCTCGATGGTGGCGCGGTCGAAGTCGGCCGGCGCAGTCGCGATCACCTCGCCGTCGACGTCGCCGGTCGTCGTGCGCACGCCGAAACGCACCTGCGCCACGTACGACTTGTGCGCATCGAGCAGCATCTGCGCGAACTTGGTGGCGTCACCGAAGCACAGCGGCAGAAGTCCGGTGGCGAAGGGATCGAGCGTGCCGGTATGGCCGGCCTTCTCGGCCTCGAACAGGCGCTTCGCCGCCTGCAGCGCGGCGTTCGACGTCATGCCGGCCGGCTTGTCGAGCAGCAGCACGCCGTCGACGCGCCGTCGCGGGCGGCGTGACTGCGCCATCGTCACTCGCCGTCGTGGCTGCGGTCGGAGGCGACGGCCTCGTCGATCAGCTTCGACAGGCGCATCCCCGACTCGATCGAGTCGTCGTACGCGAAGTGGAGCTGCGGCACCGAGTACAAGTCGACGCGACGCGCCAGTTCGCTGCGAAGGAAGCCGGCAGTGCGCTCGAGGGCCGCGATCGTGTCCGGCGCACGCTCCTTGCCCGCCAGATGCGTGAAGTGCACCGTGGCGTGGGTGTAGTCGGCGCTCACGTCGACGAACGTCACGGTGACGCGGCCCACGCGAGGATCCTTGACCCCGTTGGTCAGAAGATCGGCAAGCTCGCGCTGGAGCTGATCGCCGATGCGCTGGGCTCTCTGGGAGTGCTTTTTCATTTTCGATCCGGCCTCCCCGGCCGAGTCATTGTGACCTGAATGCATGCGCCGGGGGTCACCGTGCAACGCCACCGGTCGCCATGTCGCAGTGCACACAACATGCCGTCCGCCAAGGCGGCGGCGTCGGAATATTTTACAACCGCCGCTGTATCGATGGTTAGCTCACCCAGTAATGAATTGTTTCAATAACATCTTTTGCCGTTCGCATGAATGTTGCTATTTGTTCACGACAATACGTTGTCAATAACATCAACACACGTTGGGAACCGGCCCCGGCGCGCAAGGAACGCATTGTCGCAATGCAGCAAACATTTGGAGAACGTTCCTGGAGGAGGAAGGCATGAAATCAACGGCAGGCGTTGGCTTGATGGGTTTCATCAAGGGAGCGGGGCGTCGCACGGTGTCGGCCATCGCCATCGCGGCGGCGTCGTTCGCCCTCGCGGCATCGGCGAGCGCGGACCCGTTGTTGATCAATGGCGGGTTCGAGGACGGCGACTTCACGGGCTGGCTCCTGGACGATCCCAGCCTGTTCACGACGGTGGATTGCTCGGGTGACACGAGCGAAGGGTTCTGCGCGGCGTTCCTGGGCGCGTCGGGCACCGAAGGCACGCTGTCGCAATCGTTCGCGACGGTGGTGGGGCTCAACTACGCTCTCTCGTTCGCGTACCGCGCGGACGGCGGGACTCCCGCGTTCTTCAGCGCCGCCGTGAACGGCGTGCCGTTGCTGACGCGGATCGATCCGCCGTTGATGCCGGACTACGCGAGCGCATTCGTCGCGTTCCTCGCCACGAGCACGAGCTCGACGCTCGCGTTCACGTTCCGCGACGATTCCGGATTCATCGCGCTCGACGACGTCGCCGTCAAGGTGCCCGAGCCTGCGAGCCTCGCGCTCGTCGGAGTGGGGCTCGCAGGCATCGCGTTCGCCCGCCGTCGCAAATCCGGTCGCAAATCCGGCTAGCCGTCCACCATGACCTGGCCGCTCCGCGCGTCCTCGAGGCACGTCGCAGCCGCAATCGTCATCGTCGCGGCGACGCTTGCAGCGCAACCTGCCCTGGCCGAGATCTTCAAGTGCTCGGCCAAGGACGGCACGCCGATGTACCAGAACTTTCCCTGCGACGTATCGCTCGGGTCCCTGCCCTCGCAGCCGACGGCCGACAAACCGAACACCGCCGGGAACGCGAAACACCCGATCGTCGAGCCGAGCGGACCGGTCGCGTCGGGAGACGTCATGCCGGTGGCCGCGACGGGCCCCGAGGTCGGCATGAGTGAGGACCAGATCCGATCGATGATGGGAAATCCGGACGAGATCGTCGAGGACGAGCCTCGCAGCGGCCGCATCTCCGTCTGGCGATATGGCGATCGCGGGTCCGTGACGTTCGACGTCAAGCGTCGCGTAGTTTCCGTGCAGCAATTTTCGATGCCACAGTAGATTGCAGAACGTCGGTCGCGCGCCGCCCCCGCGGACCCTGCGTGAACCAACAAAGGAGGAGCTCATGCACGCATCATCTGCGGAAAGAAGGCAATGGCGGCTCGCGGCGCTGGCAAGCGCGATCGGGCTCGCATTGGTGACCACCACCGCGCAATCGGCGGTGACGCAAAGCGCGGAACGCAAGAACATGCAGCGGCTGGGACACACCGATCTGCAAGGGCGTCCCACCTATCAGCCGAACGTCATCCAGTACCCGAACGGAAAGTGGTACCTGTTCGTCGGGCAGCATAGCGGCAATCCGCGGGGCCTGATCGGCGGATGTCCCAACAACACGCTGCCGAACCCGCTCAACGGCGGTGCGTGCGAGAACAACGGCACCATGATCATCGACGTCACGGACCCGACCGCCCCGGTCGAGATCTCGCTGATACCCTCGCCGACGGGCGGCCAGTCGCAGATGACGCGCATGTGCCGGGCGTCGCAGCTGCCCAACGCGCCGAAGACCACTCCCGAGCAGGTCTATCTGCTGCGCAACGTGCAGGGCGGTCCCTCGGCCGGCTACGAGGTCTGGAACGTGACCGATCCAGCCCACCCCGTGATGACCTCCGAGCTCCGGCACATCCGCTCGACGCACAAGGACTGGTGGGAGTGCGACACGGGCATCATGTACGCCCCGGGCAGCAAGGATGCGACGCTCACGTCCGCGCTGTGGCGCGAGTCGCAGGCGATGCTGATCTACGACTGGAGCAATCCCAACGCGCCGCCGAACTACATCCGCACGTTCGGCCTGCCGGGCGGGCAGCCCAATGCCGACCCGAACTCGCCGATTCCCAACTCGCTGCACGGCGCGATCTCGACCGAGGAGCATCCGCTGAAGGGACAGCCGCTCGCGCGCGGCGCCGGGCCGAACGACGTCATCGGCAACCGCATCTACGCCGCGTGGGGCGTGGGTGACGATGGCGTGATGACGATCATCGACCGCAAGAAGCTGCTGCCGCCGCCATGGGGGACATGGGCGCCCAAGAAGACCGACAGCGCGGACAATCCCGACGAAGACGAACTGTATGGCCCGACTTCGCCGGTCGTCGGCTACTACACGATGTCGCCGGATGAGGGCGGGCACACGTCGATGCCGGTGTTCGGGCTGAAGCCGCCGAGCTTCCAGAAGTTCAACGAGTTCGCCACGCGCGACATCGTGCTGCTCGCGTCGGAAGCGACCGCCGACGGCGTGAACGGCCGCTGCAACGAGCCGCCCCACGCGGCTTACATCGTGGACGTGACGGTGGAGAACTCGATGAACGCCCCGCCGGGCACCCGCAAGGAGCACGACATCTATCAGGGTCCGATGGGCATGTCGACGATGTGGCTCGACCCGACGTTCGGCGAGCGCTATCCGCGCGGCAACTACTGTGCCCGCGGCGCGCGCTTCGGCACGCACTCGACGGAGGAGAACTTCCGCAATCCGCTGTACGGCAAGCTGACGGCGGTGGCGTATTTCAACGGCGGCCTGCGCATCTTCGACATCCGCGAGCCCTATACGCCGAGGCAGGTCGCGTTCTACGTTCCGGAAGCCAATGCCAACACGGACCCGGACGGCTACATGACCAACAACGTCGAGATCGACAACCGCGGGAACCTGTACATCGTCGACCGCAACGGTGCCGGCATGGACATCCTGCAGCTGACCGGTTGCGCGACGCAGATCGTCACGTCGAACGGGTCCTGCCCGGCGATCCAGTAGCGGACGAAAGGGCAGCAACGGGGCGCGCCTTCCGCGGGCGCGCCCTTTCTTTTTTGTCGCTGCGATCCGTCAATGGCTGAACAACGTGACGGATTCCACCACTTCGCCGCTCGGAAGCCGGATGAGCGCACGCAAGCGATCGCCGCGATGCGGAGCTGCGCCTTGCGCCGCGAGCTGATGCGGCCCGGCGGGAATGAGCTTCACCTCCTGCGGCGAACCGTGTGCCGCGACGACGGTCAGCGTTCCCTGCAACTTGTCGGCCTGGAGCGGATTGCCGGAGTCGTCGGCGACGTAGAGCTTCAGCGTGCCGTGGTCCATGACGAACTCGACGACGATGTCGTCGCTGCCGCGGCCCATGTCGCCGCCATGCGCCGGCTTGTGGTCGCCGTGCGCATGCGCACTGCAAGGATGCAGTGCGATGCACAGCGATGCGAGGACCGCCGCGAGGGTCTTCATGGCGCCCTTCCTCCTGGCGCCATTAGAACACGTCGCTCCCGCCTGCGCGCGTCAAAGGGTACGCGAGACCTCGGTGACTTCGTAGACCTCGAGCTGGTCGCCCTTCTCGATGTCGTTGAAGTTCTTGATCGACAGGCCGCACTCGAAGCCGGCCTTGACTTCGCGCACGTCGTCCTTGAAGCGCTTCAGCGAATCGAGCTCGCCGTCGTGGATCACCACGTTGTCGCGCAGCACGCGGATCTTCGCGCCGCGCTTGACGAGGCCCTCCAGCACGTAGCAGCCCGCCACCACGCCGACCTTCGAGATGCGGTACACCTCGCGCACCTCGACCATCCCGAGCTGCACTTCCTTGCGCTCCGGCGCGAGCATGCCCGACAGCGCCGCCTTCACGTCATCGACCGCGTTGTAGATGATGTCGTAGTAGCGGATCTGCACGGCGTTGTTCTCGGCCAGCTTGCGCGCCTGCGCATCGGCGCGCACGTTGAAGCCGATCACCACCGCCTTCGACGCCAGCGCAAGGTTGATGTCCGACTCGGTGATGCCGCCCACCGCCGCGTGCACGATGTTGACCTTCACCTCGTCGGTGGAGAGCTGCGTCAGCGCCTGCGTCAGGCCCTCGTAGCTGCCCTGCACGTCGGCCTTGATGATGAGCGTCAGCGTCTTCACCGCGTTCTCGCCGATCTCGCTGAACATGTTCTCGAGCTTCGCCGCCTGCTGCTTGGCGAGCTTGACGTCGCGGAACTTGCCCTGGCGGAACAGCGCGATCTCGCGCGCCTTGCGCTCGTCGCCGAGCACCATCACGTCCTCGCCGGCCAGCGGCACGTCGGACAGTCCCTGG
Source organism: Casimicrobiaceae bacterium (assembly GCA_036003195.1). Taxonomy (GTDB): domain Bacteria; phylum Pseudomonadota; class Gammaproteobacteria; order Burkholderiales; family Casimicrobiaceae; genus VBCG01. The sequence goes on from DASYSP010000029.1 coordinate 31,639, forward strand.
ATCTCCACCGGAATCGACGGCCCGGCGCCGTTGATCGGCTTGCCGTTCTCGTCGGCCATCGCGCGCACGCGGCCGAACACCGCGCCGGCCAGCAGCACGTCGCCGCGCTTGAGGGTTCCGGACTGCACCAGCACCGTTGCCACCGGGCCGCGGCCCTTGTCGAGGCGCGACTCGATGACGATGCCCTTTGCCGGCGCGTCGGTGGGCGCCTTGAGCTCGAGCACTTCGGCCTGCAGCAGGATCGCGTCGAGCAGGTTGTCGATGCCCGCTCCCGTGCGCGCCGAAACCGGCATGAACTGCACGTCGCCGCCGTATTCCTCCGGCAGCACGCTCTCGGCGACCAGCTCCTGCTTGACGCGATCGGGATTGGCTTCCGGCTTGTCGATCTTGTTGATCGCCACCACGATCGGCACGCCCGCGGCGCGCGCATGCGCGATCGCCTCCTTGGTCTGCGGCATCACGCCGTCGTCGGCGGCGACGACGATGACGACGATGTCGGTCACCTTCGCGCCCCGCGCGCGCATCGCCGTGAACGCCTCGTGGCCCGGCGTGTCGAGGAACGTGATCACGCCCTTGCTCGTTTCCACGTGGTAGGCGCCGATGTGCTGGGTGATGCCGCCGGCCTCGCCGCTCGCGACGCGTGCACGTCGGATCGTGTCGAGCAGCGACGTCTTGCCGTGGTCGACGTGGCCCATGACGGTGACCACCGGCGCGCGCGGCAGGGCGTCGGCCGCCGGTCCCTGCTGCGTCTCGGCGAGCAGCGAATCGGGATCGTCGAGCTTGGCCGGCACCGCCTTGTGGCCCATTTCCTCGACCACGATCATCGCCGTCTCCTGGTCGAGCATCTGGTTGATCGTCACCATCGTGCCGAGCTTCATCAGCGCCTTGATGACTTCGGTCGCCTTCACCGACATCTTGTGCGACAGGTCGGCCACGGTGATCGTCTCCGGCACCGAGATCTCGCGCACGATCGGCTGCGAGTCGACCATGCCGGCGTCGCCTTCGCCATCGCGATGGTGGCGCCCGGCCTTGCCCGCACGCCACGCGTTGGCAGTGGGTGCCGTGGTGGCCGGATCGCCGCCACGCAGTTTCAGCGCGCGCCGCCGCGCCGCCTCTTCGGCGAACACCGGTCCCGACGCCTTCTTGCCCGGCTTGTCCTTGCGCTCGCCGGCCTTGCCCGCCGGACGGTGCAGCGTGCCCTCGGTCTTCACCGGCGCGCCTGGCCGGGCCTTGGCTTCGACCGGCTTCTGCGTGGCCGCTTTCGCCTCCTCGGCGGCCTTTGCTTCCTGCGCGGCCTTCGCCTCCGCGGCGACGCGCGCGGCCTCCTCGGCTTCCTTTTCCTTGCGCGTCTTGCGCTTTTCCTGCTCTTCGTGCCGGCGCTTGAGATCCTCTTCCTGGCGCGAGATGAATTCGCGCGCGCGCTTCTCCTCGGCCTCGCGCGCCGCCATTTCCTCGGCGGAGATGACGGGCTGCGGCCCCGCGGGTGCCGCCGGCGCCACGGGCACCGGCTGCGGCGCTTCGACGACCGGTGCCGCCGCCGCGATTTCCTCGACCGGCGCCTCGGGCGCGTCACGGCGCTCGAGCACGCGCTTCTTGCGCACCTCGACCTGGATCGTGCGGCTCTTGCCCTTGTTGGCCGCGTCGGGCGCCTTGATCTCGGTGGTCTGGCGCCGCGTCAGCGTGATGCGCTTCTTGGGCTCGGTCGCCGCGCCGTGCTGCTTGCGCAGGTAGTCGAGCAGGCGTGTCTTGTCCTGCTCGGTCAGCTCGTCCCCGGTTTTCTTCGTGGCGACACCCGCCGACGCGAGCTGCTCGATGAGCGCGCTCGGCGGCATCTTCAGTTCGGTTGCGAATTGTTCGATCGTGGTCTGCGCCATGCTTCTCTCCGGTGTGCTGCGGTCGTTACAGTGTTGCGCTGATGCGTTGCTGCGTCGTTGCCGGCGGCTGCGTCGGGATGCCGCCGCGCCGCGTCAATGCGCCTGCGGCGCCGCCGCATCGGGTGCGGCGCCCTCGGCGGCCTCGAACCAGTGCGCGCGCGCCTTCATCACGAGGTCCTGTGCCCTGGTGGCGTCGAGGCCGGTGAGCTCCACCAGCTCGTCGCCCGCGAGGTCGGCCAGCGCGTCGCGCGTGGTGATGCCGTGCGCGGCCAGCTTCGCCGCGATCTCGGTGTCCATGCCCTCGAGGCTCAGCAACGCCTCCTCGACGTGCTCCACGCTTTCCTCGCGCTGGATCGCCTCGGTGAGCAGCGCGTTGCGCGCGCGGCTCCGCAGCTCGTTGACCGTGTCCTCGTCGAACGACTCGATCTCGTTCATCTCGGTGATCGGCACGTAGGCCACTTCCTCGAGCGAAGTGAAGCCCTCGGCGATCAGGATGTCGGCGATGTCCTCGTCGACGTCGAGCTTGTCGATGAACAGCTCGCGCAAGCGCTTCTGCTCGCCCTCGTGCTTCTGCTGCGACTCCTCGACCCCCATCAGGTTGAGCTCCCAGCCGGTCATTTCCGAGGCGAGGCGCACGTTCTGGCCGCTGCGGCCGATCGCGATCGCGAGGTTCTCCTCGTCGACGACGACGTCCATGGCGTGCTTCTCCTCGTCGACCAGGATGCTCTGCACCTCGGCCGGCGCCAGTGCGTTGACCACGAACTTCGCGGGGTCGTCGGAATACAGCACGATGTCCACGCGCTCGCCGGCGAGCTCGTTGGTGACGGCAGTGACGCGCGAGCCGCGCATGCCGATGCACGTCCCTTGCGGGTCGAGGCGCGGATCGTTCGACTTGACGGCGATCTTGGCGCGGATGCCGGGGTCGCGTGCGGCGGCGCGGATCTCGATCAGGCCCTCCTCGATCTCCGGTACTTCGAGCTCGAACAGTCGCACCAGGAATTCCGGCGCGACCCGCGACAGGATGAGCTGCGGGCCCTTCGCCGTGCGGTCGATCTTCATCACGTAGGCGCGCACGCGATCGCCGACGCGCAGCATTTCCTTCTGGATGAGCTGGTCGCGCGTGATCACGCCTTCGATCCGGCCCGATTCCACGATCACGTTGCCGCGCTCGATGCGCTTCACTGTGCCGGTGAGCAGGTTGTCGTCACGCTCGAGGAAGTCGTTGAGGATCTGCTCGCGCTCGGCATCGCGGATCTTCTGCAGGATCACCTGCTTCGCCGCCTGCGCGCCGATGCGGCCGAACTCGATCGGCTCGAGCGGCTCCTCGATCACGTCGCCGAGCTCGAGCTCCTCGTCGCGCTCCTTGGCGTCGGTCATCGCGAGCTGGTGCGCCGGCTCCTCGTGCTCCTCGTCGGGGACCACGGTCCAGCGCCGGAACGACTTGTAGTCGCCGGTCTCGCGGTCGATCTCGACGCGAGCGTCGATCTCCATGTTGGGGTAGCGCTTCTTGGTGGCCGACGCCAGCGCCATCTCCAGCGCGCTGAAGACGATTTCCTTCGGCACGTTCTTCTCGCGCGACAGCGCATCCACCAGCAGCAGCATTTCACGGTTCATGTTCGTCTCCACTCGATTCTGGGCACCAGCCGCGCGCGCTCGATCTTGTCGAGCGGCACCGACTGCACGCCGCGCGCGGTTTCGACGAGGGCGGCACTGCCCTCGACGCCGCGCAGGATCCCCTTGAGCTTCCTGGTGTTGTCGATCGGCTCACGCAGCGTGAGCTTCGCTTCCTCGCCGGCGAATCGCGCGTAGTCCGCGGCGTTTCGCAGCGGGCGGTCGAGCCCCGGCGACGACACCTCGAGGCGCGCGAAATCGACGCCTTCCACCTCGAACAGCCGCGTCAGCTGGTTGCTCGTGCGCGCGCAATCCTCGACATCCACGCCCTGCGGCTTGTCGATGAACACGCGCAGCATGCGGTTGGCCGCGAAGTCCCAGTCAACCAGTTCGTATCCCATCGCGGGGATCGTCTTCTCCAGCAATTCGCCCAGCTTCGTCACGCCCTGCGTCCTTCGACAAACGGGTGCTGCAAAAAAAAATGGGCTGTACCCAGCCCACTTTGTCTGCGCCACGAGTCGGTTTCGCGGTCCGTTGCAGTGTTCCGCACGCGGGCCCGGCGTTCATCGTCGACGCGCGGCGCTCTCGTTATCGTCTTGAATTATACCCGATTTTCGCGCGTTTTCACAGTGGGCCGGCGGCCGGTCCCGGGGCGGGCGCGGCTGCGGCGGCCGTTCCCCGGCGACAGGTAATATAGGGGCGCCCCCGCCGCTTCCCAACGCCATGGCCGACCCCCTCGTCATCGCGCACAACGCGACGCGTGACATCGCCCTGCTGCCCGCGATGTCCAATCGTCACGGCCTCGTCACCGGCGCCACCGGCACCGGCAAGACGGTGAGCCTGCAGGTGATGGCCGAACGCTTCTCGGCGATCGGCGTGCCGGTGTTCGCCGCCGACGTCAAGGGCGACCTCGCCGGCCTGTCGCAGGCTGGCGTCGACTCGCCGAAGCTGCGCGAGCGCCTCGCGCAGATCGGTGTCAGTGCGCCCGCCTTCGCCGGCGTGCCGGTGCAGTTCTTCGACGTGTTCGGCGACGCCGGCATTCCGTTGCGGGCGACCGTGTCCGATCTGGGCCCGTTGCTGCTGGGGCGGATGCTGATGCTCAACGACGTGCAGGCCGGCGTGCTCGCGATCGTGTTCAAGGTCGCCGACGACAATGGCCTGCTGCTGCTCGACCTCAAGGACTTGCGGGCGATGCTGGCCTTCGTCGGCGAGAACGCGGCCCAGCTGACCACGCGGTACGGCAACGTGTCGGCGGCGTCGATCGGCGCGATCCAGCGCGGCCTGCTGGTGCTCGAGCAGCAGGGCGGCGCGAAGTTCCTGGGCGAGCCGATGCTCGACGTCGACGACCTGCTGCAGACCGCGGCCGGCCGCGGCGTGGTCAACATCCTCGCTGCCGATCGCCTGATGCAGGCGCCGATGCTCTACGCGATGATGCTGCTGTGGCTGCTGGCCGAGATCTACGAGCGGATGCCGGAGATCGGCGACCCGGACAAGCCCAGGCTCGTGTTCTTCTTCGACGAGGCCCACCTCCTCTTCACGGACGCGCCGAAGCCGCTGCTCGACCGCATCGAGCAGGTGGTGCGCCTGGTGCGCTCCAAGGGCGTTGGCGTGTACTTCGTCACGCAGAACCCGCTCGACGTTCCGGACACCGTGCTGGGACAGCTCGGCAACCGCGTGCAACATGCGTTGCGCGCGTACACGCCGCGCGACCAGAAGGCGGTCAAGGCCGCGGCCTCGACGATGCGCGCCAATCCGGCGATCGACAGCGAGAAGGCGATCCTCGAGCTCGGCGTCGGCGAAGCGCTGGTCTCGTTCCTCGACGACAAGGGGCGTCCCGAGCCGGTGGAGCGCGCCTTCGTGCTGCCGCCGGCATCGCGCATCGGGCCGATCACGCCCGACGAGCGCCGCGCAGTGATCGACGCATCCGTCCTCAAGAGCACCTACGCAAACCCGGTGGACCGCGAGTCGGCGTACGAGCGCCTCGGCCAGCGCGCGACGCAAACGGCCGGCGGTCCCGCGCCCGGCGACGGCGGTCTCATCGGCAGCCTCAAGGATTCGATTTTCGGCAAGCGCGGACGTGGCGACAGCATCGCCGACGCGGCGATGAAGAGCGCGGTGCGCTCGGCGAGCTCGACCATCGGCCGCGAGATCGTGCGCGGCGTGCTGGGCTCGCTGCTCGGCAAGCGCCGCTGACGTCGCGGCGCGGCCGGCGTCAGGACATCGCCGCAGCCACGCCTTCGCGGCCGGTGCCCGGCGCGACAGGCGCCTCGAACAGCGGCGCGCCGTCCAGATCCGGCGGCAGCGGCACTTCCAGCAGCGCCAGCACCGTGGCCGCGATGTCGCAGACATGGCCACCGGCGGCCGCGGCGCGCGGGTCGACGCCCTGGCCGCTGACCCAGCAGCGCGAATGCGGCGTATGGTCGCCGCTGCGTGGCGCGTGCGGGTGGTAGACCGGCACGTGCACGCGGCCCACGCTCGGCGACTCGCAGGTCTCGAGCATGCCGAGGTCGGTGCGGAACACGACCATCAGGTCGGGCAGATCGGGATGGTGTCCCGCGCCGAAACGCGCCGCGGCGGTAAAGGTCTCGGCGACGATCGGTTCGCCGCTCGCCGGATCGCGCAGCGCGCGCAACTCGTTCGCGAGTTGTTCGAGCACGCGTGGCGCGTCGGCCAGGGCGATCGTGCCACGGGGCTCGCGACCGCGCAGGTTGAGGCGGATCGCACCGCAGCGGTTGTTGTAGACGAACGCCGCGCGCGTCTGCGGGCTGTCGAGCGGATCGACCAGGCATCCGGCTGCCGCCACCGGCGCACGCAATGCGGCGTGCTGCGCCGTGCGCTTGATCACCGCCTTGACCGGACGCGGCAGGTAGGTGACGTAGCGGCGCGCCGCGCGCATCAACCGCCCGCCGGCATGCGCGCCGCCGGACCCATAGCCGAGACGCGCCAGCACTTCGGGCAGCAGTTGCGGGCCGTCATAATAGAGGTCCATGCCGTGGCTGAACACGGCGAGCACCGTCGCGTCCGCACCGGCGGCGTCCAGCACGCGGCCGACGCCGGCGTCGATCGCCGCGTAGACGTCGCGCAGCGCGTGCCGCAGGTCGTCGGGTGCCGCGCGATCGTGCCAGGGATGCAGCGGATCGCCGAAATGCCAGAACTGGTGGCCCGCGCAATGGCTCTCGGAAAACGTGCAGAAGAAGAGGTCCCAGCGCTCGGCGGCAGCGAGCTCGGAGGCGAACTCGGCCTTGCATCGCGCACCCTGCAGGAGACCGTCGCGCAGCCTGCGATAGCCCTCCACCGACTCGCCATGCCGATCGCACGAGCGCACCGGATGGTCGCCAAAACGGGCGCGCAGACGCTCGAGATATTCGGGCGGCTCGCTCTGCACGTCGAACGCGCGGTCGTGCAGTCCCCATTCGAAAAGCTGTACGCCATTGAGACCGCGCGCGGGCACCGCCTGCACCGGATCGATCACGGCGACGCGACGTCCCGCGCGCCCGGCGATCGACCAGAAATAGCGCTCGGCATCCATTTCGTCCGGTCGCGTCGCGCGCAGCCGCGATTCGCCGGTGCGCAGCCGATTCGGCACGTAGAAGTGTCCGTCCTTCGCCGCGCTGCGCCCGGTATTGATCTCGGGCCAGATCGCGCCGGGCAGCGATGTCATCGGGCTCGCGAGCTGCCATTGCCGCGAGCGCGCGGCAAGCCGGGCGAAATTCGGCAGCAGCCCTTCGCGTGCCCAGCGCTCGACCAGCGTCACCTCGCAGGCATCGAAGCCGAGCACGACGACGCGCGCGCTCATCGCGCCCCGCCTGCTTCGACGGCCGCGACGTCCGTGCCAGGCCCGGCAGCGCCGCCCGCGAATGCCGGGAGGGTCGCGAGCGGCATCCGCCGCCCTTCGCGGTAGCCGCGCCAACGGCCGCGCGCCACTGCGGCGTGGTAACGCGCGAGACCGGTGCGACCGCGCGCGAGCGCGACGAACGCGCCGACGAGGGCGCGTACGATCAGTATTGCAACATGCGCCGGTGTCGCGCCGTGGCGGCGCATCACGTAGCCGAACGCACGTGCATACGCGCCGCCCTTCGCGACCTGCGTCGCCGTCATCGCCCCGCGCCAGCCCGGATGGTCGACGACCAGCGACGGCTCGAAGCGAATGCGGGCGCCGCCTTCCACGGCACGCGCGAGATAGTCGGTTTCCTCGGCGGCGGTCCACGGCGACGTCGCGCCGAGTCCCAGCGCCGGGTCGAACGCGCCGACGCGCGCGCACAGCGCCGCGCGCAGGAAGATCACGCACGACATGCCGCCGAGATACGCCGTGCGCCGATCGAGCCAATGCGCACGCCGCCCGAAGCGCGCCGGCGCGCGCTCGCCGGCGGTGGCGACGACGCGGCCGGTGATGCCGTCCGCGCGTGACTGCGCGTCGAGGAATGCGGCGACGCGTGCGAGCGTGTCGGGCGCGTAGCGGCAATCGTCGTCGGGAAACGCCACGGTCGCGCCGCGCGCGACGGCAAGCCCCGCGTTGCGGCTGCGCGACAGGCCGCGCGTCGCCCGCAGGTGGCGGATCGCAAGGCGTGCGGCGTAGCGCGCCAGGACGGGTCGCAGCCGCTCGTCACCGTTCTGGTCGACGACGATCACCTCGAAATCGGTGCAAGTCTGCGCGGCGAGCGACGCCAGCAGTCCGTCGACCTCGAGGACGCGCTCGATCGTGGCGACCACCAGCGAGAATCGCGGCGGCGCGGCGGCGGCCGTCGTGCATGCACGCTGGGCACTGGCGTCGGGCAAAGGACTTTCTCCGAGCCGTCCGCGGCTCCCGGCGGATGATATACCCGTGGCGGCCGCCGCCGCGGCACCCGCGCGCGCGTTCACGCGACGGCGACCAGGCGTTCCAGCGTGCCGGAATCCGCCGCCAGCGCCGCGCTGTCGCCGCGATGCACGACACGCCCGCGCTCGAGCACGATTGCCGACGCCGTCACGCCCAGCGCCATCCGCGCATGCTGCTCGACGATGATCATCGACAGCCGGTCCTGCTCGACGAGCTGGCGGATGGCGCGCAGCAGCTCCTGCACGATGATGGGTGCCAGGCCCTCCATCGGCTCGTCGAGGAGCAGCAGCCGCGGATTGGTCACCAGCGCGCGCGCGATCGCCAGCATCTGCTGCTCGCCGCCCGAAAGCTGGTTGCCGAAGTGACGCCGGCGCTCCGCCAAACGCGGAAACAGCGCGAATGCGCGTGCCGCGTTCCAGGGTCCGGCACGCGCCACCGCAGCGAGGTGCTCGTCGACGGTGAGCGACGGGAACACGTAGCGTTCCTGCGGCACCCAGCCGATGCCGGCGCGGGCGCGTCGATGGCGTGCCGCGCGCACGAAATCCTCGCCACGGAAGCGGATGCGCCCGTCGAACACTCGCGTGAGTCCCATCAGCGTCGTCAGCAGCGTGGTCTTGCCGACGCCGTTGCGGCCGAGCAGCGCGACGCTGTCGCCTTCCTGCATCGTCAGCGACACGCGGTCGAGCACGCGCGCCTCGCCATAACCGGCGGTGACGTCGTCGACGACGAGGAGCTCAGCCATGCCCGGCCTCGCCGAGATAGACCTCGCGCACCCTGGCATCGGCGGCAATCGCCTCGGGCGCACCTTCGGTGAGCACGCGTCCGGCCACCAGCACGGTGATGCGCTCGGCGAAGCGGAACACGAGGTCCATGTCATGCTCGATGAAGAGCACCGTCACCTCGCGCGGCAGGCCGGCGAGCACGCCAAAGAGCTCGGCGCTGGCGTCGGCCGGAATGCCGGCGGCAGGCTCGTCGAGCAGCAGCACGCGCGGCCGCGTCGCCAGCGCCAGCGCGATCTCCAGCAGCCGCTGCTTGCCGTACGGCAGGTCGCGCGTCGGCGTGTCCGCCACGTCGGCGAGGTGCAGCGACTCGAGGAGCTGCATCGCCTCGGCGATCTCGGCGTGCATCGCGCCCACGGTCCGCGCCCAGCGGTCGCCGGCGCCGACGCGCTCGAAGATCGCGAGCAGCACCGATTCGCGCACGGTCAGCCCGGGGAACAGCGTGTTGATCTGGAACGTGCGCGTCATGCCGCGCTTGACGCGGCGATGCTGCGCCAGCGCCGTCACGCGCTCGCCGTCGAGCCAGATCTCGCCGGCGGTGGGTGGGAACACGCCGGTCAGCAGGTTGATCAGCGTCGTCTTGCCGGCGCCGTTGGGCCCGATCAGCGCGTGGCGCGCGCCGCGCTCGAGCGAGAGCGCGATGTCGGCGTTGGCGGCGAACGCGCCGAACGACTTCGACAGCCCTTCGGTGCGCAGCACCGCGCTCACGACTGCCTCGCCGCGAATCGGCTGCGAAGGCTGATCGCCAATGTCAGCAGGCCGCCCCGCGCGAACAGCACCAGCGCCACCAGCATCATGCCGAGCCAGAACTGCCAGTACGCGGCCGACAGGTTGGACAGGCGATCCTGCAGGATCATGAAGATCGCGGCGCCGAGGATGCCGCCGTACAGGTAGCCTGCGCCGCCGACGACCAGCATGATCAGGATGTCGGCCGAGCGCTGGAAGCCGAGCACGTCGATGCCCACGAACTGTGTCGTCTGCGCGAGCAGCGCGCCGGCGATGCCGGCGATGCCGGCGCCAATCGTGTACACGATGACGAGCTTGCGCGGCACCGACACGCCGAGCGCCGGCATGCGCTTCTCGCCTTCGCGCACGCCCTTGAGGCTGAGCCCGAACGGCGAGCGCACGAGGCGGCGCACCAGCACGAACACGGCGAACAACACGACGAGGCTGTAGACGTACGCCGTGTTGCCGTCGATGCCGAAGCGGAAGACGCCGAACACCGGCCTGATCGCCACGTCCGACAGGCCGTCGACGCCGCCGGTGATCGACGCCGCGCGATTGGCGATCTCGTAGAGCATGAGGCCGACGCCCAGCGTGACGATCAGCCGCGTCAGGTCCTGTCCGCGCACGATGAGCAGGCTCGCCAGCGCGCCGGCGAGCGCCGCGACCACGGCGGCGGCGGCGAGGCCCGACAGCGGCTCGCCGTAGCCGTGGTGGGCGAGCAGCCCCGCGGTGTACGCGCCGAGCCCGAAGAATGCGGCGTGCCCCAGGGAAACGATGCGGGCATAGCCGAGGATCAGGTCCAGCGACAGCGCAAAGAGCCCGGCGACGAAGATCTGGCTGCCGAACGTGCGGTACGTCGGCCACGCGAAATACGCGATCACCGGCACCAGCCAGAACGCGATCTCGTAACGGCTCCAGCGGTCGGCGCGCGGCGCGGTCATCCGCGCCTGCCGAAGAGGCCCGCGGGGAACAGCACCAGCATCGCCACCATCAGCGCGTAGATGACGAAGGAGCCGACCTGCGGCACGTAGTACTTGCCCGCGACATCGAATACGCCGAGGATCAGCGCCGCCACGAGCGGGCCCTTGATCGTGCGCCCGCCGCCGACGGCGACGACGAGCAGGAAGTACACCATGTACTTGAGCGGAAACGAGGGATCGAGGCCGAGCACGTCGATCGCCATGCCGCCGCCAAGTGCTGCGAGGGCCGAGCCCAGCGCGAACGTCACGCTGAACACGCGCGCAACGTCGATGCCGAGGCCTTCCGCCGCGATGCGATTGTCGACCGATGCGCGCACCTGTGCGCCGAACCGCGTGTGCTCGATCAACGCGTGGAGCGCCAGGGTGATCAGCGCAACGACGGCGATCAGGAACAGCCGGTACGCGCCGAGGTCGATGCCCGCCACGCGCACCTGGCCCGTGAGGTACGGCGGCAGCTGCACAGGTTGCTGGCCAGGGCCGAACAGGTACGACGCGGCGGCGATCGCCATGAAGGTGAGGCCGATCGTGAACAGCACCTGGTCGAGGTGGCTGCGGCTGTAGACGTGGCGGTAGAGCCCGCGCTCGAACACGGCGCCGACGACCCCGCCGGCGACGAAGGCGAGCGCGAGCGCCGCGAGGAACGGCACGCCGGCGCGCGTCATCGCCAGCACGGCGACATAGCCGCCGAGCATCGCGAACGCGCCGTGCGCAAGGTTGATGAAGTTCATCAGTCCCAACGTGATCGCGAGGCCGATGCTGATGAGGAACAGCAGCGCGCCATAGGCGACGCCGTCGAAGAGGATGCCGACGAGGTGACTCAGCATGTCACACGGCGAAATGCGCCCGGGGAAGCGATGACCGGCGCGCGGTCATCCATGCGCGACGCCGTCGGCGGCCGCGCGCACCGCGTCCACGCGCGATACCCGCGGCGCGGCGTCACCTGTGCGCTGCATGCAGCCGGCGCGACGGCGCGTGCGATCGCAACGCACGCCGTCGCGGCGGTGCGGTCTCACATCTTGCCCGGGTCCTTCTGGTTCGGAAACTTGTCGAACTCGACGTTGTAGAGGCCGCCGTTGACCTTCTCGACCTTGCGGATATAGATCGTCTGCACGACGTCGCGCGTCTCGGGGTCGATCATGATCGGCCCGCGCGGGCTGTCGATCTTCATGCCCTTGAATGCCGCCATCAGCTTGTCGCCGTCGGTCGAGCCGCCGGTGGCCTTGAGCGCCGCGTAGATCGCCGCCATGCCGTCGTACGCCGCGGCAGCCATGAAGTTCGGGCGCATCTTCGTGCCGTTGGCGTCGGCATACGCCTTGACGAACGCCTTGTTCTCCGGCGAGTCGTGCGCCGCCGAATAGTGAAAGCTGGTGATGAGGCCGAGTGTGGAGTCGCCCATCGCCTCGAGCACGCTGTCGTCGGTGATGTCGCCGGTAGCGATCAGCTTGATGCCGGCGTCGGCGAGGCCGCGCTCCTTGAAGCCCTTCATGAACGCGATGCCCTGCTCGCCGGCCGGCAGGAACAGGAACACCGCCTCGGGCTTGGCATCCTTGATGCGCTGGATGAACGGGGCGAATTCGGGACTCTTGAGCGGGATGTGCACGCTGTCGACGATCTCGCCGCCGGCGGCCTTGAATGCCTTGCTGAACGCGGCCTCGGCGTCGAGGCCGGGACCGTAGTCGGACACCGCGGTGTAGACGCGCTTGATGCCGTTCTTCGCCGCCCATTCGGCCATCGGCGCGGCCACCTGCGGCAGCGTCATCGACACGCGCACGATGTACGGCGACTTGGTGGTGATGATCGACGTCGCCGCGTTCATGATGATCATCGGCTTCTTCGTCTCGGTGGCCAGCGGCGCCACCGCCATCGCGTTCGGCGTGAGCCCGAAGCCGATCAGCATGTCGACGTTGTCGCGCTGCACGAGCTCCTGCGCCAGGCGCTTGGCGACGTCCGGCGCCGGGCCCGTGGTGTCCTTCTGCACGATCTCGATCTTCTTGCCGGCGACGGTGTCGCCGTGCAGCTTCATGTACGCCTTGATGCCGTTGGTCATCTGCTGGCCATACTCCGCGAACGGACCGGAGAATTCACCGACGAGGCCGAGCTTGACCGTGCCCTGCGCCAGCGCCAGCGGCGCGAAGGCCCAGGCGGCCGCCGCGAGCAGTCCATACGACCATTTCCTGATGTTCATTTCGACTCTCCTCCTGCGAAGGACATTCGCGCGAATGCGTGCGGATGGCGCGGTGTGACGCCGCCTGTGGCCGACGTGCCTCGCCATTGGAAATCGGCAGCGGGCTGGCGTCGTTGCGCGGCGTCGGGAAGCCCCGGCCGCGCGGCGGTGCCATGGTGCATCAGGTGCGCTATTCGCGCAAATGTTCGATCACCGGACGCGGCGATCGCATCGGCGGGGCGGCCCGAGGCGGTCGCTTCTCGGCCCAATGGCCGATCGCGGACAGCGCGAGCGCGCCGGATACTGGGCTTCGTGAATACGCTCGGACCCGCCGTCACGCTGAATGCAGGCGGGCGTGTTCGCCATGCGGCGGCGTGGCTGACGCGGCCCTGGCTGCCGCTCGCGTTGTTCCTGCTGCTGGCCGCGCAGTATCTCGCGGCGAGCGTGGTGGCTTCGGGGCGTCTGGCAGCCGCCGTCATGGCGATTTCGCTCGTGTCGCTCTTCGCCGCCACACCCGTCGCGTCGCAGGTCGTCCGCGGCGTCGTCTCTCGCCGGTTGCGCGCGTTGGCTACGCTCGTCGCAGCCCTTTTCTGCGCGGCTGCGTGGACTTTGCTGATGGCCTTGCAGTTCGCGGTCAGCGGCCCTGATGCACCGGAGCGCGGACGCATGTTGCTGGCAGGGGGCGGCGCGGCGCTTCTGTATGTACCGGTCATCTGGCTTGGCAGCGGCGGGTTGCGCCTCGGGCAATCGTGCGGATGGGTCGCGCGCATCGACGTTCGTTGGCTCGCCGCGATCGCCGCCATCGAAGGTTTGTTCTGGCTCGGCTGCGCGTGGGCGCTGCTGTACGGCTGGGCGCGCTGGAAACATCTCGACTTCGGGATCGGTTGGGGGCCGATGTCGATCATCGTGCTGCAGGTCAGTGGAGTGATGTGCGCGGTCTGCGCCGTGCGCGCCGTCCGCCACAGCTCGGGCATCGTGCTGTGGCCCATCGCGGCGGGTGCCGCGTGGCTCGCGTGGTGGCACCTGCGCGTTGCGGTGTTCTACGTGGCGATGGCGGGCTGGATGCATTGAGGGGGCGGCTTGCGGGGGGCTGCGCAGGGCGGCGGCCCGCCCGGCCGGACGCGGCGGATGACGCGGCGTCGGCGGGGCAGAAGTGCCAAGGCCCGCTCGGATGAGCGGGCCCTGGGCTTGAGGGGTGCCTGACAATGACCTACTTTCGCGCGCGAGATGCGCACTATCATCGGCGTGCCACCGTTTCACGGTCCTGTTCGGGATGGGAAGGCGTGGTTCCGGCGGGCTATGGTCGTCAGGCATTGAGGGTGGCGGCGTCGGTGCTGCGTCGACGGCGCGCGAAGGAAGGCAAGGAATGGGGTTGCGAGCTGCACCGGTATCGGCGGATACCAGGGCGCAAAGTGATGGGATCAAGCCGCACGAGCAATTAGTACCGGTTAGCTCAACGCATTACTGCGCTTCCACACCCGGCCTATCAACGTGATGGTCTGTCACGACTCTTAAGGGAGGTCAAGCCTCCGGGAGATCTCATCTTCAGGCACGTTTCCCGCTTAGATGCTTTCAGCGGTTATCGCTTCCGTACATAGCTACCCAGCGATGCCTCTGGCGAGACAACTGGTACACCAGCGGTACGTCCACTCCGGTCCTCTCGTACTAGGAGCAGCCCCCGTCAAATCTCCAACGCCCACGGCAGATAGGGACCAAACTGTCTCACGACGTTTTGAACCCAGCTCACGTACCACTTTAAATGGCGAACAGCCATACCCTTGGGACCGGCTACAGCCCCAGGATGTGATGAGCCGACATCGAGGTGCCAAAC
>DASYSP010000030.1:0-155934 GCA_036003195.1 Casimicrobiaceae bacterium
GGCGGTGAGCGCCCCGCCGGCGCGGCGGCGCCCGTGGCTCGGCCGGGTCGCACGCGCGAACGCGCGCAACGCGGGCCTCCTGCTCACGCTGGGGATCGCGCTCGCGATCGTCTCGATCCAGCGGCCGATCTACCTCAGCTACGACAACCTCCTCGTCGTCGGCCTCCAGATGTCCTTCATCGGCATCGCCGCGCTCGGCACGACCGCGCTGATCATCGGCGGCAACGTCGACCTCTCGATCGGCTCGGTTTTCGCGCTCGCCGCAGTCGTCGCGACGCTGCTCGCCAAGCACGTCGACCCGGCGGCCGCGCTCGTCGGCGGGATCGCGCTCGCGGGCGCGATCGGCTGGATCAACGGCCTCCTCGTCTGGCGGATCCGGATCTCGCCGATCATCATCACGCTCGGCGCGCTGACGCTGCTGCGCGGCGTCGTCCTGCTGCTGACGAACGGCTTCGCGATCACCGGCGTGCCGCACGGGTTCGGCGGCTTCGGCCAGACCCGGGTGTTCGGCGTCCCGATGCCGCTGATCGTGCTCGTCGTCCTCGCGCCGCTCGCGTACCTCGTGCTGCAGCGGACGACGATCGGCCAGCACGTGTTCGCGATCGGCGGCAACCGCGAGGCGGCCGAGGCCGCGGGCCTCTCGGTGCGGCGGATCGTGCTCGGGTCCTTCGCCGTGAACGGCGTCGCAGTCGGCCTCGCCGGCGTGCTCGCGGCGAGCCGCTTCGGCTCCGCGGACCCGAGCTTCGGCGTCGGCTTCGAGCTCGACGTCATCACCGCCGTGATCCTCGGCGGCGTCGCCTTCAACGGCGGCGAGGGCGGGATCGGCGGCGTGATCATCGCGGTCGCGCTGCTCGGCGTGATCAACAGCGGCCTCGTCTCGCTCGGCGTGAACCCCTTCTACACGAACGTCGTCAAGGGCGGCGTGCTGATCGTCGCGGTCGCGATCGACCAGCTCGCGCACGAGCAGCGCGAGCGCTACCAGCGCTTCCTCGCGATGCGCGAGGGAGGCGGCCCGTGACCCGCTACGGCCTCGACGGCAAGACGGCGATCGTCACCGGCGGCGCGCGCGGCATCGGCCGCGCGATTTGCGTCGGACTCGCGCGCGCCGGCTTCGACATCGGTTGCGTCAGCCGCGAGCCTGCTGCCGATGCACGCCAGACGATCGAGGCCGTTCGCGCCGCCGGTCGCGAGTGCCTGTACGTGGAAGCCGATATCGCCGACACGTCGCGGCACGCGGATCTCGTGCGCGCGGTGACGGCTGTGCTCGGCACGCCGCACTGTCTCGTCAACAACGCCGGCGTGACGTCGCTCGCACGCGGCGATCTGCTCGAGCTCGGCGAAGCGAGCTTCGACCGCACGCTCGCGGTCAACCTGCGCGGAACGTTCTTCCTGACGCAATGCGTGGCGCGGGCGATGATCGCGGATCGAGGAGCGGCGGCGGACCTGTTCCGCTCCATCATCACCATCACCTCGGCCAACGCCGAGATCGTGGGCGCCGATCGTGGCGACTACTGCATCAGCAAGGCCGGCATGGCGATGGGCTCGAAGCTGTTCGCGGATCGGCTCGCGCGCGAGTCGATCCGCGTCTTCGAGGTGCGCCCGGGCATCATCCGCACCGACATGACCGCCGCTGCCGCCGCGAAATACGACCGGCTGATCGCGGAAGGCGGTGTACCCGTCGCGCGCTGGGGAACGCCCGAGGACGTGGCCGCCACCGTTGTCACGCTCGCGCTGGGCGGCCTTGCCTTCGCGACCGGCGAGGTGATCAACGTGGGCGGCGGCCTGCATCTGCACCGTGTCTGACGGCACGCCGCGCACGATCCGCTGGGGAATCGTCGGCTGCGGCGAGGTCGCCGAGGTCAAGAGCGGACCGGGCTTCCAGAAGGCGGCGCATTCGACGCTGGTGGCGGTGATGCGGCGCGACGCCGCCCGCGCCGAGGACTTCGCGCGGCGCCACGGCGTGCCGCGCTGGCACACCGACGCCGACGCGATCTTCGAGGCCCCGGACATCGACGCCGTGTATATCGCGACGCTGCCGGACACCCACCGCGAATACGCGCTGCGCTGCGCCGCGGCGGGCAAGGCGGTGTACGTCGAGAAGCCGATGGCGATGGACGCCGCCGAATGCGATGCGATGATCGCCACCTGCGCCAGCGCCAGCGTGCCGCTGTGGGTCGGCTACTACCGGCGCGCGCTGCCGCGTTTTCTCGCCGTGCGCGACCGGGTTCGCGACGGCGCGATCGGCGCGGTGCGCGAGGTCGTCTCGCGGCAGTCGCAACGCGCCTCCACGCCGGGATCCGGCGCGCGCGCGTGGCGCGCCGATCCCGCGCGATCCGGCGGCGGCGCGTTCTTCGAAGGCGCCGTGCACACGCTCGACTTCCTCGACTTCCTGTTCGGTCCGCTCGAGGTCGTGCGCGCGCACGCCGAATCGCGCGGCGGCGATGCGCGCCTCGAGGACCGTGTCGATGCGGGCTACCGCTTCGCCGGCGGCGTCACCGGCAGCGGAGCCTGGGATTTCGCCGCCGCCGCCGACTTCGAATTCAACGAGATCATCGGTACCACAGGGCGCATCCGCTACTCGACGACGCGCGATGTGCCCATCGAGCTCTGGCGTGGCGACACGCTCGAGCGCATCGCGATCGCCGATCCGCCGCACGTGCACCAGCCGCTGATCCAGACCATCGTCGACGAGCTCAATGGCCACGGACGCTGCCCGAGCACCGGGGTGTCGGCGGCGCGCACGGCGCGCGTCGTCGACGCTGCGTTGCAGTCGTTGCGCGCGAGAAGCCAGGCGGGCGATGCCGCAGCGCGCGGCGGCGGCTGAACGCCGGTCGAACCGATCCGCCCGCGGGGCGGCGAGTGCCTGGATGTTCCTCCCAGCGCCCGCGGCCTGCAGCCGGGGCCTCCGATCGGCCTATCGGTGCAGGTCCGGATGCGGAGTTACCCTCGGGACGCCCGAATGGAGCGCGGCGGCACCCAAGGGTTCGCGCCATTTAGCCTGCGACGCTCGAAGCGCGTGCGGTTTTGCGGCATTTCGCGTGCGCCAGCGGCGACTTGCGAATGCAGGTTTCGAAGCCCGATCCGACTGCCGACGGCATTGAGTGCCGCGCAGCGTCAGCGCAACGTCATGAAAACGTGCGTTCGTGTTGCTTTTTGCGCGAAATGGTCCGCGCGGCCTTATTCCGGCAAGGTTTATGCTCTAGGCGTTTCGCTCGGGGCATGGCAAACTTTCCTCGCCCGGGGCAGCGCGCCGGTGCAATGGCACCGGACGCCTCCGCCGCAAGGTCGCGGCAACGACGAATTCGCCGGCCGGACACGCCGGGCGGCAACCAGTGAGGGGTGCGGGATTGGCAGATGCAAGCGCGCTGTCGGGCGTCAAGGTGATGGTGATCGACGACTCGAACACCATTCGCCGCAGCGCGGAAATCTTCCTGTTGCAGGCCGGATGCACGGTGATCCTCGCCGAGGACGGCTTCGACGCGCTGGCGAAGATCACCGACCACCAGCCCGACCTCGTCTTCGTCGACATCATGATGCCCCGCCTCGACGGCTACCAGACGTGCGCGCTCATCAAGAAAAACAACCGCTTCCAGGGCACGCCGGTGGTGATGCTGTCGTCGAAGGACGGACTGTTCGACCGCGCGCGCGGCCGCATGGTCGGCTCCGATCAGTACCTGACCAAGCCTTTCACCAAGGAAAGCCTGCTGAAGGCCGTCGCGGCCCATGTGAAGGCGGCGGCATGATCGCGCCACCCACGCCCCGCATGCAGGAATGACGCATGGCCATCAAGAAAATCCTGATCGTCGACGACTCGCCCACCGAGCGCCATGTGCTGAACGACATGCTGACGAAGTCCGGCTACGAGGTGGTCGCGACCGACAACGGCGAGGACGCGATCCTCAAGGCCAAGCTCCTCAAGCCCGATCTCATCCTGATGGACGTGGTGATGCCGGGCCTCAACGGCTTCCAGGCGACGCGCGCCATCAGCCGCGATCCCGAGACCCGCACCATTCCGGTGATCCTGTGCACGTCGAAGAGCCAGGAGACCGACAAGATCTGGGGCATGCGCCAGGGCGCGCGTGACTACGTGATCAAGCCCGTCAACCGCGAGGAGCTCCTGGCCAAGATCCAGGCGCTCGCCTGAGAGCGGAGCCGCCGACATGGCCCGCGCCGCCAAACTCGACCTGCGCTCGTTCCAGCAGGAGCTCGCCACCCGCCTCGCGAGCAAGACGGCCGCGCAGGTCGAATCGTCGCGGCTCGGGTTCGCCTGCGGCGACGAGCAGTGGCTGATCCGCCTGGCCGACGCCGGCGAAGTCATCGCCGTGCCGCAGGTGGTGAACGTGCCCCGCACGCAGCCGTGGTTCGCCGGCATCGCCAACATCCGCGGCAACCTCTACAGCGTGATCGATTTCGCGGGCTTCCTCGGCCGTGGCGCCGCAGTCGCCGCGTCGGCGCAGAACCGCCTGGTGCTGTTCGGGCCGCGTGCCGGCGAGCTCAATGCCGGCATCGTCGTGACGCGCGTGCTCGGCTTGCGCAATCTGGCCGAGCTCGCGCCGGCCGCACTGCCCGCTACGCCGCCCGCGTGGTTCGCGCAGCGCTGGATGGACGCCGATGGCCGGGCGTGGCAGGAAATCGACCTATCGAAGCTCGCCCGCGACCCTGCGTTCCTGCAGGTCGGGCTGTGAAGTAACCGGCAGCACCGGAGGGACGCATGGCACTCAAAATATTCGCCGACAAGGCCAAGGGAGCGGGCGCCGCGGCGCTCGAAATGCCGACGACGCAGGTGCGGATGGGCAAGAACACGCCGCCCGGCTACGATCCGCTGGCGTCGGTGTCGATCATGGACCAGCTGCGCAACGCCAGCGCGGAAGCGGCCACCTCGCGCAAGCTGCCGGTGATCGGCAACCTGCCGGTCGTCAAGCAGTTCCAGGTGCTGCTCACGCTGCTGATCGTGTTCGCGGTGCTCGCGCTGCTGATGCTGTTCCTCGACTCGCGCACCACGTCGCAGGCCGCCGCGCAGTCGGCGACCGCCACCGAGATGCAGATGCTGTCGCAACGCCTCGCCCGCGGATCGGCGCTCGCGGCGCAGGGCCAGAAGCAGGCGTTCGCCACGGTCGAGGACAGCCGGCAGAAGTTCGGCGCCGACCTCAAGGCGCTGATGGAGGGCGGTGAGGCGAAGGGCGCGAACATCGACGCGGTCACCAGCGGCGCCGCCGGCGAGCTGCTGACCGAGATCAAGGCGAAGTGGGACACCGTCGACAAGGCCGCGCTGCGGCTGACGCAGAACGCCGACGCGCTGACGTCGCTGGCGGCCGGCCTCGACCGCGTCAACGACGCCAACACGTCGCTGCTCGAGCTGGCCGAGCAGCTCGGGCTGCAGATCGGGCAGGGCGGCGGCACCGTGCGCGAGGTCGACTTCGCCAACCAGCTGGCCGTGCTGTCGCAGCGCATCGCCAAGAACGCCAACGCACTGGCATCGGGCGAGGAGATCGACCCCGAAACCGCGTTCCTGCTCGGCAAGGACGCCGGCACGTTCCGCGACATTCTCAACGGCCTGTCGCGCGGCAACGACGCGCTGCACATCCCGGTGCTGCGCGGCGACGACGCGCGCGCCACGCTAGCCGAGATCGCCAAGCGCTTCGTCGCCTACGACCAGTCCATCGGCGCGATCCTGAGCTCGATGCAGAAGCTGACGCTCGCCAAGCAGTCGGCGCGCACCGTGACCGGCGAGTCGGAGGACCTGCTGCAGAAGACCACATCCCTGGCGGACACGTGGGAAGGCGGCGGCCGCGCGCATGTGTTCATGCTGGTGGCGGCGGTGGTGTTCGGCCTGCTGGCGCTGATCGCCCTCGTGCTCCTCGGCATGGTGTTCCTCTCCGACGCCCGCTCGCGCGCCAACGAGAGCGAAGGCGAGAACAAGCGCAACCAGGAGGCCATCCTGCGGTTGCTGAACGAGATGGGCAACCTGGCGGACGGCGACCTCACCGTGCAGGCGTCGGTGACCGAGGACGTGACGGGCGCCATCGCCGACTCGATCAACTTCACGATCGAGGAGTTGCGCACGCTGGTGCGAGGCATCAACTCGGCCACCGACCAGGTGACCAAGGCGACGCAGGAGACGCAGGCGATCTCCAATCGCCTGTACGAGGCCTCGCAGCGCCAGAACCGCGAGATCCAGCAGGCGTCGGCGTCGGTGCTGCAGATGGCGCAGTCGATCAGCGAAGTGGCGCAGAACGCATCGCAATCCGCCAAGGTCGCGCAGCTGCAGCTCACCGCCGCGGAAAAAGGCGGCAAGGCGGTGCAGAACCAGATCGCCGGCATGAACGAGATCCGCTCGCAGATCCAGGACACGTCGAAGCGCATCAAGCGCCTCGGCGAATCGTCGCTCGAGATCGGCGAGATCGTGGAGCTCATCTCCGACATCACCGAGCAGACGAACGTGCTGGCGCTCAACGCGGCGATCCAGGCGGCGTCCGCCGGCGAGGCGGGACGCGGCTTCACCGTGGTGGCCGAGGAAGTGCAGCGCCTCGCCGAGCGTTCGGGCGAGGCGACCAAGCAAATCGAGGCCATCGTCAAGACCATTCAGGCCGACACGCAGGATGCCGTGGCCGCCATGGAGAAATCGACGGTGGGCGTGGTGGAAGGCACCAAGCTCTCCGACGCGGCCGGCCAGGCGCTGACCGAAATCCAGCGCGTGTCGCGGGAGCTCGCCGACCTGATCTCGCGCATCTCGTCGCAGACGCAGATGCAGTCGACCTCGGTGACGGACGTGACGCGCGGCATGCAGGGCATCCTCAAGATCACCGAGGAGACCACCGAGGGCACGAAGCAGACGAACGTGTCGATCGGCCAGCTCACGCGCCTCGCCGCGGAGCTGCGCTCGTCCGTCGCGGGGTTCAAGGTCTAGTCGCCAGGCGAATCGCGCCCGCCGACCGCGGCGTGATTCTTGCTGAACCGACGGGATCGCCGCGATCAACAGGAGCCGGATAAAGTGCCGACCGATGCCGCAACCGAATTCGATCTTGGCCCGCTGTCGTGGGTGCAGGGGGAGATCGACCAGGCGCTGACGCGCGGCCTCGAGTCGCTGGCGACGTTCAAGGCATCGCCGAAGGATGCGATCGCGCTGAAGCATGCGCGCGCCCACATTCACCAGGCGGCCGGCGCGATCCAGATGGTGGGGCTCGATGCCGTCGCCGCGTTCACCGACGAGATCGAGCGCCAGCTTTCGCGGCTGGAGGAGATGCCGCCGGCCGAGGTCAGCGCCACGGTCGACGCCGTCGACCGCGCGTGCCGCAAGCTGCGCATCTTCCTGACCGAGCTCACCAACGGCGTGCCGCCGGTGCCGCTCAAGCTGTTCCCCGAATACGAGTCGATGCAGGCGCTGCGCGGCATCAAGGCGACGGCACCCACCGACCTCTTCTATCCGGATCTCGCGCCGCGCGCGCCGAAGGTCGCGCCGCGCGAGGCGCTGCCGCCGGCGCGTCTCGCGTCGCAGCTCGTCAAGCAGCGGCGCATCTACCAGCGCGGCCTGCTCGCATGGCTGCGCGGCGACGCCGAGGGTGTGGCGCAGATGCGCGACGCCATCGCCGGCATCGAGGACGTCACGACGCAACCCAACCTGCGCGCATTCTGGTGGACGGCCAGCGCGCTGTTCGAGTCGCTCACCGCGCGCGGGCTCGAGCCATCGTTCGGCGTCAAGCAGCTGGCGGCGCGCGTCGATCTGCAGATCCGCCGCGTCGTCGGCGGCAGCGCCAAGGTCGCCGACCGTCTGCGTCGCGAGGTGCTGTACTTCATCGCCATCAGCGCACCGACGGGACCGCAAGTGCAGGCGGTGCAACATGCATTCCACCTCGCGGGGCTCATCCCCTCGGCAGACGTGCTCAACGCCGATCTGGTGCGCATCGAGCCGCTGCTGCGCGAGGCGCGCGAGCAGCTCGCGGGCGCCAAGGACGCGTGGCTCAAGTTCGCCTCGGGCCGCGCCGAGAACCTGCCGAAGCTGAAGCAGACGCTGACCTCGGTGCACACCAAGGCCGCCGAGATCCGCAACGGCGCGCTGATGAAGCTCACCGCGGCGCTGGTCGAGCGGCTCGACAAGATGCCGTCGGCCGGCGTGTCCGAGCCGGTGGCGATGGAATACGCGACGGCGCTGCTGCTGGCCGAGAGCGCGTTCGACAACTACACGAACCTCGCCGGCGACTTTCCGCAGCAGGTCGAGGCGATGGTGGCGCGGCTCGATGCGGCGCGCGCCGGGCGCGCCGCCGCCGCAGGGGCGCCGGCGCTCGACGAAATGTCGAAGCGCGCGCAGGAGCGGATGCTGCTCGCACAGGTCGGCCGCGAGATCCAGGCCAACCTGCGGCACATGGAGCAGGTGCTCGACGCGTTCTTCCGCGACAACTCGAAGCGCGCCGAGCTGACGTCGCTGGCCAAGGACAGCCAGCAGATCCGCGGTGCGCTGTCGATGCTCGGCCTCGACAGCGCG
Organism: Casimicrobiaceae bacterium; assembly: GCA_036003195.1. Classification (GTDB taxonomy): domain Bacteria; phylum Pseudomonadota; class Gammaproteobacteria; order Burkholderiales; family Casimicrobiaceae; genus VBCG01. The sequence continues at coordinate 8,480 of DASYSP010000030.1, forward strand.
CAGCGCCTGCTCGCGGCATGCCAGGAGCAGATCGAATCGTACGTCGCCAGCGACACGCCGGTCGACAACGACGACCTCGAGATGCTGGCCGAATCGCTGTCCGGCCTCGGCTTCTACATCGAGGCGGTCGAGCAGCAGCGGCCCGATCGCGAGCGCCTGATCGCGCCACTCCTCGCTCGCCGCACCGGCGAGGCGCCGGTCGCCCTGCAGGACGACGAGGGCTCGGTAGAAACGGCGGTCGACGAGCTGCGTGCACAGCTGCCGTCGCTGGTCGAGGAGGTGCGCGCGGCGCCAAGCGACACGGCGCGGCAGGGACTCAAGGCCAAGCTCGAGACGTTGCGCGACGACGCCGAACTGATCGGCGACGCGACACTCGCGCAGCAGGCAGAAGGCGCGCTTGCGGAGCTCGACGCCGGTGGCGCGGCGGGGCTCGCCAAGGCCGTCGACGCGATCGCCGACACGACCGCGGCCGCGCCGGAAATCTCGGACGAGACCAAGCGCCTGCTGGAAACCGACGCCACCCAGTTCGATGCCGAGCTGGTCGACATCTTCCTGGCGGAAGCCGTCGAGGTCCTCGATTCGATCGCGGCGAGCCGCGACGCGCTCGCCGCCAATCCCAGCGATCGCGACGCACTCGCCACTGCGCGCCGCGGCTTCCATACGCTGAAGGGCTCCGGCCGCATGGTCGGCCTCGCCGATCTGGGCGAGCTCGCATGGACTGTGGAGCGTACGCAGAACCGCCTGATCGAGGAAGACCGCCCCGTCACCGCCGCGGTAATCGCCATGATCGCCGTCGCCGAGGCGGATTTCCGCAAGTGGATCGAGGCGCTCACGCATACGCGCCGCGCCACGCTCGACCCCGCGCGCCTGGATGCCGCCGTGGCTTCGGTGCTGGCCGAGATGCCGTCCGCCGGCGGCGTGCCGCCGCCGAAACTGGTCGAGGCGCCGCCGCCGGTGCGCGACGAGCGGCCCATGGGGGCACGCGCGTCCGATGCCATCGCGCCGGCCGCCGGCCTCTTCGAATTGCCGGAGCTCGGTGCCGCGCCCGCCGTGGCGCCGCATGTCGTGGTGCGCGACACCGCGCCGTCGCTCACCATGCTGGAATTGCCGCGCGAGTCGTCGCACGGGATGCCCGAGCTGAAGCTCGTCGCCGACAACACGCACGCCCCGCTCACGCTCGTGCCACGCGAATTCACCGAAGGCGTGCCGCCGTTCGCCGAGGGCAGCGGCGTGGCGACGCCCGCTGTGAGCGGCGACGGCGCCGATGCCGAGGTGGAAGCGAGCCTCGAGCGCGACCTCGCGGCGCACTTCGAGCGCGATGCGACCGACATCACGTTGCTGCCGATCGACGAGGTGCGCGAGCCCGGCGTCGATTTGGACGCTGCGGCCAACGCCGGATTCAGCGACGCCAAGGTCACGCCGATCACGCGCGCACCGTCGCGTGCGGCGCCCCCCGAGCCGCCCGCGTCGCCGCCGCCGCCCCTCGACTTCGCGTGGCCGACGGCGGAGGATTTCGCGGCGAGCGACGACACCGGCACGCCGTCCCCACCGCCGGTCCCGGCGGATTTGCCGGCGGCACACGACGCAGCCGATGTCGAGGCGGCCGCGGCCGACGCGGCCGATGTTGTAAGCGATGCCGGCGATGTGGGTGACGCCGCTGCGGACGCACGCGGCGACGACACGGTCAGCATCGGCGGCGTCACGCTGTCGTCGACGCTGTATCGCATCCTGGTCGACGAGGCCGAGGAGCATGTCGCCACGCTGCAGCACGAGTTGTCGCTGCTGCAGCTCGATCCCGCGCGCATGCCGTCGCCGGCGATGGTGCGCGCGAGCCACACGCTGTGCGGCATCCATCGCACCGGCGGCTTCCCGCTGCTGGCCGTCCTCGCCAAATCGCTCGAGCAATCGCTGATCGCGGTGTCCGACCGCGAGGGCTCGATGCCGTCGGGCGCGCAGCCGGTGATTGCGCGCGCGGTGGCGGCACTCGCCGACCTGGTGGCGCGCGTCAAGGCGCGGCAGGCGTTTGCCGCGGCGGACGAACGCGAGGCCGCGGAAACGGGCGTCGAGCTGGAGCTGTTGCGCCAGGATGGCGCGCCCGCCGGCAGCGATGCCGAGTCGCACGCGGCGCGCGTCGCCGAGCGCGAGGAGTCACCCGCCGCGGCCGACCTGGCGCCGGTCCACGACGCAGCGCCCGCCACGCCGGCCAGCGCGATCGTGCAGCCGCTGCCCGTGCGCCCGCCGCATGCGCCGGACGCGACGGCGCGCCGCGAGATTCTCGAGACGCCGCTGACCGATGTACGCGACGTCATCGAGGCCGACGTCCTGCCGATCTTCCTCGACGAGGCGTCCGATCTGTTCCCGCAGGCCGGCGACGAGCTGCGCGGCTGGCGTCGCGACCCCGCGTCGGATGGTGCGCAGAAGCTGCGGCGCACGCTGCACACGTTCAAGGGCAGCGCGCGCATGGCGGGGGCAATGCGCCTCGGCGAGCTCGCGCACCGCATGGAGTCCCGCCTGTTCGAAGGCGAGGCGCCCATCGAGGCGACGCCGGCGCTGTTCGAGGCGCTCGACACCGATCTCGACCACATCGCCTACGTGCTCGACAAGTTGCGCGTGGGCGAGGCCAACACGCCGCTGCCATGGCTCGGCGAGGAAACGCCGCAGGATGCCGCCGCGTCCGCAGCGGTCATCTCCGGCGAGCCGCAAGCGAGCGTGGTGCCGATCGACGCCGAGGCCAAGGCGGCGCAGCCCGCGCCCGAACCGGCGGCGCCCGAAGCCGAGTCCAGCGCGCGCGCGATGCTGCGCGTGCGGGCCGACACGATCGACCGCCTGGTCAACGAGGCGGGCGAGGTCGCCATCGCGCGTGCGCGCGTCGAGGGCGAGCTGCGTGCGCTCAAGGCCAATCTCCTCGAGCTCACCAGCAGCGTGATCCGGCTGCGCGGACAGGTACGCGAGATCGAGATCCAGGCGGAGAGCCAGATCCAGTCGCGGATGAGCGCGATGTCCGAGGCGCACGAGGGCTTCGACCCACTCGAGTTCGACCGCTACACGCGCTTCCAGGAGCTGACGCGTTCGCTGGCCGAGGGCGTCAACGACGTGTCCACGGTGCAGCAGTCGCTGCTCAAGAATCTCGACGACGCCGATGCCGCGCTGGTCGCGCAGGCGCGGATGTCGCGCGAAGTGTCGCAGCAGCTCTTCGCGATCCGCACGGTGCCGTTCGGCAGCGTGTCGGAGCGCCTCTACCGGATCCTGCGCGCGACGGCGCGCGAGCTCGACAAGCGCGCCAACCTCGAAATCCAGGGGGCGCAGGTGGAGCTCGACCGCTCGGTGCTGGAAAAGCTGATCGGCCCGCTCGAGCACCTGCTGCGCAACGCGCTCGACCACGGCCTCGAATCGCGCGAGGCGCGGCTCGCCGCGGGCAAGAGCGCCACGGGCGAGCTCACGCTGACCGTGCGCCAGGTCGGCAACGAAGTCGTGCTGGAACTGGCCGACGACGGCGCGGGCATCGACTTCGCCCGGGTCGCGGAGCGCGCGCGGGCCCAGGGCCTGATCGCCGCCGGCATCAGGCCCACCGACGCGCAGCTCGTCGAATGCATCTTCAAGCCGGGGTTCTCGACAGCGTCGAAGATCACCCAGATCTCCGGGCGCGGGATCGGCATGGACGTCGTGCGCACCGAGATCAATGCGCTCGGCGGCCGCGTCGACGTCGCCACCCGCTCGGGCAACGGCACCACGTTCACGATCTACCTGCCGCTGACGCTGGCCGTCGCGCAGGCCGTGCTGGTGCGCGCCGGCGGCCGGTTGTGGGCGTTGCCGGCGCCGATGGTCGAGCAGGTGCAGCAGGTGAAGGCCGATGCGCTGGTCAGCCTCTACGTCAATCGCAAGGTGACGTGGCAGAGCCGCGACTACGCCTTCCACTACCTGCCGCGACTGCTCGGCGACACCGTGCACAATCCCGAGTCGATGCGTTACAACCCGGTGCTGCTGCTCAAGAGCGGGCAGTCGAGCGCCGCGATCCACGTCGACGAAATGATCGGCAACCAGGAAATCGTGGTCAAGAACATCGGCCCGCAGCTCGCGCGCGTATCGGGAATCTCCGGGGCGACGGTACTCGGCACCGGCGAGATCGTGCTGATCATCAACCCGGTGCAGCTCGCGCAACGCGTCGACGTCGATCTGGCGGAGCCGCCCAAACCCGGCGCCGCGGCGGCCCCCGCGGCGTCACTGCGCAGGCTCGGCGCGCTGTCGACGGCCGCGCCGCCCCTCGTGCTCGTCGTCGACGATTCGCTCACGGTGCGCAAGATCACCAGCCGGCTCCTCGCGCGCGAAGGCTACGCGGTGGCGACGGCCAAGGACGGCGTCGATGCGCTGCAGTCGATCGGCGAGGATGCTCCCGATGTGATCCTGCTCGACATCGAAATGCCGCGCATGGACGGTTTCGAGTTCACCAAGACGCTGAGGAGCGACCAGCGCCACGCGCACATCCCGATCATCATGATCACGTCGCGCACCGCGGAGAAGCATCGCAACCGGGCCGCCGAGCTCGGCGTCGAGGTCTATCTCGGCAAGCCGTTCCAGGAAGAGGAACTGCTGCGCCACATCAAGGCGCTCGTCGCGGCCGCCGCCGTGCACTGAGGCCGGAGGCGCGCGCCGCGTTTCACGCCCGCGCGCCCAGCATCGCCGCGAACAGCGACGGATCGTCCCAAGGCGCGTCGCTCGGTCCCAGCGCGAGATGCGCGCTGTTGCGATCGCGCAGCCACTCCTGCGGAAACAGCGCGAGCGGACGCGGGCCGTCCTCGGCCAGATCCGTCACGCCGGTCCACGGCTCGCCGCGCACCGCGACGCGGAACGCGGCCGCGAGATCGACGCCCGCATGCCGCGCCGCGTGCGTCGCGGGGACGATCCTGCGGTTGATCTCGATGAGGCATGGCCGGCCGCTCCGCTCGTCGACGATGAAGCCGACGCCGTTGAAGCCGCTGGCGCCCAGCGCCTCGATCAATCGGGCGCTGACGCGCGCGATCGCGGGATCGGCCACGAACCGCGTCACCGAGCCGGCGCCGAGCGCATTGGGCCAGCGCTCGATCGCCTCGCGCGTGTAACCGGCGATCTCGCGTCCCTGCCACGCGACATTGGCGCGGTTGCGGCGCGCGCCGGTGAGCACGCGCTGCACCAGCACCGGCGCCTGCGCCGCCTGCGTCCAGCGCGTGGGCGCCGGCAGCGCCACGAACGCCTCGCGCAGCGCGGCCTCGTCGGCGCAGATCGCGACGCCACGGCTGGCGGTGCCGATGCTCGGTCGCAGGATCACCGGGTAGCCGAGGTCGCGGGCGGCGGCCACCGCGTCATCGGCCGTGTGCACGGCCATGCCCGGCGGCACGTCGATGCCGGCGTCCCTGGCGAGCGCGACGAGGCCCGCCTTGTCGATGCTCGCGAGATAATGCCTGGGCTCGCCCAGCGAGCGCACGATCAGCGGGCGCACTGCCGCGGCGGTCGCCGCCGGCACGTCGGCGGGCGCTTGCGCTGCGATCGCCATCAGCGCGCGCAGCGACGCGTCGTCGCCGGGCAGCACGAACGCCGGGTCGATCTGACGCTGCAGCTGCAGCAGCACATCCGCCCACGTCGCGAGCGAGGCGCGCGGCGCCATCCGTGCCAGCATGTCGAGGTGGCGCGTGCGTGTCGCCCACGCTCCTTCGGGCGCGAGCATTGCCACGCGAAATCCGGCGCGTTTGAGCTCGCGCGGCATCCTTGCGGGCGCGACGTATTCCATGCCGATGGTCGCGACCAGCACGAGCGGCGGAGCGTCGCCGGTAGTCATGGGTGGAGCCCGAGGCGCGCCACCTCGCGCCGCCACTTGCGGTCGTCGTCGACGATCGTCGCCAGAAACGACTCCGGCGTGCCGCCGATCGGCTCAAGCCCCTGGCCGTTCATCCACGTGATGAGCACCGGATCGGCCAGTGCGATGTTCACCGCGCGATTGAGGATCGCGATGACGGACGCCGGCGTTCCCGCCGGCGCGGACAGGCCGACCCAGACGCGGAAGTCCACGCCCGGCAACCCCGCTTCGGCCAATGTCGGCACATCCGGCAGCAGCGGCGAGCGCCGCGGCGCGACCACGGCAAGAGCGCGCACGAGACCGACGTTGGCGGCGGAACTGACCTGCGTGATGCTGTTGATGTTGAACTGCAGTTCGTTGGCGATGAGCCCGCTCACCTGCTGCGCCAACGTGCGGTACGGCACCTCGACCATGCGCACGCCCGCGGCCGCCATGAAGATGCCGGTATCGAGCTGCTGCGACGACCCGGGACCGGTCGACCCGTAGTTCAGCACGTCCGGCCGCGCCTTCGCGTACTGGATGAACTCGCGCAACGTGGCGACCGGCAGCGACGGATTGACGACGATGGTCTTGGTGGTCCAGGCGATGTTGGCGATCGGCGCGAAGTCGCGCACACCGTCGATGCCGGCGTCGCGCTGCACGTGCGGCATGATCGTGTTGGTCGACGACGACGAAGCCAGCAGGCAATACCCGTCGGCGGGCGATGCCAGCACGAACCTGGCGCCGATCAGGCCGGAGGCGCCGTTCTTGTTCTCGACGACGACGGGCTGGCCGAGCGTCTGCGCCAACCGATCGGCGATTGCGCGCGCGACGAGGTCGATCGAGCCGCCCGCAGGATTGGGCACCACGATCTTGATGGCGCGCGATGGATAGCCGTCGCGTTCCGGTTCGGCCGCCCCTGCCGGCGGGAGCGGCATGGTGGCGACGGCCAGTGCAATCGCGAGCGCACCGCAGCGCCGTCGCGGCGAGGATCGGGCCGGCCTAAGCACGCGGAAGATGGCAGAATGACAAGGCCGCCATTGACGCACGAAGCCCCAGCGCTGGCAATGGCCCGGCTACTGCGCATTCAAGATCGTGGTCCTCTCCGTCATCGCGTGCCCATCGATCCGTTGAGCATCGCCATCGGCGTCGTCACCGGCCTCCTCGGCGGCCGCGTCGCGGCCGCGCTCGCACCCGCCGCGACCGTCGCGCGAGCTGGCGCATGGGCTGCCGGTGGTCTCGGCGGGCTCGTCGCCAGCGGCCTCTGGTCCGCGCTGGGCGGCGCGTGGCGCACGATTCCGCCCCCGGCGCAGAGCGCGGGCATCGACCTCGCGGCGACGCTCGGCAACGCCGCGCTCGGCGCGTTCGGCGGTATCGCGCTGGCGATTCTCGCGGGTGCGTGCATTCGCCTGCGCACGCGGCGCTGACGCGTGCGGCCAATGCGCGCCGGCGGCTCACTCGCTGCGCCTGATGCAGTGCAGCGCGACGATGGTGGTACATTGTCCCGACGTCGCGCATCGTGATTGGAGGAGCCGGTATGGCGCAGTTCGAGACTTCCAACATTCGCACGCTGGCTCTCGTCGGACATGGTGCCGCCGGCAAGACGACGCTGGCCGAGTCGCTGCTCGCTGCCGCGGGAGCGCTGAGTGTCAGCGGCAGCGTCGAGCGTGGCACGACCGTCTCGGATTTCGATCCGCTGGAAAAGTCCTACCGCCATTCGCTGCGCGCGTCGATCCTGCACGTCGAGCACGCAGGGGCGCGCGTGCATTTCATCGACACCCCGGGCTATCCGGATTTCATCGGCCAGGCGATCGGCGCGCTAGACGCGGTTGAAACGGCCGCGGTCGTCGTCAGCGCGACGGCCGGCGTCGAGATGATCACGTCACGCATGATGCAATGGAGCGCCGAGCGCAGGCTCTGCCGCCTCGTCATCATCAACAAGATCGACGCCGAGAACGTCGACGCGCAAGCCACGCTGGCCGCCGTGCAATCGGCATTCGGCAAGGAATGCCTGCCGATCAACCTGCCCGCGGATGGCGGCAAGCGCGTCGTCGACTGCTTCTTCAATCCCGGCGGCGACGCCGATTTCTCGTCGGTGGCCGAGGCGCACCAGGCGCTGGTCGACCAGGTGATCGAGGTCGACGAGGCGCTGATGGCGAAATACCTCGAGCAGGGCGAGGAGATCGCGCCCGGCGAGCTGCACGCGCCGTTCGAGAAGGCGCTGCGCGAAGGCCACCTGGTGCCGGTCTGTTTCGTGTCGGGGCGTACCGGCGCCGGCGTCAGGGAGCTGCTCGACGTCATCGTCAAGCTCGCCCCCAATCCGGCCGAAGGCAACCCGCCGCTGTTCACCAAGGGAACCGGCGAGCGCGCGATCGAATTCCACGCCGATCCGGATCCCGCGAAGCACGTGCTCGCGCATGTGTTCAAGGTGGTGATCGACCCCTATGTCGGCAAGCTCGGCGTGTTTCGCGTGCACCAGGGCACGGTGACGCGCGACACGCAGCTCTTCATCGGCGACGGCCGCAAGGCGTTCAAGGTGGGCCACCTGCTGCTGCTGCAGGGCGCCAAGACCACCGAGATCGACAGCGCCGTGCCCGGCGACATCGTCGCCGTCGCCAAGGTCGACGACATCGAGTTCGACTGCGTGCTGCACGACTCGCACGACGAGGATGCCATCCGCATGCAGCCGCTCGAGTTCCCGGTGCCGATGCACGGCGTCGCGATCGCGCCCAAGCGCCGCGGCGACGAGCAGCGGGTGTCGGACGTGATGCACAAGCTGATGGCCGAGGACCCGACGCTCGCCGTCGAGCACGATTCGCAGCTGAACGAGACGGTGCTGCGCGGGCTCGGCGACCTGCACATCCGCTCCACGCTCGAGCGCATGGCCGCGCAGTTCAAGCTCGAGGTCGAAACGCGGCCGCCGCGCATCCCGTATCGCGAGACGATCACGGCCAAGGCCGAGGGACATCACCGCCACAAGAAGCAGACCGGCGGCGCGGGCCAGTTCGGCGAGGTGTACCTGCGCATCGAGCCGTTGCCGCGGGGAACCGGCTTCGAGTTCAAGGACGCGGTCAAGGGCGGCACGATCCCGACGCAGTACATCCCCGCGGTGCAGAAAGGCGTCGAAATGGTGCTCGCGGCGGGACCGGTCGCCGGATTCCCGTTGCAGGACGTGCGCGTCACCGTCTATGACGGCAAGCACCATCCGGTCGACTCCAAGGAAGTTGCGTTCGTGTCGGCGGGCAAGAAGGCGTTCCTCGATGCGATCGAGAAGGCGCGGCCGATCGTGCTGGAACCGGTGGTGCACGTCGAGGTGATGTGCCCGGGTGCGAACGTCGGCGACATCACCGGCGACCTGTCGGGAAGGCGCGGGCAGGTGACCGGCACGCGCACGCTGCAGGCAGGGTCGCTGGCGATCGATGGCCAGGTGCCGTTGTCCGAGCTCGACGGCTACGCGGCGCGCCTCAAGGCCATGACGGCGGGGCACGGCGCGTTCTCGATGGCGCTGTCGCACTATGACATCGCGCCGCCGAACCTGCAGCAGCAGCTCGCCACCGAGTACGCCAAGCATCGCAAGCACGAAGAGGACTGACGGCGCGAGCGCTGCGGCTGACAGCGCGCCGGCGGCGCTCGCGCCCCGGTTTGCGCATGCCGCGACGGGCGAGCGCAAGTTTGGGTAAAATGGCGGCCATGGGTGCGCACGTCGACCTCACGCACCACTTCCTCATCGCCATGCCCGCCATGGCCGATCCGCGTTTTGCGAACACGCTGGCGTTCATCTGCGAGCACAGTGCCGATGGCACGATCGCCATCGTCGTCAACAAGCCCACCGACATGACGGTGTCGAAGCTGCTGTCGCAGATCGACGTCGCGGCGGGCGCTGCGCGCTTCGATGCGCCGGTGCTGTCCGGCGGACCGGTGCAGTCGAACCATGGCTTCGTGCTGCACCGGCCGCTCGGCAACTGGCAGTCGACGCTCGCGGTGAGCGACGACCTCGGCCTCACGACGTCCAAGGACGTGCTCGAGGCGGCGGCGCGCGGCGAGGGGCCGCACGACTTCCTGGTGTCGCTCGGCTACGCCGGTTGGGGCGCGGGCCAGCTCGAGCAGGAGCTCGCCGCCAATGCCTGGCTCACCGTCGCCGCCGATGCCGACGTGATGTTCGACTTGCCGCCCGAGCGCCGCCTGCCGGCGGCGATGCAGCTCCTCGGCATCGACTTCTCGCGGCTGTCCGAGGAAGTCGGGCACGCGTGAGCGTCCGTGACGCCCGACCTGCAGCGCGCCGGCACCGTGCTCGGATTCGACTTCGGCACCCGCCGCATCGGCGTCGCCGTCGGCAATACGATCACGCGCAACGCCACGCCGCTGACGACCATCGAGATTGCCGACGACCGCGCGCGCATCGATTCGATCGCGACGCTGGTCGGCGAGTGGGTGCCGTCGCTGCTGGTGGTCGGCATACCGGTGCATGCCGACGGCGCGGAGCACGCGATGACCGCGCGGGCACGCGAATTCGCGCGGATGCTGGAGCGCCGGTTCCGGCTGCCCGTGGCGAAGGTCGACGAGCGCTACACCACCGAAATCGCGCAGCAGGTGCTGGACGCGTCGGGCCTGCCGCGCGCGCGTCATCGCTCGGTCCGCGACCAGGTCGCCGCCCAGGTCATCCTGCAGAGCTGGTTCGATGACCCACGGCCTGCCTGACGCCGAGGCCACGCTCGCGGCGCTCGCCGAGCGGATGCGCGGCGGCGTCGCGCCGGATGCCGCCTTCGTCGGCATCTATTCGGGCGGCGCCTGGGTGGCGGAGCGGCTGTCGGCGATGCTTGGCGTTGGCCATCGCGTCGGTTTCCTCGACGTGTCGTTCTACCGCGACGACTACGAGCGCGCGGGACTCAAGCCCAACGCGCGGCGCAGCGCGCTCGACTTCGACGTCGCCGGCGCCACGATCGTGCTGGTCGACGACGTGCTGTACACCGGGCGCAGCGTGCGCGCGGCGATCAACGAGCTGTTCGACTACGGCCGCCCGGCGGTGATCGAGCTGGCGGTGCTGATCGACCGCGGCGGGCGCGAGCTGCCGATCGAGGCGACGTATGTCGGCGCGCGCCTCGCCGTGGCGCGCAACCTCGACATCGTGCTGTCGCGCGGCGGCGACGGCCGCCTCGCGCTGGGCGCCGAGCCGCGCGCGGCGCGCTGATGCCGATGGCAATGCACAATCCGCAACTCGACGCGCAGGGCGAGCTCAAGCACCTGCTGACGCTCGAGGGGCTGCCGGCGGCGGTGATCACGCGCATCCTCGACACCGCGGTGCCGTTCGCGGCGATCGGCGAGCGCGAGGTGAAGAAGGTACCGCTGCTGCGCGGCAAGGCGGTGTTCAACCTGTTCTTCGAGAACTCGACGCGCACGCGCACTACGTTCGAGATCGCCGCCAAGCGCCTGTCGGCCGACGTCATCAACCTCAACATCGGCGTGTCGTCGGCGAGCAAGGGCGAGACGGTGCTCGACACGATCGACAACCTGACGGCGATGGACGCCGACATCTTCGTCGTGCGCCATTCCGAGTCCGGGGCGCCGCACCTGATCGCCGCGCACCTCAACGCCGTCGGCCGCCGTGACGTGCACGTGGTCAACGCCGGCGACGGCCGCCACCAGCACCCGACGCAGGGACTGCTCGACCTGTTCACGATCCGTCACTACAAGCGCGATTTCCGCGAGCTGTCGGTGGCGATCGTCGGTGACATCCTGCATTCGCGTGTCGCACGCTCGCTGATCAGCGGTCTCGCCACGCTGGGCACGCCGGACATCCGTGTCGTCGCGCCGAACACGCTGTTGCCGGCGCGCGTCGAGGCGCTCGGCGTGCGCGTGTGCAACGACATGCGCGAAGGTCTCGCCGGGTGCGATGCCGTGGTCATGCTGCGGCTGCAGAACGAGCGCATGAAAGGCGCATTGCTGCCGTCGTCGGGCGAGTATTTCAAGGAATACGGCCTCACGCCGGAAAAGCTCGCGCTGGCCAAGCCCGATGCGATCGTCATGCACCCGGGGCCGATGAACCGCGGGGTGGAGATCGACTCGGCGGTGGCCGATGGCGCGCGCTCCGTGATCCTGCCGCAGGTGACGTTCGGCATCGCAGTGCGCATGGCGGTGATGAGCATCATCGCCGGCAACCCGGGGGCACGCGAATGACGCTTACGCTGGCCGGCGGCCGCGTGGTCGATCCTGCGGCCGGCACCGAGCGCGTCGCCGACGTGCACATCGCCGACGGCGCGATCGCGGCGATCGGCGATGCGCCGTCCGGATTCCGCGCCGCGCGCGTCATCGATGCCGGCGGACTCGTCGTATGCCCCGGGCTCGTCGACCTGTCGGCGCGCCTGCGCGAGCCCGGCTTCGAGCACAAGGCGACGCTCGAATCGGAACTCGACGCGGCCAGTGCCGGGGGTGTCACGAGCCTCGCCTGCCCGCCGGACACCGATCCGCCGCTCGACGAGCCCGGCCTGGTCGAGATGCTGACGTGGCGCGCGCGCGCCCAGAACCGCGCGCGCGTGTACCCGGTCGGTGCGCTGACGCAGCGTCTCGACGGCGTCGAGATCACCGAAATGAGCGAGCTCGTCGAGGCGGGCTGCGTGGCGTTTGCGCAGGCCGACCGTCCGCTGGGCGACACTCAGGTGCTGCTGCGCGCGATGCAGTACGCGGCGACATTCCATTACCCGGTGTGGCTGCGGCCGCAGGACGCGTGGCTCGGGCGCGGCGGCGTCGCGCACGACGGCGAGATCGCCACCCGCCTCGGGCTGGCCGGCATTCCAGCGATTGCCGAGACGGTGGCGCTGGCGACGTTGATCGCGCTGGCGCGCGAAACGGGCGCGCGGTTGCACGTCTGCCGGCTGTCGACGGCGGAGGGCGTGGATCTCGTGCGCACGGCCAAGGCGGCCGGCCAACCGCTGACTGCCGATGTCGCGATCCATCACGTGCACCTGTGCGACATCGACATCGGCTGGTTCGATCCGATGGCGCGCTTCGAGCCGCCGCTGCGCGGCGCGCGCGACCGCGAGGCGCTGCGGCGCGGCCTCGCCGACGGCACGATCGACGCGATCACGTCGGATCACGCGCCGGTCGACGACGACGCGAAGCAGCTGCCGTTCGCCGAAGCAGCCCCGGGCGCCACCGCGCTCGAACTTCTGCTGCCGCTCACGCTCAAATGGGCGGCCGAGGCGCGCATTTCGCTGCCGCGCGCGCTGGCCACCATCACGTCGCGGGCGGGTGCCATCATGAACCTGCCCGGCGCCGGCCGCATCGATGTCGGCGCTGCGGCCGATCTTTGCGTGTTCGATGCCGGCGCGCCCTGGCGGGTCGAGCGCCAGGCGCTGCGCAGTCAGGGCAAGAACACGCCGTACCTGGGGCTCGAAGTGCAGGGCAGGGTGCGATTCACGCTGGTGGGCGGCCGGGTGGTGCATGAAGCCTGAACGCGCGCCGGCATGCCGGGCGGCATGCGCGCTGGTCGCGGCGCATGGCGACACGGGAAGCGAGGTGGACAATGGATGAACTGTTGAGCGGCGGGCGCAGCGAATTGCGCGATCATGGAAACGCGCGCGCGACGCCGGCCGTGGCGCCACGCGCCACGGACCACATGCCGCCGGCACGAGCGACCGCGCCGATCGTCACGCCGGCCGATGGTCTCGTTGCCGGCAGCGTGGAAGTCCCGGTCAAGGGCGGCACGCTGCCCGCCTATCGCGCGATGCCGGCGACGGGCACCGCGTTTCCCGTGATCCTGGTCGTGCAGGAAATCTTCGGCGTCAACGAGCATGTGCAGGACATCTGCCGGCGCTTCGCGCAGCTGGGTTACTTCGCCATCGCCGCCGAGCTCTATGCGCGCCAGGGCGATCCGCGCAAGGTCACCGACATTCCCCAGCTGATCGAGTCCATCGTCAAGAAGGTGCCGGATGCGCAGGTGATGTCCGATCTCGACGCCACGGTCGCTTACGCGAAATCCAGCGGCCGCGCCGACGTCGCGCGTCTCGGCATCACCGGCTTCTGCTGGGGCGGGCGCATCGTGCTCATGTACGCCGCGCACAATCCGCACCTGAAGGCAGCCGTTGCCTGGTATGGACCGACGGCGCGTCCCTATCATCCGACCGACAAGACGGCGATCGAGGTCGCGGGCCACGTCAAGGCGGCCACGCTCGGTCTCTACGGCGGCGCCGATCACGGCATCCCGGTCGACACCGTGGAAACGGCGTTCGCGGCGATCCGTGCGGGCGGCAACCGCCATGCGGAATACCATGTCTATCCCGATACGCCGCACGCGTTCTTCGCGGATTACCGTCCGGGTTACACGAAGGCCGCCGCCGAGGACGGGTGGCAGCGTGCCGTCACCTGGTTCGGGCGATATCTCTAGCGATTGTCATTGGCATCCGTTGGCGATGAAACGCTCGACGGTGTCGACCGGCGTTTGCGCGGGAAGGAAATCGCCGCCGGCCACGAGCACCGTCCCATCCTTCAATAGCGTGGCGGTATGGTTCGATGGACCGACCGTCGAGGTCCCCGCCGCAACCCACGCCGCACTGACCGGGTCGTAGCGCTCCTCGGCCAGGACATTCGTCCCGGTATTCGCGTCGACTCCGCCGATCGCCAGGACAGTGCCATCGTCGAGCAGCGTCGCCGTGTGGCCTGACCGACTTTGGCCAAGATTGCCCACTGCGTGCCACCGGTCGGCCGCCGGATCGTAGATTTCGGCGCCGCTGATCGCGATCGGCACGTAATCACCGCTGCCGCCCGGCGGATTCGAGTGATAGCCGCCGGCAACCAGTACGGTGCCGTCGGCCAGTCGAGTGGCGGTGTGCAAGCTGCGAACCTCGCCCATTGGCGCGGTCGACGCCCATCGCGCGGATACCGGGTCGTACAGTTCTGTGGACGCCAGGGCCAACTGCGAGAAGTCATCGCTCCAGCCGCCGGTAACCAGGACCCGGCCATCACCCAGCAGCGTCGCCGTCGGCATCATCCGCGGTGCTGTGAGATTCCCGGAGACGTGCCATTCGCCGGTTGCCGGATCGTAGATTTCGGTCGAATCGAGACTGTTGTCGAAGTCATCGTAGCCGGCCGCGACGAGAATGCTGCCATCGGCCAGCGGCGAGAGCGCGAAACCGCCCCGCGGCGTGCGGAGCGAGCCCGTCAGGCTCCAGGTTCCCGTTTCCGGGTCATACAACTCCGCGGTGCCACCGATGCGGGAAATGCCGCTGGGGGGCGAGGCCAGCGCCACGTCCCCGCCGACGATGAGGACTTTGCCATTCGGCAGCAATGCCGCCGCATGCCCGAGTCGCGGCACGATCGGACTTCCCGTCGGCGTCCACCTGCCCGTCTCCGGGTCATAGAGCTCGGCGGTGCTGCCGGAGAAGCTGATCGTGTGATCGGATGTGCGCTCGGTGAATGCGTCGCCGCCCACGACGAGGACCTTGCCATCGGCAAGGAGCGTCGCGCTGTGTCCGCTGCGCGCGATTCCGAGCTGTCCGGTCGCCGCCCAGCTTTTCGAGGCAAGGATGTAGTGATTGCGCTCGCAGGTGGTGTCCTGGGCATTGGCGACCACCGCCATCCCAAGGCTGCAGAGCATCGCGAGGCAAAGATGATTGGCAATCCGCTGCATCGGCGTTCCCCTTGGGTCACGACTCGTGGCAATGCTAAGCCGATCCGGGGCGTCCATTGCGCCGCCGAAAGGCGGCCTATCGAAATTCGCAGCTTTCGGATTGCCGGGTGACCGTGCGGCGCGTTTGCGCCGCTAGGCGGCCGGCTTGCCGCAGGCGACGCCGCCTAGGGCTTGGGCGCCTTGTCGCGCGCGACGCGACCCATCAGGAAGAACTCGTCGTTGGGCCGCATGCTGATGAGGTTCGCCATCCGGTTGGACAGGGCGAAGAATGCGGCGATCGCGCCGATGTCCCAGATGTCCTCGCCGCTGAAGCCATGCGCGCGCAGGGCGGGGAAGTCGTCGTCGCCGATGGTCTGCGACGCTGTCGCCACCTTCATCGCGAACCCCAGCATCGCCTTTTGCCGCGGCGTGATGTCGGCCTTGCGGTAGTTCGCCGCGACCTGGTCGGCAACCAGCGGGTTCCTGGCGTAAATGCGCAGGATCGCGCCGTGCGCGACGATGCAGTAGAGGCAGTCGTTGGCGGCGGACGTGGCGACCACGATCATCTCGCGTTCCGCCTTGGTCAGGCCGCCTTCCTTCTCCATCAGCGCGTCGTGATACGCGAAGAACGCGCGGAACTCGTCGGGCCGGTGCGCGAGCGTCAGGAACACATTCGGCACGAAGCCGGCCTTCTCCTGCACGGCGAGGATGCGCGCACGCATGTCCTGCGGCAGGTCGTCGAGCTGCGGCACCGGATAGCGGCTGATCGGGGGCTGCGCCATGCGCACGAGTCTACCAGCGGCGTACGCCCGGGCCATCGGCGCGCAGCACACGGTTATCATGGCCGCGACCGCGCGAACCGAACGCGGCGGGGTTCCCTGCTCGCGCAGGGACGCGAGCGCTGCGCCGCCCAATCCTTATCGAGGCCGAAGCCGATTCCGGGAGTCTTTCGTGCTCAAGTTGCGCAAATCGCAGGACCGCGGGTTCGCGGACCATGGCTGGCTCAAGAGTTATCACTCGTTCTCGTTCGCCGGCTACCACGATCCGGCGCACATGGGCTTCGGCAACCTGCGCGTCATCAACGAAGACCGCGTGGCCCCAGGGATGGGGTTCGGCCGGCATTCGCATCGCGACATGGAAATCGTGAGCTACGTCCTGTCAGGCGAGCTCGCGCACGAGGACAGCCTGGGCAACGTCGAGAGCATTCCGCCGGGCGACGTGCAGCGCATGAGCGCCGGCACGGGCGTCACGCACAGCGAGTTCAACCACGCCAAGGGGCAAACGACCCATTTCCTGCAGATCTGGATCCTGCCCAACGCCATCGGCATCCCGCCGGGTTACGAGCAGAAGACGTTCGGCGCTTCGGACAAGCAGGGCCGGCTGCGCCTCGTCGCGTCGCCGGATGGCGCGCAGGGCTCGGTGACGCTGCATGCCGACGCGTCGCTCTACGCCGGACTGTTCGACGGCGCCGAGGCCGCGACACTCGCGCTCGACCCGACGCGCAAGGGCTACGTGCATGTGGTGCGCGGTGCGCTCGACGTCAACGGCCAGCGGTTGGGCGCCGGAGACGCCGCGCTGCTGGAAGGCGAGCGCCGGATCGTGCTTGCCAATGGCGCGGACGCGGAGGTGCTGGTGTTCGACCTCGCGCCGTGAGCGCGATTGCCGATGTCCGATGCCCGGCGCCGCGGCGGCGCTAGGTCGTCGGCGGCACGTAGCCCGCCGGCTTTTCCGCGCCCTCGCCGAAGAAGTGCTTCTCCATCTGCTCGGCGAGCCATTTGCGCGCCCGAATATCGGCCAGCGACAGGCGGTTCTCGTTGACGAGCATCGTCTGGTGGCGGATCCACCCCTGCCACGCCTCCTTCGACACGTTCTCGTAGATGCGCTTGCCGAGCTCGCCGGGATAGGGCGGGAAGTCGAGGCCCTCGGCCTCGTGGCCGAGCTTGATGCAGTGAACGGTGCGCATTTCGGGATCGGGAATCAGGGATGGAGGAGGAACGCGACGGCACAGTTTAGCGCTTGGCTCGTCGGCGTCGCGCGCCGGTTGCAACCCGGCCTTCGTCCAGATGCGAAATCGCCGTGGCGCTGGCCAACCCGAACGCACATCGCGAGCCGCTGCGCGCAATGAACGTCGCGCAAAGCCGTTATGCGCGACGGTCAATTGGCGCGGCGGACGCGGCGAGGCGAGCCGCCGGGCACGACGAGTGTCGCAAACAAGGACGCAGCGAGGCGACCAATGCAAAACGCCAATGCCCGGCTCAGAGCTCCTTGCGATACACCAGCGATTTGCGCTGATAGTTGTAGAGCGCGCGCTTCTCCTGCGGCAGGTCGGATATGCCGACCAGCTTGTACCCGCGTTCCACGAACCATCCGGACGTGCGTGTCGTCAGCACGAACAGCGCGCCGAGCTTGAGCTTGCGCGCGCGCGATTCGATCTCGCGCATCAGCGCCTCGCCGTAGCCTTCGCGGCGGAAATCGGGATCGACGGCCAGCGCCGCGAGCTCGCCCACGCCTTCCTTCGGAAATGCGTACAGCGCCGCGCAGCCGATCACCTGGTTGTCGTATTCGGCGATCACGAAGCGCTCGATCTCGGCCTCCAGACGCTCGCGCGAGCGGCGCACCAGCACGCCCGCCGCCTCCAGCGGCTCGATGATCGCGATGATGCCGCCGACGTCGTCGATCGTGGCGTTTCGCAGGTGCGCGAGCGGCGTCGACGAGACCATCGTGCCTACGCCGTCGCGCGTGAACAGCTCGAGCAGCAGCGCGCCGTCCATGTGCCGCGACAGCAAATGCGCGCGCTTGACGCCATTGTCGCAGGCGCGCACGGCGCAGGGCAGGTAATGACGCACGTCCGGCGGCAGCTTCTCTGGTCGTTCGAGCAACGCTTCGGCGTCCTTGGTCGACAGGTCCGACAGGAACTGGCGCCGGCTGTTGCGCACGCCGTCGGTATCCATCAGGAAGATGAGCTTCTGTGCCTGCAGGCGCACCGACACCTGCATGGCGCTCTCCTCCAGCGCCAGGTTGAAGATCTCGCCGGTCGGCGAATAGCCGAGCGGCGAGATCAGCACGATGTCGCCGTCGTCGAGGCGCTGCTGGATCGCCTCGGTGTCGACGCGGCGCGTTTCACCGGTCAGCTGCATGTCGACGCCGTCGACCACGCCCATCGGCTTCGCCGTGATGTAGTTGCCGCTCGACACCCGGTTGCGGGCGCCCGCCATCGGCGAGTTCTGGATGCCCAGCGACAGCAGCGCCTCGATGCGGCTGCGCACCTGGCCTGCCGCCTCCAGCACGCAATCCATCGTCTCGGCGTCGGTGATGCGCAGGCCTCCCTGGTAGCGGCTCTCGATGTGCTGCTGGGCGAGGATCGTCTCCACCTGCGGGCGCATGCCGTGGATGACGACGAGGCGGATGCCGAGGCTGTGCAAAAGGTTGAGGTCGTGGATGACGCCCAGGAACGAATCGTCCGCGACCACCTCGCCGCCGAAGGCGATGACGAACGTCTTGCCGCGGAACGCGTGCACATACGGCGCCGCGGCGCGGATCCACTGCACGAACGCGTGCATCGTCGCGGATTTGGCCGATGGCTGCGCATCGGGCGGGCGGGTGGGCATCGTGGCGGGCGGGTGGCGATGAACTGCGGCGGATTATAGCCGCGCACGCTCGGCTATCATCGACCTTTGCACCGTCTCCTTTGCGCATGGCTTCGCCCCTCCTCGACAACCTCAATCCCGAGCAGCTCGCCGCCGTCACGCTGCCGCACGCCTCGGCGCTGGTGCTGGCGGGCGCCGGCAGCGGCAAGACACGGGTGCTGACGACGCGCATCGCGTGGCTTCTCGCCACCGGACAGGCGGGGCCGCTGTCGATCCTCGCCGTGACCTTCACCAACAAGGCGGCGCGCGAGATGATGACGCGCCTCGCGGCGATGACGCCGCAGGTGACGCGCGGCATGTGGATCGGCACGTTCCACGGACTGTGCAACCGCATGCTGCGCGCGCACCATCGCGACGCCAACCTGCCGCAGCTGTTCCAGATCCTCGACACGCAGGACCAGCTGGCGCTGATCAAGCGCATGTACCGCGATGCCGGCATCGACAACGATCGCTATCCCGCGCGCGAGCTGCAATGGTTCATCGCCGACAACAAGGAGGCCGGCCTGCGCGCCTCGGCGGTGGAAGCGGGCGACGAGCCCACGCGCCGCAAGGTCGAGTACTACGCGATGTACGACGCGATGTGCCAGCGCGAGGGCGTGGTCGACTTCGCCGAGCTGCTGCTGCGTTCCTACGAGCTGCTGTCGCATCACGCGCCGATTCGCGAGCACTACCAGCGGCGCTTCTCGCATCTGCTGGTCGACGAGTTCCAGGACACCAACGTGCTGCAATACCGCTGGCTGCGCCTGCTCGCCGGGCCGCGCACCGCGGTGTTCGCGGTGGGCGACGACGACCAGTCGATCTACGCGTTCCGCGGCGCCAACGTCGCCAACATGCAGCACTTCGAGCGGGATTTCGGCAGCGCCGACCTGCCGGTGCGCCTGGTCAAGCTCGAGCAGAACTACCGCTCGCACGGCCACATCCTCGACGCCGCCAACGCCCTCATCCGCCATAACCGGGCGCGGCTGGGCAAGAACCTGTGGACGAGCGAAGGCAAGGGCGAGCCTGTGCGCGTGTTCCTCGCGCCCAGCGACATCGAGGAGGCCGACTTCATCGTCGACGTCGTGCGCGGCATTGCCGACGAGGGCGTCGCGCTCTCGGACATCGCGCTGCTGTATCGCTCCAATGCCCAGTCGCGCGTGCTGGAGCACGCGCTGTTCGGCGCGTCGCTGCCGTACCGCGTCTATGGCGGCACGCGCTATTTCGAGCGCGCGGAAGTCAAGCACGCGCTTGCCTACCTGCGGCTCGTGGCGGCGCCGGAGGACGACGGCGCGTTCCTGCGTGTCGTCAATTTTCCGCCGCGCGGCATTGGCGCGCGCACGCTCGAGCAGCTCCAGGACAACGCCAAAAGCGGCGGCACCACGTTGTGGCAGGCGGCGTCGGCGGGCACCATCGGCGGGCGCGCCGGCACCAGCCTGCGGGGCTTCGTCGAGCTGGTCGCGCGGCTGCGCGACGCGACGCGCGCGCTGCCGCTGCCGGAGGCCGTCGCGCACATCACCGAAGCGTCGGGTCTCCTGCCGCACTACAAGTCGGAGAAGGACGGGCAGGACCGCGTCGACAACCTCGAGGAGCTGGTCAATGCGGCGCAGGCGTTCGTGCGCGAAGCCGAGCTCGCGACCGACGCGCCGATGCTGTCCGATCGCCTGCCGCCGTCGCCCGACGACCCGCCGCCGCCGCCGAGCGACGGCCCCGCCGAGGGCGCCACCGACCCGCTGACGGCGTTTCTCGCGCACGCGGCGCTCGAGGCCGGCGACACGCAGGAGGCGGAGGGCCGGCCGGCGCTGCAGCTCATGACCGTGCACGCGGCGAAGGGGCTCGAATTCCACACCGTGTTCGTCACCGGCCTCGAGGAAGGACTGTTTCCGCACGAGCAGAGCCTCAACGCCGAGGACGGCGTGGACGAGGAACGCCGCCTGATGTACGTCGCCATCACCCGCGCGCGGCGCAAGCTGTACCTGTCGTTCGCACAAAGCCGGATGCTGCATGGACAGTCGCGCTACAACATCCAGAGCCGCTTCGTCGACGAGATACCGCCTGACCTGCTGGCGTGGCTGTCGCCGCAGCGACTGCGTGCCCGCGCGCTCGACACCGACGCCTGGAGTGCGCCGTCGGCGGCGCCGGCGCGGGGAATGTCGCAGCCGGCGCCGGGACCGGGATGGCGCATCGGCCAGAGCGTGCGTCACGCCAAGTTCGGCGTGGGCGTGATCGTCGACAGCGAAGGGCGCGGCAGCGATGCGCGCGTGCAGGTCAACTTCCGCGATGCCGGCCTCAAGTGGCTGGCGCTCGAATACGCCAAGCTCGAGGCGGCGTGACGTTGTGCTGAGGTCCGCTCAGTGCCGGCTCAGCGGGGCGAGCGTCTCGCCAGCGTGGAACACGTCGCGGTAGCTCACGTAGTCGGCGATCTGCACGATCGCCGCCACCACCGCGATGTAAGGCAGCACGACCCCCCACGTCAGCACGGCGCGCACGCCCGGCGGGAAGGCCGACAGTGCGAACGACAGCACGGCGACGAGCAGCGTCGGCATGATGCCGGCGACCACGAACAGCGCCATTGCGTACACCGCGAGCGCGCGCCAGTTGGCGACCGCCGCTCGCAGGCTCGTCGCCAGCGCCTGCGACGCGCGCAGGTCCTGGAACACGACCAGCGCCGGCGCGAACCACACGGCGAGCAACACGGGCAGCGAGCACAGCGCGGCGAACAGCATGCCGAGCTCGACGCCGGGGTCGAGGAATACGCCTTCCGCCGCGTCGACGCCGGCGGTGTCGCCGTCGGCGGAGGCGGGCGCGGCGGTGGTCAGGAAGGCGAGCAGCTTGCCGTGGTCGACCAGCGCGCTTGCCAGCACGGCGATGAAAATGCCGACCGCGAACGCCACGCCGATGGGCAGCAACGCGCGCAGGTTCGACTGGAAGCCCTGCGCGATGTGCCGCAGGCGCGGCTTGCCGCCGCGCTCGACGGTCCACGCCGCGGCGAGAAATCCCACGGCGAGCACCGGCTTCAGCACCGACACGGCGACCACGCCCACGAACGGCAGCGCGCGCGCGGCGGCGAGGATCACGTAATACGCGAGCAGCAGCAGCAGCCAGCGCGCGCGCGCCCTGCCGAACATCAGCGCCGCGTCGCGCATCCACGTCACGCCGCGCGAGGCCGCGTACCGCGTGAACACGATGTCGCGCGGCACGTCGCTCATGATCGGGCGCTGCGCGCGGCGGTCGCGGCGACCGCCGGGAACCGCGGCGGATGCGCGGCGCGATGCCGCAGCATGCGCTCGTACTCCGCGGGATCGTGGGCGTGCGTCAGCGCTCCCGGCCGAGGCAGGTGCAGGTCGTAGAGTCGCGACAGCCAGAAGCGCAGCGCGGCCGCGCGCAACAGCGCCGGCCACTGCGCGCGCTCGTCGGCGCCGAGCGCGCGCACCTTGTCATACGCGCCGACCAGCGCGGCGACGCCGTCGGCGTCGAGCGCGCCTTCGGCGTCGCTGCACCAGTCGTTGACGGCAACCGCCAGGTCATAGGCGAAATAGTCGGTGGCCGCGAAACCGAAGTCGATGATGCCGGCCACCTGCGTGCCCTCGAACAGCACGTTGTCACGGAACAGGTCGCCGTGCACCGCGCCCCTCGGCAGCTTGTCCTTGCCGTAGCCGACCTGGAAGCGGATTTCCTCGGCGAGGAACTCGTTCTGCGCCGGCGTGAGGAACGGCCTCACCGCGCGCGCCGCCTGCCGCCACCACGCGGGGCCGCGGCGATTGGTGAGCCGCGCGCGATAGCTGGTCGATGCGAGGTGCAATCGCGCGAGGGCTTCACCCGCAGCCGCGCGCTGCGTGTTCGAGGGCGCCATCGCGGGCACGCCGTTGACGCGACGCACGAGGCTCGCCGGCTTGCCGTTGAGGATCGAGAACAGCGCACCGGTGCGGTCCGGCTCGGGTGCCGGCACCGGCACGCCGCAGCGCGCGAGATGGGCCGTCAGGTTGAGGTAGAACGGCAGCTCGCCGGCGGGCAGCCGCTCATAGAGCGTCAGCACGAACTGCCCGAACTCGGTGGTGACGAAGTAGTTGCTGTTCTCGATGCCCGCGGCAATCGGCGTGAAGCCGGCGAGCCTGCCGACGTTGTAGCGGGCGAGCCACGCGTCGAGATCGTCGGTCGAGACCGTCGTGTATACGGACATTGCGCGCGAAGTGTGAAAGTGCGCCCGGCACCGCGGCGGAGAACGAGCCTAGATCACCAGGAGAACAGCACCCACATCGGGACCTTGACACCGGAATCGAGGCTGTCGCGGCGAATGAAGTTCTGGCCGCTGCCATTGGGCACCAAATAGTACGTGCGTCCGTGGCGCGGCGTCACGCGCACGAACTTGAGCTCGCCGCCCATGCGCACTTCCTCGCGCGTCTCGTCGCCCTGCTGCGTGATCGTCACCTGCGGCTCGAGGTCGGGATCCGGCGGCGCGCCGCTCGGCGCGTCGGGCACCGGCTCGAACGGAGGCGGCGGTGGCGCCACGTTGCGCGAGCTCTGCGCGGACGCGAGGCTCACGCCGATCGCCAGCACCGCGCCTGCCAGCCACGCGACGACAGGTCGGGGCAATGCCGGGCCGGACCGCGGATAGCCGATGTTCACGCTTCGATTCTAGCAAAGTCGCACCCCGGCCACGTGTTTGACGAAGGCCGCCGCCGGTATCCGGCCCGCGTTGTTGCGCGACCGCGCACCGGCGGCCGTCGGCCCAATCGTACGCGTCGACAAATCGCGGCGCGTGCCATGCAACAATGGCGGCTCGCGGCGCGGCGCATCCGGCCGGGTCGCGTCCCGTGCCCGCACCTCCCGGTGCGCAATCCAGGCCATGCCCAAACTAGTCCTCGTCGACGGCTCGTCGTACCTCTACCGCGCGTTTCATGCGCTGCCGGACTTGCGCACCTCGCGCGGCGAGCCCACCGGCGCGATGCGCGGCGTGCTGTCGATGCTGAAGAAGCTCGTCGACGACGCGGCGCCCGACTACTTCGCCGTGGTGTTCGACGCGCCGGGCAAGACGTTTCGCGACGACTGGTATCCGCAGTACAAGGCGAACCGGCCACCGATGCCCGAGGATCTCGCGAGCCAGATCGAGCCGCTGCACGCGCTGGTGCGCGCGCATGGCTGGCCGTTGCTGATGATCGAAGGCGTCGAGGCGGACGACGTCATCGCCACGCTGGCGCACGCGGCCAAGGCAGCGGATGTCGAGACGCTGATCTCCACCGGCGACAAGGACATGGCGCAACTCGTCGTGCCCGGCATCACCTGCATCAACACGATGACCAACGAGACGCTGGACGAGGCGGGTGTGCTCGCCAAATTCGGCGTGCGTGCCGACCAGCTCCTCGACTACCTGACGCTGATCGGCGATACGGTCGACAACGTGCCCGGCGTCGACAAGGTCGGGCCGAAGACTGCGGTCAAATGGCTCACGCAATACGGCTCGCTCGACAACGTCGTCGCGCACGCGGCCGAGATCCCGGGTGTCGTCGGCGAGAACCTGCGCAAAAGACTCGACTGGCTGCCCCAGGGGCGGCGCCTGCTGACGGTGAAGATCGATTGCGAGCTGCCGGTCGCCTTCGACAAGCTGACGATCGACGCGGTGAGCGAGGACGCGCTGCGTCCGATCTACGAGCGCTACGAGTTCAGGAGCCTGCTGCGCGACAAGGCGCCCGCCGCGGCGCGCACGGCCGCCGCCGACGCCGCCGGCGAGATTGCGCGGCGCGCGGCGCAGGACGCCGGCGGGCGCCGCTTCGACATCGCCGAGGCGCCGGCCGACGCGCCTGGCAAGCCGGAAGGCATCCGCTACGAGATCGTCGCCGACGAGGCGGCGTTCGCGCGCTGGCGCGCGCGCATCGAGGCGGCCGAGCTCGTCTGCTTCGACACCGAGACCACGAGCCTCGATCCGCTGCAGGCGAAGATCGTCGGCCTGTCGTTCGCCGTGGCGCCGGGCGAGGCCTGCTACATCCCGCTCGCGCATCACTACGCCGGTGCGCCGGAGCAGCTCGACCGCGACGCCGTGCTGGCGGCGCTGGCACCGTGGTTCGCGGACGCCGCGCGCGCCAAGGTGGGACAGAACGTCAAGTACGACCAGCACGTGCTCGCCAACCATGGCCTCGTGCTCGCCGGCGTCGCCCACGACACGCTGCTGCAGTCGTACGTGCTGGAGTCGCACAAGCCGCACGACATGGACAGCCTCGCGTGGCGCCACCTCAACTGGAAGACGATTGCCTACGCGGAGGTGGCCGGCAAGGGCGCGAACCAGATCGCGTTCGAGCAGGTGCCGGTGCAGAACGCCGCCGACTATTCGGGCGAGGACGCCGACGTCACGCTGCGACTGCACCGGCATTTCATTCCGGCGATCGAGCGCGACGCGCAACTGCTGCGCGTCTACCGCGACATCGAGATGCCGGTGCGCGACGTGCTGTTCCGCATGGAGCGCGATGGCGTGCTGATCGACGTCGACAAGCTCGCCGTGCAGGGACGCGAGCTCGGCGAGCGCGCGATGGCGCTCGAGCGCGAGGCCTACACGCTCGCCGGCCAGCCGTTCAACCTGTCGTCGCCGAAGCAGCTCGGCGAGATCCTGTTCACCCGCATGCAGCTGCCGGTGCGCAAGAAGACGTCCACCGGCCAGCCGTCGACCGACGAGGACGTGCTGCAGGAGCTGGCCGCCGACTATCCGCTGCCGAAAGTGCTGCTCGAGCACCGCTCGCTGACCAAGCTCAAGTCGACCTACACCGACAAGCTCGCGCAGATGATCAACCGCGAGACGGGCCGGGTGCACACGACGTTCGCGCAGGCGACGGCCGTCACCGGTCGCCTTGCCTCCGCCGATCCCAACCTGCAGAACATACCGGTGCGCACCACGGACGGGCGGCGCATCCGCGAGGCGTTCATCGCGCCGCCGGGCTTCCGCATCGTGTCGGCCGACTATTCGCAGATCGAGCTGCGCATCATGGCGCACCTGTCGCGCGATCCGGCGCTCAGCGCCGCGTTCCACGCGGGGCAGGACATCCATCGCGCGACGGCGGCGGAAATCTTCGGCGTCAAGCCCGAGGATGTGGCAGCCGAGCAGCGGCGCTACATCAAGGCGGTCAACTTCGGCCTCATCTACGGCATGGGCGCGTTCGGCCTCGCGCAGCAGCTCGGCATCGAGCGCGGCGCCGCGCAGCAGTTCATCGACCGCTATTTCCAGCGCTATCCGGGCGTCGCCGATTACATGGCGCGCACGCGCGAGCTCGCGCGCAACGAAGGCTACGTCGAGACCGTGTTCGGCCGGCGGCTGTGGCTGCCCGACATCAAGGCCGGCGGCGGCCCGCGCCGCGCGGCGGCCGAGCGCGCGGCGATCAACGCACCGATGCAGGGCACCGCCGCCGACCTCGTCAAGCTGGCGATGATCGGGGTCGAGCGCTGGCTGCGCGAGTCGAAGCTGCGCGCGCGCATCGTGCTGCAGGTGCACGACGAGCTGGTGCTCGAGGTGCCGGAGGACGAGCTGGCGCTGATCGAAGGCGAATTGCCGCGGCGCATGGCCAGCGTGGCGAACCTCGACGTGCCGCTCGTCGTCGACGTCGGCGCCGGCGACAACTGGGAGCAGGCGCACTGAACGACGTGACGCCCGCGCCGGCCGCGCGAGGGGCCTACGTCGGTGGCGGCAGTGGTGACGCCGCGGCTGCGCCGATGGCGTCTTCGCCGAACACGTCCCGCCACGTCGCGTACCACGACCCGGCCATGACGGGCCCCAGCACGAACCAGCCGAGGCCGAGCGGGATCGACGCCAGGATCATGAAAACGACGCCGACGAGGCCGTAGATCAGCATCGCGCCGATGTTGGTGAGATTGGCGCGGAACGACAGCCACAGCGCGGCCGATGGCGCGACGTTGTTGACGGCGACGAGCCCGGGCGCGAACCAGAAGGCCATGCTGATCAGCGCGAATCCGATCAGCAGCAGCGGCGACAGCACGAGGATCGTGAACGCGAGCGCGGAGAGGTCCGTCGAGGCGAGGTCGAGCACGTCGTTGGCGAGGAACACCTGCAGTCCGGCGTAGCCGACGATGCCGACCACCGCGGCGGCGACGATCGCGAGCACGACGACGGTCAGCACGAGGTTGAAGAGCCCGAGCATCAGCAGCGGCGCGAAGCGGCCGCCGCTGAAGCCCGCGAACAGCCGCTCGAACCGCAGCGCACCACCGTGGTCCTGGTCGCGTGCCGCGATCAGCACGCCGGCGGACAGGATCGGCGTCAGCAGCATCGAAGCGACATTGCCGAGCTTGCCGACCTGCGACAGGACGACGCTGATCAGGAGCCAGACGAGGACGATGCCGATCCACGGCAGCGGCGACGCCGAGAACAGCCGCCACCCGTCCCCCCACCATCGCGTGCCGGTGCCGGCTTCCACGGCGCGGATCGCCGGCCCGGCCGCCGACGCGGCGGCGGGCGTCATTGCGCTCCCTCGTGCATGCGACACTCGCGCACCGGCCGCCGGCGCCGCGGGTTGCAATGTCGCGTCGGCGTCACCATAGTCATCATTCGACTTCGCGCTCCCCGGTCCATGGATTCCCTCATCGCAAGCCTCGCCCATTATGGCGCGTGGTTCGTCGGCGGCAATGTGTTCCTGCAGCAACTCGGGCTGCCGGTGCCGGCCGTGCCGACGCTCGTGGTCGCGGGCGCGCTCGCCGCCGCGGGACGGCTCGCGCTGTGGGCGACGCTCGGCGCGGCAATCGTGGCGTCGGTCGCCGCCGACCTCGCCTGGTACTACGCCGGACGCCGCTACGGCTACCAGGTATTGCGCCTGCTGTGCCGGATCTCGCTGTCGCCCGACACCTGCGTGCGCGAGACGGAGGGCATCTTCGAGCGCTGGGGCTTCTATTCGCTGGTCGTCTCGAAATTCGTGCCGGGCTTCTCCACCGTCGGGCCACCCATTGCCGGCGCGCTCAAGATGCCGGTCGGCCGCTTCGTCGCCGCCGCGGCGGCGAGTGCGTTATTGTGGGCGGGTGCCGCATTGCTGGCGGGCTGGATATTCTCCGCGCAGGTGGACTACGTCATTGCCTGGATGACCGCGCACCTCGTCGCCGCCGTGCTGTGGATCGGCGCCGCGCTCGCGCTGTGGATCGGCTGGAAGGCGCTCAAGCGCTGGCGTCTCGCGCGCTTCGTGCATTCGGCGCGCATCACCGTCGACGAATTGCGCGAGCGGCTGGCCGGCGAGCCGGTGCCGATGGTGGTCGACGTCGGCTCGACGCTCGCCCACCAGTCGCGCCCGCACATCCGCGGCGCGGCACTGATGGATCTCGACCGCATTTCGCGCGAGGTCGCGCGCTTCCCTTCCGATCGCGAGATCGTCTTCTACTGCGCCTGCCCGAACGAGGAATCGTCGAAGCGCGCCGCGCAGATCCTGCTTGCCAAGGGATTCACGCGCGTGCGTCCGCTGATCGGTGGCATCGATGCGTGGCTCGCGATCGGCGGCGAGGTCGAGCACGGCACGCCGATGACGTTCGTGCGCGACGCGGCGGGCGCCGGCGCGCACTGACCCAAGGCCGCGCGCTGCCGCGCGGCGTCAATGCACGCGGGTCGACGGCGGCAGGCCTTCAGTGGACACCACGGCGCCGCTCACGGCGCGGCCGGGTCTTGGCGGTCGCTCGCCGACGCGCACGAACCAGGTCTCGTTGTGGCTTTCGCGCGTGGGCGTGAACCCGTGCTCGGCGAGCAAGTGCGTGATCGCGCTGGCCTCGCGCGCCGCGCGGCGCACGCGCATGTAGCGTGTCTTCTGGCCGATCGGCGTGGCGAACAAGGCCGCGAGCATCGCCTTGCCGTGTCCCTTGCCGCGCAACGAAGCTTCGAGACCGGCGAGCCACAGCTCGTAGCTGCCATTCAGCGCGCGGAAAATGCCGAAGCCCACGGGATCGGAGCCCGAGTCGTCGTCCGGCCAATAGACGTATCCCGGTACCGCAACCGTCGACAAGGCGCCGGTGGTGGCGTTGGCGACCACGAAGTAGCCGGTCTTGAGCGCCTGGCGCAATTCGGAGAAGAAGCGATCCGACGCCGGCGAATCCCAGGCGAGCTCGGGGTCGAACGCGCCGTCGCGCGCGGCGTCGCGGATCAGTGAACGCAGCAGTGCGAGGTGTCCGATGTGCGCGGGACGTAGCATGGGCGTCGATCCTCGGCCGTCGAAATCGCGGGCTCGCTCGGAATGTGTTGAACGCGGCAATAAGCTAACCCCGCGCGGCAACCGCGTGGGACCGGCCTTCCAGGCTGCGCATTCCGCCGGATGGACGGCGGACAGGGGCCTGCAGGGGCGTTTGGACAGGTTACAGTTGGTTGCAAACGGCGGTCCGATTCGTGGCATCTTGCGGATTCCGTGGCGAAACCATCGGCGCGAGCCCTGACTCTCATTTCCAAACCGTCGGCAATCCGACGCTCATACAAAACCGCTCAGACATGCCAGAACCCACATTCGAACGAGGGCAGGAGCCGAATGCCGTCATGCCGCGAGCCGCCGTCCCGCGGCGGCGCACGCGCACGCTGCTGATCGCGGCGGTCATCGTCGCCGTGGTGGTCGGCGGCGCGTACGCGATCTGGCATGCGCGCGCGCCGGCGCCGGGCACGCCCGCGGCCGGTGGCCCGCGCCGCGATCCGAACGCCAAGCCGGCGCCCGTCGCCGTCGCCAAAGCCAAGTCACAGGATTTCAATGTGTACCTCAACGCGCTCGGCACGGTGACCCCGCGGGCGAGCGTCACCGTGCGCTCGCGCGTCGACGGCCAGCTCGCGCGCGTGCTGTTCAAGGAAGGCGACACGGTCAAGGCGGGAGCCGTGCTGGCGGAGATCGACCCGCGCACGTTCGAGGTGCAGGTGTCGCAGGCGCAAGGCCAGCTCGCCAAGGATCGTGCACTGCTCGCCAACGCCAACGTCGACCTCCAGCGCTACAAGACGCTGCTCGCGCAGGATTCGATCGCCAGCCAGCAGGTCGACACCCAGGCATCATTGGTGCGCCAGTACGAGGCCTCGATCGCCAGCGACCAGGCGCAGGTGGACAGCGCCAAGCTGCAGCTGTCATTCACCAGGATCACCGCGCCGATCGCCGGCCGTCTCGGATTGCGCCAGGTCGACGTCGGCAACATGATCCACGTATCCGATTCCAACGGCCTCGTGCTGCTCACGCAGATCCAGCCCATCGACGTCGTGTTCGCGCTGCCGGAGACCAATCTGCCGGCGGTGCTGCGGCAGATGAAGCAGGTTTCGGCGATGCCGGTCGACGCGCTGTCGCGCGACCAGTCGCGCAAGCTCGCCAGCGGCACGCTGCTGACCGTCGACAACTCGATCGACACGACCACCGGCACCGTCAAGCTCAAGGCGGCGTTCGACAACGCCGACGCCTCGCTCTTCCCCAACCAGTTCGTCAACGTGCGGATGCTGGTCGATACGCTGCACGACGCCACCGTGGTGCCCTCGGCGGCGGTGCAGCGCGGCACGCAGGGCAACTTCGTCTACGTCGTCGGCACCGACAACGTGGTGAAGCTGAGCGTCGTGAAGCTGGGCCCGGTGGACGGCGAGACGACGGTGATCGACAAGGGCGTCGCCACCGGCGACGTCGTCGTCATCGATGGCACCGACCGGTTGCGCGAGGGCCAGACCGTGGAGACCGTGTCGCGCGATACCACGATCGTGCCCACCGGCGCGCCGAAGGGCCGCAGCGGCAAGGGCGCGGGCAACGGCCAGGGTCGCCGCGCCAAGGGTGGCGCGACCGAGAGCGCGCCGGCCGCGCCCGGTGCCGCGTCGGCCGCGCAGGGCGCCGAGCCGGCCGCCGTGCCGGGCGCGGCAACCCAGGCGCAGGGCGCGCCGCATACGCCGAACGCGACGCCGGATGCGACGGCCAAAGCCCGCGCGCCGGCCGGTGCGCCGCCGCCGGCGAACTGACCGCGCGTGAATCCGTCACGCCTTTTCATCCTGCGGCCGGTGGCGACATCGCTGCTGATGCTCGCGATCTTCCTCGCCGGTGTGGTGGCCTACCGGTTGCTGCCGATCTCGGCGCTGCCCGAAGTCGACTACCCGACGATCCAGGTGGTGACGCTGTATCCCGGCGCGAGCCCCGACGTGATGACCTCGTCGGTCACCGCGCCGCTCGAGCGTCAGTTCGGGCAGATGCCCGGCCTCAACCAGATGTCCTCGGCCAGCTCGGGCGGGGCCTCGGTGATCACGCTCCAGTTCAGCCTCGACATCTCGCTCGACACCGCCGAACAGGAAGTGCAGGCGGCGATCAACGCCTCCGGCAACCTGCTGCCCACCGACCTGCCGCAGCCGCCGATCTACAGCAAGGTCAATCCCGCCGACGCGCCGATCCTCACGCTCGGCATCACGTCGCAGACGATGACGCTGCCGAAGCTCGAGGACCTGGTCGACACGCGGATCGCGCAGAAGATCTCGCAGCTTCCCGGCGTCGGCCTCGTCAGCATCGGCGGCGGCCAGCGGCCGGCGGTGCGCGTGCAGGCGAACTCGCGCGCGCTCGCCGCGTACGGGCTGTCGCTCGACGACCTGCGCACGGCGATCGCCAGCGCCAACGTCAACCAGGCGAAGGGCAGCTTCGACGGCCCGACGCGCGCCTCGACGATCGACGCCAACGACCAGCTCAAGTCCGCCGACGAGTATCGCAGCCTGATCATCGCCTACAAGAACGGCGGCGCGATCCGCGTGTCCGACGTCGCCGATGTCGTCGACGGCGCCGAGAACGTTTGGCTGCACGCCTGGGCCAACGCGCAGCCGGCGGTGATCCTCAACATCCAGCGCCAGCCCGGTGCCAACGTCATCGACGTCGCCGACCGCATCAAGTCGCTGCTGCCTTCGCTGCGCGCAGCGCTGCCCGCCGACGTCGACGTGCAGCAGCTCACCGACCGCACGACCACCATCCGCGCTTCGGTGCACGACGTGCAGATCGAGCTGCTGTTCTCGGTGTCGCTGGTGGTGCTGGTGATCTTCCTGTTCCTGCGCAGCGCCTCGGCGACGGTGATTCCGAGCATCGCGGTGCCGCTGTCGCTGGTGGGGACATTCGGCGTCATGTACCTGGCCGGGTTCTCGATCAACAACCTGACGCTGATGGCGCTGACGATCGCCACCGGCTTCGTCGTCGACGACGCGATCGTGATGATCGAGAACATCGCGCGCTACATCGAGGCGGGCGACGCGCCGCTGGAGGCGGCGCTCAAGGGCAGCAAGCAGATCGGCTTCACGATCATCTCGCTGACGATCTCGCTGATCGCCGTGCTGATCCCGCTGCTGTTCATGCGCGAGGTGGTGGGACGGCTGTTCCGCGAGTTCGCGATCACGCTCGCCGTGGCGATCCTCATCTCGGCGGTGGTGTCGCTGACGCTGACGCCGATGATGGCGGCGAAGCTGCTGCGCCATACGCCGGAGGCACAGCAGGGCCGCTTCTACCACGCGTCCGGCAAGTTCTTCGAGCGCGTGATCGCGCGCTACGGGCGCATGCTCAACTGGGTGCTGGACCGCCAGGGCGCGACGCTCGTCGTCGCGCTCGTCACGCTCGCGCTCACCGCGATCCTGTATGTGATCGTGCCGAAGGGCTTCTTCCCGCTGCAGGACACCGGCGTGCTGCAGGCGATCACCCAGGCGCCGCAATCGATCTCGTTCGCCGCGATGTCGGAGCGCCAGCAGGCGCTGGCCAAGGCCATCCTCGCCGACCCGGCGGTGGCGAGCCTGTCGTCGTTCATCGGCGTCGACGGCCAGAACGCCACCCTCAACAGCGGCCGCATGCTGATCAACCTCAAGCCGAAAGCCGACCGCGATCGCGACATCGGCACGATCATCCAGCGCCTCAACCGCAGCGCGCTCGACGTCGGCGGCGTCGAGCTCTACCTGCAGCCGGTGCAGGACCTGACGATCGAGGACCGCGTGAGCCGCACGCAATACCAGTTCACGCTCGAGTCGGCCGATCCCGCCGCGCTCGCCGACTGGACGCCGCGCGTGGTGGCGGCGCTGGCGCGCTCGCCGCTGCTTGCCGAGGTCGCCAGCGATGTGCAGGACCAGGGCCTGCAGGCGTTCGTCGTGATCGACCGCGACGCCGCCGGTCGCCTCGGCATCACGCCGGCGGCGATCGACAACGCGCTTTACAACGCGTTCGGCCAGCGCCTGATCTCGACGATCTTCACGCAGGCGAGCCAGTACCGCGTGGTGCTCGAGATCGCGCCGTCGATGGAGCACGGTCCGGCGACGCTCAACGACATCTACGTGCCTGCGCAGAACGCGCAGGCGGCGTCCTCCGTCGCCACGACGTCGACCGGACAGGGTGCGCCGCCGACGTCGACGTCGAGCGCGCCCGGCGGCGCCAACAACAACCAGGTGCCGCTGTCGACCGTGGCGACGATCGTCGAGCGCACGTCGCCGCTGGTCATCAATCACATCGGGCAGTTCCCGGCATCGACGGTGTCGTTCAACCTGGCGCCCGGCGTTTCGCTCGGCGACGCGGTGAACGCCGTGCGCACGACCGAGGCGTCGCTCGGCATGCCGCTGTCGATCACCACCAACTTCCAGGGCGCGGCGCTGGCGTTCCAGGCGTCGCTCGACAACACGCTGCTGCTGATTCTCGCCGCGATCGTCACCATGTACATCGTGCTCGGCGTGCTCTACGAGAGCTACATCCACCCGGTGACGATCCTGTCGACGCTGCCATCGGCGGGCGTCGGCGCGCTGCTGGCGCTGCTCGTCAGCGGCAACGAGCTCGGCATCATCGCCATCATCGGCATCATTCTCCTGATCGGCATCGTCAAGAAGAACGCGATCATGATGATCGACTTCGCGCTCGACGCCGAGCGCGAGGAGGGCAAGGCGCCGCGCGACGCGATCTTCGAGGCGTGCCTGTTGCGCTTCCGGCCGATCCTGATGACCACGCTCGCGGCGCTGCTCGGCGCGCTGCCGCTGATGCTCGGCACCGGCGTCGGCTCCGAGCTGCGCCATCCGCTCGGCATCACGATGGTCGGCGGCCTCCTCGTCAGCCAGGTGCTGACACTGTTCACCACGCCGGTGATCTACCTGTGGTTCGACCGCATCGCGCGCCGCGCTCGCGAGCGCTCGGCGCGGCTGTCCGGCGCTACGACATGACCCCTGCCGAACAGCCGCGCGGAGCGCGCGACGGCCCGGGCGCCGCCGGGCCGCCCCAAGGCGCCCCCCCCAGGGGGGAGGCGAGCCAAGCTCGCATCGGGGGGGGACTGTCCCAGCCCTTCATCGACCGCCCGGTGGCGACGACGCTTTTGACGCTCGGCGTCGCCATCGCCGGCGCGATGGCGTTCGGCCTGCTGCCGGTGGCGCCGCTGCCGCAGGTCGACTACCCGACGATATCGGTGTCGGCGAACCTGGCGGGGGCGAGTCCCGAGACGATGGCGGCGACGGTGGCCACGCCGCTCGAGCGCGCGCTCGGGCGCATCGCCGGCGTCACCGAGATGACGTCGTCGTCGGCGCTCGGCTCGACCCGCATCACGCTGCAGTTCGACCTTTCGCGCGATATCGACGGCGCCGCGCGCGACGTGCAGGCGGGGATCAACGCCGCGCGCAGCCTGCTGCCGACGGGATTGCGCAGCAACCCGACGTACCGCAAGGTCAACCCGGCCGACGCACCGATCATGATCGTCGCGCTGACGTCGAAGACGATGACGCGCGGCCAGATGTACGACGCGGCGTCGACGATCCTCGCGCAGAAGGTGTCGCAGGTCGACGGCGTCGGCCAGGTGCAGGTCGGCGGCAGCTCGCTGCCGGCGGTGCGCGTCGAGCTCAACCCGACGGCGCTCAATCAGTACGGCATCGGCATGGAGCAGGTGCGCAGCACGATCAGCTCGACCAACGCCAACCGCCCGAAGGGGGTGGTCGAGGACGGCGAGCGCCGCTGGCAGCTCGGCGCCAACGACCAGGCAAAGACCGCGAAGGAGTACATCCCGCTGATCGTCGCCTATCACAACGGCGCGCCGGTGCGCCTGGGCGACGTCGCGAGCGTGGTGGACTCCGTCGAGGACGTGCGCAACGACGGTTCGGCCAACGGCGAGCCCTCCGTGCTGCTCATCATCAGCCGCCAGCCGGGCGCCAACATCATCGAGACGATCGACCGCGTGCGCGAGATCCTGCCGTCGCTGACGGCCGCCATCCCGCGCGCGATCGACGTCAACATCGTCATGGACCAGTCGACGACGATCCGCGCGTCGCTGCGCGAGGTCGAGCGCTCGCTGATCGTCTCGATCGTGCTGGTGATCCTGGTGGTGTTCGCGTTCCTGCGCAACGTGCGCGCCGCCATCATCCCGAGCATCGCCGTGCCGGTGTCGCTGATCGGCACGTTTGGCGTCATGTACCTCGCCGGCTTCTCCCTCAACAACCTGACGCTGATGGCGCTGACGATCGCCACCGGCTTCGTCGTCGACGACGCGATCGTGGTGCTGGAGAACGTGTCGCGCCACGTCGAGGAGGGCATGCGCCCGTTCGACGCCGCCGTGCGCGGTGCGCGCGAGGTGGGCTTCACCGTGCTGTCGATGAGCCTGTCGCTGATCGCCGTGTTCATCCCGATCCTGATGATGGGCGGCATCGTCGGGCGCCTGTTCCGCGAGTTCGCGGTGACGCTGTCGGCGGCCATCGGCGTGTCGCTGCTGGTGTCGCTGACGACGACGCCGATGATGTGCTCGCGCATCCTGCGCCCGCGCCCCGCGCGCGAGGAAAAGCCGCTGGCGCGGCGCGTCGCGCGGCTGTTCGATGCGCTGGCCGACGCCTATCGCGATTCGCTCGCGGTGGTGCTGCGCCACGGCGTGATCACGAGCCTCGTGCTGCTGGCGACGGTGGCGCTCAACGTCTGGCTCTATGTGATCATCCCCAAGGGATTCTTCCCGCAGCAGGACAACGGGCGGATGATCGGCTCGATCGAGGCGGATCAGGGATCGTCGTTCCAGTCGATGCAGGTGAAGATGAAGCAGTTCATCGACATCGTGCGCGCCGATCCCGCGGTGGAGAACGTGGTCGCCTTCACGGGCGGCGGGCGCCGCAACGGCGGCTTCATGTTCGTCACGCTGAAGCCGCTCGCGCAGCGCCAGATCGGCGCCGACGGCGTGGTGGCGCGCCTGCGCGCGCGCACCGCGCAGGTGGCCGGCGCGAGCCTGTTCCTGTTTCCGGCGCAGGACATCCGCGTCGGCGGCCGGCAGAGCCAGTCGCAGTACCAGTACACGCTGCAGGCCGACGACCTCAGCCTGCTGCGGGTGTGGGAGCCGCGCATCCGCTATGCGCTGTCGCAGCGCCCCGAGCTCGCCGACGTCAACACCGATGCGCAGGACAAGGGCGTGCAGACGACGCTGACGATCGACCGCGACGCTGCCGCGCGCCTCGGCCTCACGCCGAGCGCGATCGACACCGCGCTCAACGACGCCTTCGGCCAGCGCCAGGTGTCGACGATCTACAACCCGCTCAACCAGTACAAGGTGGTGATGGAAGTCTCGCCGGAATACTGGCAAAGCCCCGAGGCGCTGAAGGACGTCTATGTCCTCAACAACGCCGGCAATCCGGTGCCGCTGATGTCGGTGGCGCGCTTCGGTCCGACCAACACGCCGCTGGCGGTCAACCACCAGGGCCAGTTCGCCGCGTCGACGATCTCGTTCAACCTGCCGGAAGGCGAGTCGCTGTCACAGGCGCAGGCGGCCATCGACGACGCGATCGCGCGCCTCGGCGTGCCCGACGCCGTGCACGGCGCGTTCGCCGGCACCGCGCAGGCGTTCCAGCAGGGGCTCGCCAGCCAGCCATGGCTGATCCTCGCCGCGCTGCTCACCGTCTACATCGTGCTCGGCGTGCTGTACGAGAGCTACGTGCATCCGCTGACGATCCTGTCGACGCTGCCGTCGGCGGGCGTCGGTGCACTGCTCGCGCTCATCATCTACCGCATCGAGTTCAGCCTGATCGCGCTGATCGGCGTGATCCTGCTGATCGGCATCGTCAAGAAGAACGCGATCATGATGGTCGACTACGCGATTTCGGTCGAGCGCGAGCGCGGGCTCGCGCCGCGCGAGGCGATCTTTGAGGCGTGCCAGCGCCGCTTCCGCCCGATCATGATGACCACGCTCGCCGCCATGCTAGGCGCGGTCCCGCTCGCGATCGGCTTCGGCGAAGGCGCCGAGCTGCGCCGCCCGCTGGGCATCTCGATCGTCGGTGGCCTCCTGCTGTCGCAACTCCTCACGCTCTACACGACGCCCGTCGTCTACCTCTACCTCGACCGTTTCCGCCTGTGGTGCCTCGCGCACATGCCGCGCCGGCACGCACGGGCCGCGGTCCATCCGGAGGCTCCTGCCCTGCCATGACACGTCGCCACCTGATTCGCATTCTCGGCATCGTCCTCGCCACCCAGCTTGCGGCCTGCAACGTCGGGCCCGACTATGTACGGCCAAGCGCCGTGGTCACGCCCACCTACAAGGAATCGGGCGAGTGGAAGACCGCCACGCCGGTCGACCAGTTTCCGCGCGGCGAATGGTGGCGCATCTACGGCGATGCCGATCTCGACCGCCTCGAGACCGACGCCACGCAGGCGAACCAGACGATCGCCATCGCGGAGGCGAACTATCGCGAGGCGAAGACGCTCGTCGACCAGGCGCGGGCCGGCCTGTTCCCGGCGGTCGGCCTCGGCGTGTCGGCGTCGCGCGGCAACAACACGTCGATCGCCACCAGCAGCGTGCGCAACTCGACGTCGGCCAGCGTCGATGCGACATGGGAGCTCGATCTTTGGGGCCACGTGCGGCGTGCGGTCGAGGCCAGCGAGGCGAATGCCACGGCGAGCGCGGCGGATCTCGAATCGGCGAAGCTTTCGATCCAGGCGCAGCTCGCGATCGCCTATTTCACGCTGCGCATCAGCGACAGCG
This sequence comes from Casimicrobiaceae bacterium, assembly GCA_036003195.1. Classification (GTDB taxonomy): domain Bacteria; phylum Pseudomonadota; class Gammaproteobacteria; order Burkholderiales; family Casimicrobiaceae; genus VBCG01. Next base: position 46,395 of record DASYSP010000030.1, read on the forward strand.
GCCAGCGCCTGCTCGACCGCACCGTCGATGCCAATCAGCAATCGCTCAACCTGACCACCAACCGCTACAACGCCGGCGTCGCCGCGCGCGCCGACGTGGTACAGGCGGAGGCGCAGCTCAAATCGTCGCAGGCGCAGGCGGTGGATAACCGCGCCACGCGCGCGCAGTTCGAGCACGCGATCGCGGTGCTGTCGGGCCGCGCCCCCGCGCAGTTCTCGCTTGCCGTCGCCAACGACCTGCCGGTGCCCGCCGACGTGCCGCCCGGCGTGCCGTCGCAACTGCTCGAGCGTCGCCCCGACATCGCCGCGGCTGAACGGCGGATGGCGGCCGCCAATGCGCAGATCGGCGTGGCCACGGCCGCGTTCTATCCCACCATCAGCCTGTCGGCGAGCGGCGGCGCGGCGAGCTCGGACCTCGCGCATCTGCTGTCGCTGTCCAACCGCTTCTGGTCGATCGGCGCCAATCTCGCGCAGCCTTTGTTCGACGCCGGGCTGCGCCGCGCGCAGCGCGACCAGACGATCGCGCAATACGACGCCGCCGTTGCCAACTATCGGCAGACGGTCCTCGGCGGATTCCAGGAAGTCGAGGACAACCTGTCCACGCTCGCCGTGCTGAAGGACGAGGCGACGATCCAGTCAGAAGCCGTCGACTCCGCGCGTCATGCGCTCGAGCTCGTGAGCAACCAGTACAAGGCCGGCATCGTCGATTACCTCAACGTCGCCGCGGCGCAGACGGTGCTCTTCAACAACGAGCGCACGCTCGTGCTGCTGCGCGGCCGCCAGTGGCAGGCGAACGTGACGCTGGTGAAGGCGCTGGGAGGCGGCTGGTCGACGGCGGTGCTGGCCAGCGCGGCGCAGTGACACGCGTCGCCGCGGCGGCGTCGCACCGCTGCGGTCGGACGGGCGCAACGGCGCCGCGGACGCCTAGTGCGCGACCGGCGCGCGAATGCCGTCGTAGCGATAGTCGATCGACATGTGCGACACCGTGCCGCCGGACTTGAGGTCGTCCTCGGTGTGCAGCAGCAGACCGCTGCCGGCGGCGATCGAGATCGTCGCGTCGCTCACCGGATCCCCACCTTCGGCTTCCATGTGCGCGCGGTACATGTGCGCCTTGACGCCGTTGACCACCGAGTCGGCGAGCGCCTGGCAGGCATAGGCGCGCGCGGTGCGGATGTTCTCGCGCTGCCGCGCCAGCATTTCCTGCGAAGTCATCGGACTCGCCTTCCACGTGCCGCGCACCTGCACATACGTGACGCCGTTGGCGGTGATGCTCTCGCTGGTGGTGCCCTCGCGGACGACGCGGATGGCGTGATCGGTGACGGCGACTTTCTCGACCGCGTCGAAAAGGGGCTTGCAGGCCGGGCTCTTCTCGGCGGCGAACGTCGGCGTGGCGGCGGCGAGCCCGCCGGCCAACGCCATGACTGCAAGTGTGCGCATGCGTCCTCTCCTCGACAGCGGTGGCGGTCCGGGCTTGCGCGGCATTGGCGCACGCGGCCCTCTGCGCCATTCTCCCATCCCCGCAAGCCGGGACCCGGATCCCGGCCTTGATTTCCCAGCCGATTGACCGTACTATTAGCACTCGCAGCCGCTGAGTGCTAACAATCGCGAAGCTTGGCTTCGTGCATTCGCCGCGGCGACCCACGCCGTTCCCAGACAACCCCAATCGTTGGAGTGAGCACTTACCATGAAGCTGAAGCCTTTGCATGACCGCGTGATCGTCAAGCGGCTCGAAGAGGAGCGCAAATCGGCCGGCGGCATCGTCATCCCGGATACCGCTGCGGAAAAGCCGTCGATGGGCGAGGTCGTCGCCGTCGGACCGGGCAAGACCGACGACAACGGCAAGCTGCAGCCGATGGGCGTCAAGGCCGGCGACAAGGTCCTGTTCGGCAAGTATTCCGGCCAGGAATTCAAGATGGACGGCGCCGACCTGCTGCACATGCGGGAAGACGACATCATCGGCATCGTCGCCTGATCGACGCGGCCCACAAGAACCCAGGAGATACGAATCATGGCAGCCAAAGACGTCCGCTTCGGCGAGAACGTACGCAACAAGATGGTGAACGGGGTCAACGTCCTCGCCAACGCCGTCAAGGTGACGCTCGGCCCCAAGGGCCGCAACGTCGTGCTCGAGCGCAGCTTCGGCGCGCCGACGATCACCAAGGACGGTGTGTCGGTGGCGAAGGAAATCGAGCTCAAGGACAAGTTCGAGAACATGGGCGCGCAGATGGTGAAGGAAGTCGCGTCGAAGACTTCCGATGTCGCCGGTGACGGCACCACCACCGCCACGGTGCTGGCGCAGTCGATCGTCATCGAAGGCATGAAGTACGTTGCCGCCGGCATGAACCCGATGGACCTGAAGCGCGGCATCGACAAGGCCGTGACCGCGGTCATCGAAGAGCTGAAGAAGATCAGCAAGCCGTGCTCGACGTCGAAGGAAATCGCCCAGGTCGGCGCGATCTCGGCCAACGCCGACGAGTCGATCGGCAAGACGATCGCCGAGGCGATGGACAAGGTCGGCAAGGAAGGCGTGATCACCGTCGAGGACGGCAAGGGCCTGGAGAACGAGCTCGACCTCGTCGAGGGCATGCAGTTCGACCGCGGCTACATCTCGCCTTACTTCATCAACAATCCCGACAAGCAGACCGCGATCCTCGAGGATCCGTACATCCTCCTGCACGACAAGAAGATCTCGAACATCCGCGACCTGCTGCCGGTGCTCGAGCAGGTGGCGAAGGCCGGCAAGCCGCTGCTGATCGTCGCCGAGGACGTCGACGGCGAGGCGCTGGCGACGCTGGTGGTCAACAACATCCGCGGCATCCTCAAGACCGTCGCGGTGAAGGCGCCGGGCTTCGGCGACCGCCGCAAGGCGATGCTCGAGGATATCGCCATCCTCACCAACGGCACGGTGATCGCCGAGGAGCTGGGGCTCAAGCTCGAGAACGCGACGATCAAGGATCTCGGCCGCGCCAAGCGCATCGAGGTGGCGAAGGAAGACACGACGATCATCGACGGCGCCGGCGAGAAGGCGTCGATCGAAGCCCGCGTCAAGAACATCCGCGTGCAGATCGACGAGGCGACTTCCGACTACGACAAGGAAAAGCTGCAGGAACGTGTGGCGAAGCTCGCCGGCGGCGTGGCGGTGATCAAGGTCGGCGCGGCCACCGAAGTCGAGATGAAGGAAAAGAAGGCGCGGGTCGAGGATGCGCTGCATGCGACGCGTGCGGCCGTCGAGGAAGGCATCGTGCCGGGCGGCGGCGTCGCCTACCTGCGCGCGCGCGCCAACGTCAAGGGCCTCAAGGGCATCAACGCTGACCAGGAAGCCGGCATCAAGATCGTGCTGCGCGCGGTCGAGGAGCCGCTGCGGATGATCGTGCAGAACGCCGGTGACGAGCCGTCGGTGGTCATCAACAAGGTCGTCGAAGGCAAGGGCAACTTCGGCTTCAACGCGGCGACCGGCGAATACGGCGACCTGGTCGAGATGGGCGTGCTCGATCCGACCAAGGTGGCGCGTTTCGCGCTGCAGAACGCGGCGTCGGTGGCCTCGCTGATGCTGACGACCGATGCGATGGTGGCCGAGCTGCCGAAGGACGACAAGCCGATGGGTGGTGGCGGCGGCGGCATGGGTGGCATGGGCGACATGGACATGTGACATCGCGCGAGCGATGGCATCCCCGCGCTAGTTTGCCCCTGAGCGCAGCAATCGGGGGCGGGGTCCATGCAGCCGGTTCCCGTTTGCGCGGGAACCGCGAAACAAAAAAAGCCCGGCGCGAGCCGGGCTTTTTGCTTGGCTGCCCGCGCGTCAACGTGCGCGGCTTGCCTGCCGGGCGCGTCGCGATCCGCGTGCGGTGGCCACGCGTCGAAAGCACGCCGCATCATGGTCGTCGACCATGCCGACCGCTTGCATCCATGCGTACACGATCACCGGCCCCACGAACTTGAAGCCGCGCGCCTTGAGCGCCTTCGACAGCGCTTCGGATTCCGGGGATTGGGTCGGCCGGCGCGCGCCGCCGACGATCGGCTTGCCGCCGACGTGGCGCCAGGCGAACGTCGCGAAGTCCTCGCCTGCCGCCTGCATCGCCAGGTACGCACGCGCATTGCCGATGGTCGCCACGATCTTGGCCCGCGAGCGCACGATGCCGGCGTCAGCGAGGAGGCGCGCGACGTCGGCCTCGCCGAAGCGCGCCACCTTGACCGGATCGAAGCCGCGAAATGCTTTGCGGAATGCGTCCCGCTTGGCAAGGATGGTGCTCCATGCAAGGCCCGCCTGGAAGCCGTCGAGCATCAGCTTTTCCCACAACGCGCGGCTGTTGCGCTCAGGCACGCCCCATTCGTCGTCGTGGTACGCGATCATCCGCGGGTCGTCGCCGGCCCATCGGCAGCGCGGATGCGCAGCAGCGGTGGGCGTTGCGGCGGATTTCGTGGTCAACGCCAGCTCACGCGCAGTTCGAGACCGTAAGTCGTGAGCCCCTGGTTGGGCGGAACGAGTCCGGCGTTGGAGCGGTGCTCGACATAGGCCGCGAGCTCGTAGCGGCCCGCAGCGTCGAGCGCGAGTCCGGTGGACAGGCGCTCGTCGAACAGCAGCGCGCTGCCGAGGTGGCGGTCGCCGATGCTCGCGTGCGTCAGCGCGATGCCGCCGATGCCGAACTCGACGTACGGGCGCCAGCGCGAGTCGGCAAATATCTGCCAGCGCGCGCCCGCCATGAGGCCGGCGTCCCAGACGACGTCGTTCACCGACTGCGTGCCGCGGCTGTTCAGGTATTCGACATGGCCGGAGACGAACGGCACCGCACCGATCCGCGTCAGCCATTCGCACGCGCAGTCGGGACGCCATCCGCCGCCGATCCGCAGCGCATTGACGTCTTCCCCGGTACTGGCGGCGAAGCTGAGCCAGCGCGCCTCCTGCGCGCGCGCCGAGGGCACGACGGCCATGGTCGATGCGACCCCCAGGGCCGCGGCCACGACGAATTTGCGCACGAAGGACTCCCCAGAGGTGTGGTCGCGGGCACGTCCGCGGCCGGCTGCCGAAGGCCCGGATTGTAGAGGGTTGCGGCCGCCGGCGGTGCGTCAGTTGAGCAGCAGTCCGAGCTCGTGCGCGGCGGCGAGCAGGTGCGGCTTCAGGCGCGCTTCCATGTCCGGCATCGACATGCGGTTCGCCTGCACGCTGATGTTGATCGCGGCGGCGATGCGGCCGTGGGCATCGCGAACCGGCACGCTGATCGAGCGCAGGCCGATCTCGAGCTCCTGGTCGACGATCGCGCAGTCGCGGCTGCGCAGTGTTTCGACGATCGCGCGGATCCTGGCCGGCGACGTCTGGGTCTTCTCCGTGTGCGGCACGATGCGTACCCGCGCGCAATACGCGGCAAGGTCCTTGGGATCGAGGCCGGACAGCAGGATGCGTCCCATGGACGTGCAGTACGCCGGCAGCCGGCTGCCGACAGTGAGATCGATCGACATGATCCGCGACGACGTGCGCGATCGCCCGATGTAGAGGATCTCGTCGCCCTCGAGGATCGACATCGAGCACGACTCGTGCACGGTGTCGCTGACGTTGTCGAGGATCGGCTGCGCGGAGGCGGCGAGCGGGCTCGACGTCAGGTAGGCATGTCCGAGCGCCAGGATGCGCGGGCGCAGCGTGAAGTTGCGGCCGTCGTCGGACGCGACATAGCCGAGCTCGGCAAGCGTGTACAGGCAACGCCGTACGGCCGCGCGGGGAATGCCGGTCTTCATCGACAGCTGCGCGATCGTCAGCGGCCGCCGCTGCTGGGTGAACGCGCGCACCACCGCGAGTCCGCGCGCCAGCGTCGCCATGAAATCGGGGTCTCCCGAATAGCCGCGGATTTCCTCGGCGGCATTTTGCGGTGCCGTGCCGACGTGCACGCCGACAGTCGCGGGCAACGTCGCCGCGCGCCGCACATGCACGGCGCGCGCGGGTGCATTCCTGGTCGAGGCGGGCATCGTGTGGCCGATATTCGCACACTTTTTCGGTAATCGGAAAACGCGGCGGAATGAGGCACAATGCGGCTGCATGCGAACCCAAGTCGCCATCGTCGGGGCGGGTCCCGCCGGCCTCCTCCTGTCGCACTTGCTGCATCACGCGGGCATCGACTCCGTGGTCGTCGAAGCGCGCTCGCGCGTGGCGATCGAAAGCACCATCCGCGCGGGCGTGCTCGAGCAGGGCACCGTCGACCTCCTGACCGCGGTGGGACTGGGCGAGCGGCTCGCCAACGAGGGCTTCGTCCATCACGGCATCGAGCTGCGCTTCGAGGGGCGCGGTCATCGCATCGACCTCACCACGCGCTCCGGCGGCCGCTCGATCACCGTGTACGCCCAGCACGAGGTCATCCGCGACATCGTCGCCGCACGGCTGCGCGACGGCGGACGCCTCGTGTTCGAGGCGGGCAGCGTCGTGCCGCGCGGATTTGACGGCGCTGCGCCGTCGCTCGACTATGTCGCCGGCGGTGCCGCGCAGACGCTCGATTGCGATTTCATCGCCGGCTGCGACGGCTTCCACGGTGTCTGCCGCGAGTCGGTGCCGCGCGGCGCGCGGCAGGAATTCTCGCGCAACTATCCGTTCGGCTGGTTCGGCATCCTCGCCGAGGCGGCGCCGTCGTCGGCGGAGCTCATCTACGCCCATCACGCGCGCGGCTTCGCGCTGGTCAGCACGCGCTCGCCGACGATCCAGCGCCTTTATTTCCAGTGCGACCCGCACGAGAATCCCGAGCGCTGGAACGACGCGCGCATCTGGGCCGAATTGCGCGCCAGGCTTGCCACGCACGATGACTGGCAACCGATCGAGGGGCCGGTGATCCAGAAGAACGTCGTCGGCATGCGCAGCTTCGTCTGTGCGCCGATGCAGTTCGGCCGCCTGTTCCTGGCCGGCGACGCCGCGCACATCGTGCCGCCGACAGGGGCCAAGGGTCTCAATCTCGCGGTCGCCGACGTGCGCGTGCTGGCCGCCGCGCTCGCCGAGCACTACCGGCATGGCGACACGCACGCGCTCGACGCTTATTCGGCGACGGCATTGCGCCGCGTGTGGAAGGCGCAGCGCTTCTCGTGGTTCATGACCGCGCTGCTGCACCGCTTTCCCGACGCCACGCCCTTCGAGCAGCAGCTGCAGCTCGCCGACCTCGACTATGTGACAGCTTCCGCCGCCGCGCAGGCCTCGCTCGCCGAGAACTACGTCGGGTTGCCCTTCGCACCGGACTAGAGGAATCCATCGCCATGCACGAACGCAATCCCGAGCCGAGCAACCCCCTCGGCATGGACGGCATCGAGTTCATCGAGTACGCGACGTCGCAGCCGCAGGCGCTGGGCGCGGTGCTGCTGATGATGGGCTTCGCGCTCGTCGCCCGCCACCGCTCGCGCGAAGTGATGCTCTATCGCCAGGGTTCGATGAACGTGATCGTCAACGCGCATCCGGAGGCGCTGCCGGGAATGGCCGCGCCGGCGACGCATCCGGCGCTGTCGGCGGTGGCACTGCGCGTGCGCGATGCCGAAGTCGCCTGGCGGCGTGCCCTCGACCTCGGCGCATGGGCGATGCCGACACGCGCGTCGGTGATGGAGCTCAACATTCCCGGCATCCACGGCGTCGGCGACAGCCTCATCTACTTCGTCGATCGCTACCACGATTTCTCGATCTACGACGTCGATTTCTTGCCGATCCCGGGCGCCGCGCAGCATCCGCCGGCGCTGGCGGGCATGCACTGGTTCGGCCTCGTGCAGAGCGTGTACCCGGACCGCAGCCGCGACTGGGTCGATTTCTACACGCACCTGTTCGGCTTCGCGCCGCTGCCCGGCGGCCAATACTTCGGCATCCTGCCCAAAGGCACGCTGCTGAAGAGCGCGTGCGGCAAGTTCTACCTGCAGCTGATCGAACCGCCCAGCGGCGCCGAGGACATCGACTGGGAAGAGCGCCTGCTGCGCGTCGGCATCGGTGCCCCGGACATCGCCGGCGCCACGCGCGAGTTGCGCGAGCGCGGCGTGGTGTTCGTCGACCGTGCGCCGGTGCAGCCGAGCGACAAGGGCGCGCTGACGCAGATCTACATGGGGTCGGTCACGTTCGAGCTCGTGAAGAGCGATGGCCGCGCGGCGGCGGATGCCGGCGGTGCCGCATGAACGTCGAGCGCTTCGGCATGGACACGATCACGCTGGCGGGTCCGCTCGAGTCGAAGTTGCGCGCGGTGCGCGACGGCGGCTTCACGCAGATCATGCTGGCGGCGCGCGACATCGTCGGCCATCCCGGCGGCGAGTCGGCAGCGATCGCAGCCGTGCGCGAGAGTGGCCTGCGCGTCACCGGTTTCCAGGTGCTGCGCGATTTCGAGGGACTGTCGGGCCATCTCCACGACTACAAGATCGACATCGCCAAGTCGATGCTGTCGATGTGCAAGGCGCTCGGCTCGCGCGTGCTGCTCGTGTGCTCGACGACCTCGGCGCATGCCGACGCCGACCGCGAGCGGATGGCGGCGGATCTCGCCAAGCTCGCCATGCTGGCGGTGCCGTTCGGCATCGACGTCGCCTTCGAGGGCCTGTCGTGGGGCCGCTTCGTCAGCGACGTGCCCGCAGCGTGGGAGCTGGTCGAGCGCGCCGATCGCTACAACCTCGGGCTCGCCGTCGATTCGTATCACATGCTGGCGACGGCGACGCCGGTGGACGTGCTCGACGACATCGATCCCGCGCGCATCTTCTTCGTGCAGCTCGCCGACTTCATGTGGACCAGCACGCCGACGCCGGATGAGCGGCGCGAGACAGCGCGCCACTTCCGCGTGTTTCCGGGCGAAGGTGTGCACAACGACGAGATTTCCGCGCTGGTGCGACGCCTCGACGCCAACGGCTATGCGGGCGACATGAGCTTCGAGGTGTTCAACGACGACTACGTGCAGATGCCACTCGACACCGTCGTCGCGCGTGCGCGCAAATCGGTGCAATGGCTGCTGGCGCAGGTGCCGCGCCGCAGCCTGCCGTTCCGGCGCACGGCGGCCACGACGCGCTGAAGGGCCGGTCGAAGGTGGACGCGGTGTGCGTTCGATTATCGCCCCTTTTTTCGATAATCGCACTTGACCTTGCCGGGCGCCCCGCCTAACCTCGCATCAGGCCGAAGCACGACCAGAAGCCGCTTGAGCGGCCGGCGACTGCCCGTCGCCTGCACTCGGCCCCGGAGCATCATCCGAGGAGGCTGTCGCATTGAAGCCGTTCCGCACTTCGACAGCGTGCATGACGCGCGTTCGCGCCATGCGCCCGCGCGCAGGCCGGCGCGGAGCACTCGCAAAATGATCCGCGGCACCACCGCCATCATCGCCCACTTCGGCGATCCGATCGCGCCGGTGAAGGCGCCGATGATCTACAACCCCTGGTTCGAAAAGCGCGGCGTCGACGCCGTCGTGGTGCCGATGGGCGTGACGGCCGCCGACTACCCCGCTGTCCTTTCGGGCGTGTTTCGCCTCCAGAACATCCGTGGTGCGCTGGTGACGATGCCGCACAAGGTATCCACCGTCGATCACCTTGCGCAAGCGAGCGTCGCCGTGCAGATCGCCGGCTCGTGCAATGCGGTTGTGCGGCGTGCCGACGGCGCTCTCGCTGGCGACCTGTTCGATGGCGCCGGATTCACGCGAGCGGCGCGCGCGCAGGGCATCACCATCGCCGGGCGCAGCGCGCTGGTGGTGGGCACGGGCGGCGTGGGCCGCGCGATCGCCGCCGCACTGGCGGCGGAGGGTGCCGCGCGGCTGCGACTCTATGACGTCGACGTCGCCGCGGCGGCGGCCCTGGCGGTGCGGATCGCCAGGCACTATCCGCAGATCGCGCTCGAGACCGGCACGCGCGATCCCGCCGGCATGGACATCGTCGTCAACGCCACGCCGCTCGGCATGCGCGCCGACGACCCGCTGCCGATCGACGTCGATCATCTCGCCGCATCGACGTTCGTCGGCGAAGTGGTGATGAAGGAGCACCTGACTCCGCTGCTGCGGGCGGCGCGCGCGCGCGGCTGCGTGACGCAGGCCGGCACCGACATGCTGTTCGAACAGATCCCGCTGTACCTCGAGTATTTCGGATTTCCGGCCGCGACCGCGGCGGAGCTGCGTGCGGTGGCGCGGCTCGACGGCACACCCGGCGACAACCCCGCGTCATAACCACTACGGAGGACACATGAACGGAATCATCAAGGGACTTGCGCTGGCGTGCGCGTTGGCGGCGTCATCGCTCGTTGCGGCGCAATCGACGGTGAAGATCGCCGGTCTGATGGAGCTGTCGGGCACCGGCGCGGTGTCGGGCACCAACTTCAACGACGGCGTCAAGCTCGCCGTCAAGGAAATCAATGCCGCCGGCGGCATCCTCGGCCGCAAGATCGAGTACACGGCGTCCGACACGCAATCGCAGGCCTCCATTTCCAAGGCGCTCGCGCAGAAGGCGGTCGACGAGGGCGCCTACGTGGTGATGGGCCCCGTGTTCTCCGGCTCGATCATGGTCAGCATGGCCGAGACGCGGCGCGCCGAGGTCACCAACTTCACCGGCGGCGAGGCGGCGGCCATCACGCAGCAGGGCAACCCGTACATCTTCCGCACCTCGTTCACCCAATCGGCGGCGATGCCCAAGGTCGCGCGCTACATGAACGACACCCTGCACGCCAAGACCGTCGCGATCATCTTCGTCAACAACGATTTCGGCAAGGGCGGCAGCGATTCGATGGTGAAGGCGCTGGAGCCCTATGGCATCAAGGTCGTCGCCAACATCTCCACCGACCCGGGCCAGGTCGACTTCTCCGGGGCCGTGGTCAAGGCCAAGCAGTCGAACGCCGACGCGCTGTTCGTCTACAGCAACGAGGAGGAATCGGCGCGTTGCCTGCGCGAGCTCAGGAAGCAGGGCTACGACAAGCCGATCGTCGGCGAGACGACGCTGACCAGCCAGAAGGTGATCGAGCTCGCCGGCGACGCGGCCAACGGCGCGATCGCGCACGTCGGACTGTCGGCCGATGCGCCGCAGCCGGAGGTGCAGAAGTTCAGCGCCGCCTTCCAGAAGGAATACAAGTACAAGGGTGACCACAACTCGCTGAAGGGCTACAGCGCGATGTACTTCGTCAAGGTGATGACCGAGCGCATCGGCAAGTTCGACACCAAGGCGCTGGCGGCCGCCCTGCACGGCGCGACCATCACGGTGAAGGACAACCCGGGCGTGCTGCTCGACGTCAGCTTCGACAAGAACGGCGACCTCGATCGCGTGAGCTACATGACCAAGGTGGTCGACGGCAAGCAGACGATCATCGCCACGCTGCCGGCGGCGCATACCAAGTAGCACCGTGGCCGCGCGATGGGCGGGACGCGCCGGGCAGATGTGCCGGCACGCCGCCCGCGCGGCGGGCCCGGGCCGCCAACGCGCGGCAAAGGCAACCGCGCCCGCACAGGGACTCTGATGGGTGACTTCGTCCAGCTCGTCGTTTCCGGTACCGCCGCCGGCGCGATCTACGCGCTGGCGGCGCTCGGCTTCACGCTGATGTGGCAGGCGGCGGGCGTCATCAATTTCGCGCAGGGCGAGTTCGTGATGCTGCCGGCGTTCGGCATGCTGTTCTGCATGGCCTTCGGCATGCCGCTGTGGCTGGCCTTTTTCGTCACCTGCATCGTGGCGATGCTCGTGATGGGTGTCGCGTTCAAGCGCGGCATCGCCGATCCGCTGATCAGCCATGGCGTGATTCCGCTGGTGATCGCCACGCTCGGCGTGTCGATCGCCGTCAAGTCCATCGTGCGCGCCGGCTACAGCGCGATGGCGCATCCGTTCCCCAGCCCGTTTCCGGCCGGCCAGTTCTCGCTTGCCGGGGTCACCGTGTCGATCGCCGACATCGGCACGCTGCTGGTCGCGGGCTGCATCGTCGTCGCGCTGCAGGCGTTCCTCAATCGGACGGTGACCGGGCGTGCGATGCAGGCCGTGGCGCAGAACACCGAGGCGGCCAGGGTGTTGGGCATCGACGTGCGTCGCATGGTGCTGTACGTGTTCCTGATCAACGCGGTGCTGGCGACCGTCGCCGCCCTCCTCATCACGCCCGCGTACCTGGCGAAGTTCGACATGGGCGAGACGATCGGCATGAAGGCGTTCTTCGCCGCGATCATCGGCGGCTTCAACCAGACGCGCGGCGCCCTGCTCGGCGGCGTGCTGATCGGCGTCATGGAGAACGTCGTCGGCTACTATTTCTCGCCGGCGTACAAGGAAGGCGTGGCGCTGGTGCTGTTCCTGCTGGTGATCCTGTTCCGGCCCGAGGGGCTGCTCGGGCGCCGCGAGGAGCGCAAGGTATGAGCGCCGCCGCGCGGCGCGGCCTGCTGGCCGTGGCAATCGTCGCGCTCGGCATCAGCGCGTTCTACCTGCAGCGCAGCCAGATCTACCTGCTGTCGCTGTGCTGCGTCTACCTGATGGCGACGATGGGACTCAACCTGACGATGGGCTATGCCGGCCAGATGTCGCTCGGCCAGGCAGCGTTCTTCGGCATCGGCGCGTACATCACGGCAATACTCGTCACCAGGACCGGCATGTCGTTCTGGGCGACGATTCCGATCGCCGCCGTCGCGTGCTTCGTCGTCGGGCTCGCGCTCGGCTTTCCGGCGCTGCGCGTGCAGCACCACTATCTCGCGTTCGCCACGCTCGGTTTCAACGTGCTGGTCTACCTCGTGATGCGCAACGAGGAGGCGCTCACGGGCGGCACGTTCGGCATCGCCAACATCCCGCGGCCGTCGATCCTGGCGTTGAGCTTCGACGGCGAGCGTGCGTACTTCTGGCTCACGCTGGCATCGCTGACGATCGTCGCGATCATGATGTGGCTGCTGCTGAGATCGCCGTGGGGCCGGGCGTTTGCCGCGCTGCGCGACAACCCCATTCGCGCCGAGAGCCTCGGCATCAACATCACCGCCTACACGCTGCTGGCGTTCGCCATCGGTGCCGCGTACGGCGGCATCGGCGGCGTGTTCTATGCGGGTCTCGTGCAGTACGTCGAGCCCGGCACGTTCTACTTCGGCACGTCGCTGATGATGTTGCTGGCGGTCATCATCGGCGGCAGCGGACGTTTCTTCGGTCCTGCGATCGGCACCGTCGTGGTGATCCTGCTGCCCGAGGTGCTGCGCTCGAGCAGCCATCCCGCGTTGCAGTTCATGCAGAAATGGTACCTGGCGGCATTCGGCGTCGCGCTGGTGGTGCTGATGGTCTGGCTGCCGGGCGGGCTGCTGTCGCTCGGCGCGCGCCGCGCGCGAGAGGTTGGGAAATGAGCGCCGCAGCGCCGCCCCAGGGCGCTGCCCCTTTTGGGCGAGGCGAGCGAAGCTCGCTACGAGGGGAGTCATGACCGCATTGCTCGACGTGGCCGGCGTGCACAAGGCGTATGGCGCGATCAAGGCGGTCGACGGCGTCAGCTTCAGCGTCGGCGCCGCGGAAATCGCCGGCGTGATCGGGCCCAACGGCTCGGGCAAGACCACGCTCTTCAATTGCATCCTCGGCCAGATCGATCCGACGTCCGGCAACGTCCGGCTGGGCGGCGAGGACATCACCGGCATGTCGCCGCTCGAGCTCGCACGGCGCGGCGTCGGCCGCACGTTCCAGACGCTGCAGGTGTTCGGCCAGCTCTCGGTGCGCGACAACCTGATCGTCGCGGCGCAGGAATTCCAGTCGACGCTGACACGCCGGCTGTTCGCGCGTCCCGATGCCGGGCTTGGCGAGCGCGCCGACGAGATGATCGAGCTGTTCCGCCTGCGGCATGTCGCGCATCTCGCCGCGGGCACGCTGTCCTACGGCCAGCAGAAGCTCATCGACATCGCCATGGCTTTCATGCCGCGGCCGCGCCTCGTGCTGCTGGACGAGCCCTGCGCCGGCGTGAATCCCGGCCTCGTCGACCAGCTGCGCGAGCTGCTGGTGACGCTCAACCGCACGCACGGCGGCAGCTTCGTCGTGATCGAGCACAACATGGATTTCATCATGCGCCTGTGCCCGCACGTCATCTGCATGGTCGAGGGCCGGGTGCTGGCCGCCGGCGCGCCGGCCGACGTGCAGGCGGATCGCCAGGTGCTCGAGGCCTACCTCGGCAACTGAACGCGCGAGCCGACCCATCGTGGCCAACCCCATCATCGAATTCGACCGCGTCGTCGCCGGCTACACGCCGAGCCTGACGATCCTCAACGAGCTCACGCTCGACGCGCGCGGGGCGGAGATCACGCTGCTCATCGGTCCCAATGGCGCCGGCAAGTCGACGGTGCTGAAGACGCTGTTCGGCCTGCTGACGCCGCGCAATGGCGAAGTGCGCTTCGAGGGCCGGCGCATCAATGGCCACTCGCAGCGCGCGCTGCTGGCGCAGGGCGTGGCGTTCGTGCCGCAAGGGCGCAACCTGTTCGGCTCGCTGTCGGTGCGGCACAACCTCGAGCTCGGCGGCATCACGCTGCCGCGTGCCGCGCTCGGTGCGCGGATCGACGAGGTGCTGGCGCGCTTCCCGCGCATCCGCCAGCGCATCGACAACCAGGCCTCGACGATGTCGGGGGGCGAGCAGAAGCAGCTCGAGATCGGCCGCGCGCTGCTGCTGCGTCCGCGCGTGCTGCTGATCGACGAGCCGTCGATCGGCCTGTCGCCAATCCTGGTGCAGGAAGTGATGGCGCTGCTGCGCCAGCTCGCCGACGCCGGCACCACGGTGCTGATGGTCGAGCAGAACGTGCGCACCGCGCTCAAGTACGCGAACCGCGCGCTGGTCCTCGAGATGGGCCGCCTCGCGCTCGACCGTCCGGCAGCTTCGCTGCTCGACGATCCGGATCTCAATCGGCTGTTCCTCGGCGGCCACGCCAGGACGGCGGCATGAACGCAATCCTGCGGAGGACGACTTGATCGACAAGCAAGTAGCGTCGGTGCGCGAGGCGGTAGCGGGCATCGAGGACGGATCGACCGTGATGATCGGCGGCTTCGGCACCGCGGGCCTGCCGTCCGAGCTGATCGATGCGCTGATCGCCGAGGGCGCGCGCGACCTGACCATCGTCAACAACAATGCCGGCAATGGCGAGACCGGGCTCGCCGCGCTGCTCAAGGCGCGGCGCGTGCGCCGCATCGTGTGCTCGTTCCCGCGGCAGGTCGATTCGCAGGTGTTCGATGCGCTGTACCGGGCGGCCGAGATCGAGCTCGAACTGGTGCCGCAGGGCAATCTCGCCGAGCGCATCCGCGCCGCGGGTGCCGGCATCGGCGCCTTCTACACGCCCACCGGCTTCGGCACGCTGCTGGCAGAGGGCAAGGAAACGCGCGAGATCGACGGTCGCCAATACGTTCTCGAATTCCCGATCCGCGCCGACTACGCGCTGATCAAGGCGGAGCGCGCCGACCGCTGGGGCAATCTGGTCTACCGCAAGACCGCGCGCAACTTCGGGCCGATCATGGCGAGCGCAGCGCGCTGCACGATCGTGCAGGTGAACGAGGTGGTCGCGCTCGGCGGGCTCGATCCCGAGGCAGTGGTGACGCCGGGCATCTTCGTCAAGCGCGTGGTCGCCGTGGCGTCACGCACGCCGGTCGTCGCGCCCGGCGCCGCGGCATAACCGAGGAGGCTTTCGAGCATGCAACGCTTTTCCCGCGACGCCATGGCGACGCTCGTCGCACAGGACATACCCGAGGGCGCGATCGTCAACCTCGGCATCGGGCTCCCCACGCTGGTCGCCAATCACCTGCCCGCGGGTCGCGAGATCCTGCTGCACAGCGAGAACGGGCTGCTCGGCATGGGCCCGGCGCCGGCCAAGGGCCAGGAGGACCCCGACCTCATCAACGCCGGCAAGCAGCCGGTGACGCTGCTGCCCGGCGGCTCATACTTCCACCATGCCGATTCGTTCGCGATGATGCGCGGCGGTCACCTCGATTTCTGCGTGCTGGGGGCGTTCCAGGTGTCGGTGCGCGGCGACCTCGCCAACTGGCATACCGGCGCGCCGGACGCGATTCCGGCGGTGGGCGGGGCGATGGACCTGGCGCTGGGCGCCAAGCGCGTCGTGGTGATGATGGAACATCTCACCAAGTCCGGCGAGAGCAAGATCGTCGAGCGTTGCACGTACCCCGTCACCGGCCTCGACTGCGTCGACCGGATCTACACCGATCTCGCGGTCATCGACGTCACGCCGGGCGGCCTCGCGGTGCGGGCAATGGCCGAGGGGATGACGCTTCCCGAGCTCGCGCGCCTGAGCGGCGTGCCGCTGGCGATGGCGACGGACGCGCGCGCCTGACCGGTGCGCCGCTGCGCGCAACATCAGCGGCGCACCACACGTACAATCGACGAGGAACATGATGCACGAAGCCTACATTTGCGACGCGATCCGCACGCCATTCGGGCGCTATGGCGGCGCGCTCGCCCCGGTGCGCACCGACGACCTCGCGGCGGTGCCGATCGCCGCGCTCGTCGCGCGCAATCGCAACGTCGACTGGGCGGCGGTCGACGACGTGATCTACGGATGCGCCAACCAGGCCGGCGAGGACAACCGCAACGTCGGACGCATGGCGCTGCTGCTCGCCGGATTGCCGCAGGAGGTGCCGGGGACGACGGTCAATCGCCTGTGCGGCTCCAGCCTCGACGCGGCGGCGATGGCCGCGCGCGCGATCAAGGCCGGCGAGATGTCGCTGGTCGTCGCCGGTGGCGTCGAGAGCATGTCGCGCGCACCCTTCGTGCAGGGCAAGGCTGCCGAAGCGTTCTCGCGCGCGGCGAAGCTCGAGGACACGACGATCGGCTGGCGCTTCGTCAATCCGCTGATGAAGGCGAAGTACGGCATCGATTCGATGCCGGAGACCGCCGAGAACGTCGCCGCCGATTTCCATGTGTCGCGCGCGGACCAGGACGCGTTCGCCTTGCGCAGCCAGCAACGCGCGGCGGCGGCGATCGCGGCGGGGCGGCTTGCCGAGGAGATCGTCGCCGTCAAGGTGGCGCAGAAGAAGGGCGACCCGGTCAGCGTCGAGCGCGACGAGCATCCGCGCGCGACCACGCTCGAGTCGCTGGCGAAGCTCAAGGGCGTCGTGCGTGCCGACGGCACCGTCACGGCAGGCAATGCCTCGGGCGTCAACGACGGGGCGGCGGCGTTGCTGATCGCCTCGGCCGACGCGGCGAAGCGCCACGGCTTGACGCCGCGCGCGCGCATCGTCGCCGCTGCAGTTGCCGGCGTCGCGCCGCGCATCATGGGCTTCGGTCCTGCGCCGGCGATGCGCAAGGCGCTGGCGCTGGCCACGCTCGACATCGGCGACATGAGCGTGATCGAGCTCAACGAGGCCTTTGCCGCGCAGGCGCTTGCGGTGACACGCGACCTGGGTCTCGCCGATGACGCGCCGCATGTGAATCCGAACGGCGGCGCGATCGCGCTCGGGCATCCGCTGGGCGCGTCGGGCGCGCGGCTGGTCACCACGGCGACCTGCGAGTTGCAGCGGCGCGGCGCCCGCTACGCGATGTGCACGATGTGCATCGGCGTGGGCCAGGGCATCGCGATGATCATCGAGCGCGTCTGAAACGGGAACCCGCCATGAATTCTGCCAACACGCACGGCATCGCGGGCGCGCTGCGCGGCTATCGTGCCGACGATCCGGGCACGCAGCCCGACTACCTCTATCCGCCCTACGTGTCGACGCAGAAGCGCGCGCCGCACGAGCCGCTCGTGCGCCTGCCGTGGACGCTGTCGGAAATCACCGGGCCGCTGTTCGGTTACGAGCGCATCCGCGCCAACGATTTCGACCTGACGCAGCAGCACGCGGGCGCACCGATCGGCGAGCGCATCGTGGTCTCGGGGCGCGTGCTCGACGCCAACGGCAAGCCGGTGGGCAACACGCTGGTCGAGATCTGGCAGGCGAATGCCGCGGGCCGCTATCCGCATCCGCGCGACCAGCACGACGCGCCCACGGATCCCAACTTCACGGGCTGCGGGCGCACGCTGACCGATGCCGAAGGCCGTTATCGCTTCGTCACGATCCGCCCGGGCGAGTATCCGTGGCGCAACCATCCCAACGCATGGCGTCCGGCGCATATCCACTTTTCCCTGTTCGGCCCGGCGGCCGCGACGCGCCTCGTCACGCAGATGTATTTTCCCGGCGACCCGCTGCTCGAGTTCGACCCGATGTACACGAGCATTCCCGACGAGCACGCGCGCAAGCGCCTGATCTCGGCGTTCGATTGGGAAACGACGATTCCCGAGACTGCGCTGGGCTACCGGTTCGACATCGTGCTGCGCGGGCGTGACGAGACGCCGATGGAAAACGACCTGAGCCTGCCGCGATGACGGGCGCGACACATGACGGACCTTCCGCAGGCGCACGCCGCAATGCCATGACACTGCCCACGACATCCTCGCAGACGGTCGGTCCGTACCTGCACATCGGTCTCACCTGGCTCAATACCGCGAATCTCGTCGCACCGGGCATGACGGCGCCGCCGATCACCGTGGCGGGACGCATCGTCGATGGCGATGGCGCGCCAGTGACTGACGCGCTGGTGGAGATCTGGCAGGCCGACGCACAAGGCCGGTATGCGCATCCGGACGATACGCGGGGGCTGCCGCCGACGCCCGGCTTCGCAGGCTTCGGCCGCGTTCCCACCGACGCCGAGGGCCGTTTCGCGTTCACCACGATCAAGCCGGGCCGCGTACCCGCGCCCGGTGGCGGGCTGCAGGCGCCGCATCTCAACGTGACGATACTCATGCGCGGCATGCTTCGGCATTTGCGCTCGCGGATCTATTTCGCCGACGAGGCGTGCAACGCCGAGGATCCGGTCCTGCGGGCCGTGCCCGCGGCGCGCCGCGCGACACTGGTGGCGGCCATGCCGGGCGCGCACGCCTACACCTGGAACGTGGTGCTGCAGGGCGAAGGCGAAACCGTGTTCTTCGAGCAATAGCCGCATGCCGCAGCGCGCGCGCGGGCGTTCGCTTATCATCGTCGCTTTGCTCCGGGCGCGCTGCGCGTGATCGATCCGATCTTCTCCACCGAGCCGATGCGGGCGATCTTCGCGCCGTCGGCCACGCTCGCGCGGATGCTCGCGTTCGAAGCCGCGCTGGCGCGCGCCGAAGGCGCTGCCGGCGTGATCCCGGCGGCGGCGGCGGCGGCCATCGCCGCGCAGTGCAGCACGGCGAGCTTCGACGCCGAGGCGATCGCGATTTCCGCGCGCGCCGGCGGCAACCGCGCGATTCCGCTGGTGGCGGCGCTGACGGCGCGTGTCGATGCCGCGGCGCGCGGTTACGTGCACTGGGGCGCGACCAGTCAGGACGTGATCGACACCGCCCTCGTGCTGCAGTTGCGCGACGCGCTGGGGCTGCTGACGTCCGACATCACGCGGCTCGGCGACGCGCTTGCGGCGAAGGCGCGCACGCACCGCGACACGCCGCTGGCCGGGCGCACGCTGCTGCAGCAGGCGCTGCCGGTGACGCTGGGATTCAAGCTGGCGACCACGCTCTCCGCGTGGCGACGTCATGGCATGCGATTGGCCGACGCGGCGCGCGCCGTGGCCGTGCTCCAGTTCGGTGGCGCCGCCGGCACGCTGGCGTCGCTCGGCGCCAGCGCGCCGGCCGTCGAGCGCGCGCTCGCCGGCGAGCTGGGCCTCGCGGTACCCGACATCCCGTGGCATACGCAGCGCGATCGCCTGTGCGATGTCGCCGCCGCGCTCGGCGGCATGATCGCCACGCTCGGCAAGCTCGCGCGCGACATCTCGCTGCTGGCGCAGACCGAGGTCGGCGAGGCGCACGAACCGGCAACGCCCGGCCGCGGCGGCTCGTCCACGCTGCCGCACAAGCGCAATCCCGTCGGCTGCGCGATCGCGCTGGCTGCCGCCGTGCGCGCCCCCAACCTGGTGGCGACGATGCTCGCCGCTGCGGTGCAGGAACACGAGCGCGGGCTCGGCGACTGGCCCGCGGAATGGGATGTGCTGCCCGACCTGTGCGAGCTCGCTGCCGGCGCTCTCGCGGCGATGGCGGGTGTGGTCGAGGGTCTGGAAGTTGATGCCGCGCGCATGCGCGCGAATCTCGACGCGACGCATGGCCAGATCCTCGCCGAGGCGGCGCAGATGGCGCTCGCCGCGCATACCGGGCGCGACGTCGCGCACGCGCTGGTCGCGGACGTGGCGAAGGGTGCCACCCGCGACGGCACCGACCTCGGCGCCGCGCTCAAGGCCGATACGCGCGTGACGCGCTGGCTCGATGTGCGCACGATCGACGCGCTGATGGATCCCGCGCAGTATCTCGGCCTCGCCGGCACTTTCGTCGATCGCGTGCTCGCCGCCCACGCCGCGGGTCGCGCGACGCACGCCACGCACTGACGCCGCCGCACGCAGCACCTCCGGAGCCCGCATGCCGCACGCCGATTTCGCCCATGCCCGCATCAACTACCGCGTCGACGGCCCGCCGTCGGCGCCGTGGCTCACGCTGTCGAACTCGCTCGGCACCGACCTCGACATGTGGGCGCCGCAGGTGCCGGCGCTGATCGAGCGCTTCCGCGTGCTGCGCTACGACACGCGCGGCCACGGCGCGTCGTCGGCGCCCGCGGCGCCGTATTCGATCCCGGCGCTCGCCGATGACGTCGTGGCGCTGCTCGATCATGTCGGCGCCGAACGCACGCACTTCTGCGGGCTGTCGATGGGCGGCATGATCGGCATCCGCCTGGCGCTTGCCGCGCCGCGACGCATCGACCGCATGGTGCTCGCCAACACCGGCGCCAAGATCGGCAGCGCGGAAGGCTGGAACGCGCGGATCAGCGCCGTGCACACCACGGGGCTTGCCACGATCGCCGACGGCATCATGGAGCGCTGGTTCGTGCGCGCGTTCCGCGAGGCGCATCCGCACGAGATCGCGCGCATGCGCGACGTGCTGGTGAAGGCGTCGCCCGACGGGTATGCCGCCTGCTGCGCGGCGATCCGCGACTACGACGCGCGCCCGGAACTCGCGGCGATCCGTGCGCCGACGCTCGCCATCGCCGGCGCCCACGACGGCCCGACGCCGTCATCCGACCTGCGCTTCATCGCCGAGCACGTGCCCGGCGCGCGCTACGTCGAGCTCGACGCAGCGCACCTGTCGAACATCGAGCAGCCGACCGACTTTGTCGCCGCGCTGGTCGGCCATTTCACCGCCTGAAAGGAGCATCGTGGACGATTCGAGCCGCCGCGAGCAGGGAATGAAGGTGCGCCGTGCGGTGCTGGGCGACGCGCACGTCGACCGCACGCTGGCCAAGCGCACCGAGTTCAACGGCGACTTCCAGGACTTCATCACGCGTTACGCATGGGGCGAGGTGTGGTCGCGTCCGGGCCTGCCGCGACACACGCGAAGCCTGGTCACGCTCGCGCTGATGGTGGCGCTCAATCGCGGCGACGAGTACAAGATGCACGTGCGCGCGGCGTTCAACAACGGCGTCACCCGCGACGAGATCAAGGAGCTGCTCCTGCATTGCGCGCTGTACGCCGGGCTGCCGGCGGCCAATGCCGCGTACCATCTGGCGGAGGAAGTCTTCGCCGAGCTCGACCGGGCCTGACCGGGTCGGGCGCTGCGAATTGTGCGGCCACCGTCGGCCGTGCGGCGCGCCCGGCAGGTTATAACCCTATAGCAATCCATTCCTTCCGGCCCGTGGCGCCGCCGGCTATCGTCGCTTTTTGCACGATGGGCCTTCGACTGCCACCATGGGCGCTGCGCAACCCAATCTCCAGCCGTTCCTGCCGCCCGGCACGCCGGGCGCGCTGACCGACGCCGAAGAGCTCGACCGCTACGCGGCGAGCGTCGCCGCATTTCTCGCGGGTACGATCCCCGACGACCGCTTCACGCCGATTCGCCTGCAGCAGGGTTGCTACGGCCAGCGCCAGCCCGGGGTGCACATGGTGCGGGTCAAGGCCCCCGGCGGCCGCCTCGATCCGGACCAGCTCGTCGCACTCGCGGACGTGCTCGAGCGCTGGTCCGGCACCGATCACGTGCACGTGACGACGCGCCAGTCGGTGCAGCTGCATTACGTGCCGACCGCGGACACCCCGGCCGCGATGCGGCGTCTCGCCGCCGCGGGACTCACCACGCGCGAGGCCTGCAACAACACCGTGCGCAACATGTCGGCCTGCACGCTCGCCGGCGTGTGCCCGCGCGAGCACACCGACGTCACCACGCATCTCGATCACGCGGTCCATTATTTCCTGCGCAATCCCCTCAACCAGCAGATGCCGCGCAAGTTCAAGGTGAGTTTCTCCGGCTGCGAGAGCGATTGCGCGCAGGGAATGCTGCATGACCTCGCCGTGATCGCCACGCGCAAGGAAGGCGCTCCCGGCTTCAGGCTGCTGGCCGGCGGCGGCCTCGGCCACAAGCCGCGCGAAGCGATCGTGGTCGCCGCGTTCGTGCCCGAGCACGAGCTGATCCCGGCGATGGAGGCGGTGATCGCGCTGCACGAGAAGTATTCCGACCGCACCAAGCGCGCCAAGTCGCGGATCAAGTTCCTGGTCGAACGCTTCGGTGCGGAGGGCTTCGTCGCGCGATTCGAGGACGAGTTCGCGCGTTGCCGCGCCGCGCATGCCGCCGATCCGGTACCGCTCGTGGCGTGGCGCACGCCGACTGCGGGCGAGGTGCCGGGCCCGGGTGCGCCGCGCGCACCGGCACCGCAGCGCCAGCCCGGACTGGTCGCGGTACCGGTGGCGGTGCCGCTCGGTCACCTCACCGCGCACCACCTGCGAGGCCTCGCGGCGCTGCTGCGCGGACACGGCCTCGGCGACATCCGCACCACGCAGGACCAGAACCTCGTGGTACGCAACGTCGACGCGAGCGATGTCGACGCGATCGTCGCCGGCGTGCGCGCGCTGGGGCTCGACCTGCCGCAGCCGGGCGACAATGTCGTCGCGTGCCCCGGCACGACGACTTGCCGCCTCGGCATCACGTCGAGCCAGGGCATGGGCGCACGGCTCGCCGACATCGCGGGCGACCTGCGCATCCGCGTTTCGGGCTGCCACAACGGCTGCGCGCAGCCCGAGACCGGCGACATCGGCATCTATGGCGAAGGCCGGCGGATGCACGACCGGCTGGTGCCGCACTACCAGATGTATCTGGGCGGCGACGGCACGGCAGGCGGCCGGCTCGCGCGCAAGGGCCCGTCGGTGCCGGTGGCACGCATCGAGAAGGCGGTCGCGCGCGTCGGCGACGCGTTCAAGGCGCAACGCGGCCGCGACGAGCGCTTCTTCGACTGGGTGCACGCCAAGGCCGACGACTACTTCGCCAACCTGCTCGCCGACCTCACCGCGGTCGCCCCCGAGGAGCTCGACGACGTGCTGCGCGACGTCGACGGCGCCGCCGACTTCAAGGTCGCGCAACTGGGCGGCGGCGAATGCGCCGGCGTGACCCAGGTGTTCATCGGCGCGGCATTCTTCGCCGCGGCGCACGAGCGGCGCTACCGCGATGCGTTCGCCGCGCAGCGCCGCGATGCCGACGCCCGCGCCTGCGCCGTTGCGCAGCTGCGCCTGATCGGCCAGGGCCTGCACGACCTCGTCAATCCGGCGCCGTCGTTCCGCGTGCGCAAGCTGATGCACGATCTCGCCGACATCGCCGAAGCGCTGTCGGGCCGCGTGCCGGATGAGCTGGCACTCGCATTCGGTGATTTCGCGCGCGTGCTCGCGCAGGAAGGCGACGCGCCGGTCGACGCGTCCCTTTATGCAGCGATCGATCGCTGGGTGAGCGCGACCGCCAAGTTCTGCGTCGAGCGCGACCCGCAGCTCGACCTCACCGGCGCACTGCCGGTAAGCGCACCGGCGATGCCGATGCGCTTCGTCGCGCGCGAGCTCGCCACGGCGCCGTGACGATGGGCACCGTCTACCTCGTGGGCGCAGGGCCGGGCGCCGCCGATCTGCTGACCGTGCGCGCCGCGCGCCTCCTCGCTGCCGCCGACGTCGTGCTGCACGACGCGCTGATCGGCGACGATGTGCTCGCGCTCGCGCCGCGCGCGCAGAAGATCGCCGTCGGCAAGCGCTGTGGCGCGCATTCCACGTCGCAGCGCTTCATCAACAAGCGGCTGGTCGACGCCGCGCGGCGCGCCAAGGTGGTGGTGCGGCTGAAGGGCGGCGATCCGATGCTGTTCGGCCGCGCGCACGAGGAGATCGCCGCGCTTGCCGCGGCGGGCATCGACTGCGAAATCGTGCCGGGTGTCACCGCCGCGCTCGCGGCGGCTGCCGATGCGAAGCTGTCGCTGACGCGGCGCGGGGTTTCGCGCAGTGTCGTGTTCGTGACGCCTCGGGTGGGCGAGGGTGAAAATCCGGGCGCCTGGGCGAAGGCCGCGGCCGCCGCGGATACGATCGTCATCTACATGGGCGCGGGCGACGCGATCGCGGTCACCACCGCGCTGGTCACCGCCGGCGTGTCACCGGCGACGCCGGTGGCCCTCGTGGAAAGTGCGTCGAGTCGCGATTGTGCAATCCATGCCGGTGTCCTCGCCGGTCTCCCCGGCGTCGCCGCGGCGCGCGGCAACGGCCCTGCGCTGATCGTCGTCGGCGCCGTGTGCGCCGAGCTCGCCGCCTCGCTGGCCGTCACGCCGCGGCGCGCGGCGGCGGGCTGAATCGCGCGCTGCTGAACGGCCCGCGCGGGAACCTTGCGTCGGCTGCGCCGCGCCCGCTGCGCCTGCAGATGGTTCGCGCGGGAGGGCCGTGGCTTGCGGCCGAAAGCCGGCCGTCGCCGGCGCCCAAGCATCGGCCGTCTGGGCTGCTAGGGTGTTTTGCACGCCTCATGACCCGAATTCCCGGCATGTTGTACGCCACGTCTCAATGGCGACGGCAGCGGCCCCTGCACGGCCCGCTGCTTGCGGCCGCCGCCTTAAAATGCTTTAGACTGGAGGGGTTAGCCGTCGAACTTCATAAACAACAGCGTCCCCGACGCCACCTCGGCGGGGATGGCAAAAGGTTTCGATCGCCCGATGCTACCCGGCATCCTCTTTGCGCTTGCCATCGCGGCTCTGGTCATCGCGATCCTGTGGGGATTGATGCGCAAGCGCCGGCAGGTGCCCTCGGCCATGCTGACGGGCGCCGATTCGGCGAACACGGTCGCCCAGTGGACCGAAGGCGAAACCACCCGCCTGCTGTCGTCCGCCGAGCTGCCGGGTCTCTACCTGCTGCGGCCGCGCTTCCTGACCAAGGCCGAGAGCGTCGTCTACCTGCTGCTCAAGGCGGCGTTTCCGCGCCACGACATCTTCGCCAAGGTGCGACTGTCGGACGTGCTGCAGGTGAAGATCGGTCCGCAGGGCATGGAGCGCCTGCGCGCATTCCGCAAGATCGCCAACCAGCACATCGGCTTCGTCGTCTGCGACAAGGACTCGACGATCGTGGCGATCGTCGATTCGCGCGAGCCCGAGCAGGTGACCAATCCGCGCGACCAGAAGCTCGAGGTCATCAAGCAGCGCTGCCTGCAGGCGGCGCAGGTCAAGTACGTCTGCGTGTACCCGCCGCAGCTGCCGCGCTACCGCGAATTGCGCGAGCAGGTATTGGGACCGGCAGCCGATCTCGTCTGAGCGTCCCTGCCGTGCCGATGCCCGCGTCGCATCGTCTTGCCCCCGATCTGCGGACGCGCCTGCGTAAGGACGCGCGGCGCGGCGCCGACTGATCGCGATGAACACCCGTTCCCGTGTTTTCGCGCGCACCGCCGCCGCCTGCGCGCTCGCGTGTGTCGTCGTGCCGGCGCCAGCCGCCGAGTGCACCGCGCAAAGCGGTGCAACCCTGGTACCGCTCGTCGAGCTCTATACCTCCGAGGGCTGCAGCAGCTGTCCGCCGGCCGATCGCTGGCTGTCGGCGACGTTCGGCGGCGGCGACGCGCGTCGCGCTGCGGTGCTCGCCTTCCACGTCGACTACTGGAACGACCTGGGCTGGAAGGATCGCTTTTCGAGCGCGACCTACACCGACCGCCAGCACCAGGCCGCCGCCGCCAATCGCCTGTCGTTCGTCTACACGCCGCAGGTCGTGGTGCAAGGCCTGAGCGTGCGCGACTGGCAGGATGACGCGGGCGCGATCGACGCGCTGCGCGCGCAGCCGGCGACGGCGACGATCGCGCTCGCGGCGACGCGCACCGGCGACGTAATGACGGTCGACGCGCGTGCGGCGTTGGCCGCTGCCGCCAAGCGGCCTGGCGCGCGCCTCTACGTCGCGCTGACGAGCGATGGCCTCGAATCGGCGGTCAAGGCCGGCGAGAACCGTGGCGCCAAGCTGCATCACGACGCCGTGGTTCGCAGCTTGAGCGATGGTGCCGCCGTCGACACGCACGGCAACGCCGAGCTGGCGACGCGCCTTGCGCTGCCCGCCGACGGACGCGCGCCCAAGCTCGTCGCGTTCGTGCAGGACCCGGCGCGTGGTGACGTCCTGCAATCGCTGGTCCTGCCGCTCGACGCCTGCGTGCGCTGAACCACCTGCGCTGAAGCCAGTACCGATCGTCCGCGCGCCGGACCCGCCGAGGCGCAATGGCATTTGAGGCGGGCCGTCGCACCGGTCGTCGCCGCGCTGCGCCTTTGGTTGACGTAGCGCAATGAGTCCCTCATCCTTGCCGCCGGGATTCCCATCCCGGCTGCCCGCACGGACGCCAGATCCGCAGGGAGGCGGCCACCATCGAACCGTCGAGGAGGAGCACGATGAGCACGATTGCGCAGGCATCGCGGCCCAGGCTGCCCGGGCTGACCGCCGAGGAGAGGAAGGTCATTTTCGCGTCGTCGCTGGGCACTGTTTTCGAGTGGTACGACTTCTACCTGTACGGCTCGCTCGCGGCGATCATCGCCAAGCAGTTCTTCTCCGGCGTCAATCCCACGGCCGCCTACATCTTCGCGCTGCTCGCGTTCGCCGCCGGCTTCGCCGTGCGGCCGTTCGGCGCGCTGGTGTTCGGCCGCCTCGGCGACCTGGTCGGACGCAAGTACACGTTCCTCGTCACGATCCTTATCATGGGCTTCTCGACGTTCGTCGTCGGACTGCTGCCGAGCTACGCGCAGATCGGCATCGCCGCGCCGGTGATCCTGATCGGGTTGCGCCTGTTGCAGGGGCTCGCGCTGGGCGGCGAATACGGCGGCGCGGCGACGTTCGTCGCCGAGCACTCGCCGGAAGGGCGGCGAGGCGCCTATACGGCCTGGATCCAGACGACGGCGACGCTCGGGCTCGTGCTGTCGCTCATCGTCATCGTGCTGTGTCGCCAGTTCATGCCCGTGACGTTCGACACCTGGGGCTGGCGCATCCCGTTCCTGCTGTCGCTGATCCTGCTGATCTTCTCGGTGTACATCCGCCTGCAATTGAACGAGTCGCCGATCTTCCAGCGCATGAAGGCGGAAGGCAAGGGCTCGAAGGCGCCGATCACCGAATCGTTCGGCAACTGGTCCAACCTCAAGATCGTGCTGCTCGCGCTGTTCGGGCTGACGGCCGGCGAGGCGGTGGTCTGGTATGGCGGACAGTTCTACGCGCTGTTCTTCATGCAGCAGACGCTCAAGGTCGACGGTCTCGCGGCCAACATCCTGGTGGGCCTGTCGCTGCTGATCGCCACGCCGTTCTTCGTCATCTTCGGCGCGTGGTCGGACCGGATCGGCCGCAAGCCGATCATCATGGCGGGCTTCATCATCGCCGCGCTGATCTATTTTCCGCTGTTCAAGGGCCTCACGCATTATGCCAACCCGGCACTCGAGGCGGCGCAGAACAGCGCGCCGGTGACGGTGACCGCCGACCCGAAGGCCTGCTCGTTCCAGTTCAATCCGGTCGGCGTGTCGAAATTCACGACGTCCTGCGACCTGATCAAGGGCTTCCTGGCACGCAGCTCGGTGAGCTACCAGAACGTCGAGGCGCCGCCGGGAACGGTGGCGAGCGTCAAGATCGGCGACAAGACGATTCCTGGCTTCGAGGGCGCCGATCTTTCGTCGGCGGATCTCGCGACCAGGACCGCGGCGCTCAACAAGCAGCTCGGCGACGAGATCAAGGCCCACGGCTATCCGGCGAAGGCCGATCCGGCACAGATGAACTACGTGATGCTGGTGATCATCCTGTTCATTCTCGGCGTGCTGGTGACGATGGTGTACGGCCCGATCGCGGCGTACCTCGTCGAGCTGTTCCCGACCCGCATCCGCTACACGTCGATGTCACTGCCCTATCACATCGGCAACGGGTGGTTCGGCGGCTTCCTGCCGCCAGTGGCGTTCGCGATGGTGGCGGCCAACGGCAACATCTACCATGGCCTGTGGTACGTCGTGGCCGTGTCGGTGATGAGCGCCGTGGTCGGCATCTTCTTCCTCAAGGAAACCAAGGACGTCAACCTGCACGCGGAATTCAAGATGGCGCCCGCCGGCGGGCGTTGACCGCGCAAGGCTCCGCAATGCAAACCGGCCGCTGCGTGCGGCCGGTTTTTTTCGTCTCGGCGGGCATTGAGACCCCGAGCCGGCGTTCCCGCGGAACCGGGAATCCAGACTTGGCGTTTCCATCGCCGTCATTCTCGCGCGGCGGGAATCCAGCCTTGACGGGTCCATCGCCGTCATTCCCGCGCGGGCGGGAATCCAGTCTTGACGGATCCATCGCCGTCATTCCCGCGCAGGCGGGAATCCAGTCATGACGTTGCGCCGACGCTTGGGTCCCCGCTTTCGCGGGGATGACGGCTACGCCGTCACTTTCGCGGGGATGACGGCTACGCCGTCACTTCGCGGGGATGACGGTCACGCCGTCACTTCGCGGGGATGACGGTCACGCCGTCACTTTCGCGGCGATGACCTGTCTGGCGCCGCCGGCAATGTCAGTTGACGATCTGCCGCAACTCGCCGCTCTTGTAGCGCGACGCCATCTTCGGCAGCGGCACCGGCTTGATCTTGTCGGCCATGCCGGCGCAGCCGAACTGCTCGTAACGCTCCTTGCAGATCGCCTTGGCCGCGAGCATCGCAGGCTTCAGGTATTCGCGAGGATCGAACTTGGCCGGATTCTCGGCAAAGAAGCGGCGGATCGCCGCCGTCATCGCCAGGCGGATATCGGTGTCGATGTTGACCTTGCGCACGCCGTGCCGGATGCCTTCCTGGATCTCCTCGACCGGCACACCATACGTCTCCTTCATGTTGCCGCCATACTGGCGTATCTCGGCGAGCAGGTTCTGCGGCACGGACGAGCTGCCGTGCATCACGAGGTGCGTGTTGGGAATCCGCGCGTGGATCGCCTTGATGCGATCGATCGCCAGGATGTCGCCGGTCGGTTTGCGCGAGAACTTGTACGCGCCGTGCGACGTGCCGATGGCGATCGCCAGCGCATCGAGCTGCGTGCGCCCCACGAAGTCCGCCGCCTGCGCGGGATCGGTCAGCAGCATCTCGCGCGTCATCGTGCCCTCGGCGCCGTGGCCATCCTCCTTGTCACCCTTCATCGTCTCGAGCGAGCCGAGGCACCCGAGCTCGCCCTCGACGGTGACGCCGATCGCATGCGCCTCGTCCACCACCTTGCGCGTGACCGCCAGGTTGTAGTCATAGTCGGCGATGCTCTTGCCGTCTTCCTGCAGCGAGCCGTCCATCATCACCGACGAGAAGCCGAGCTTCATCGCCGACTCGCACACCGCCGGCGACTGGCCGTGGTCCTGGTGCATCACCACCGGGATCTGCGGATAGCTTTCGACGGCGCCCTCGATCAGGTGACGCAGGAAGATCTCGCCCGCATATTTGCGCGCGCCGGCGGAGGCCTGCATGATCACCGGGCTGTTGGTCTCCGCCGCGGCGCTCATGATCGCCTGCACCTGCTCCAGGTTGTTGACATTGAAGGCCGGCAGGCCGTAGCCGTTCTCGGCGGCATGGTCGAGCAGCTGGCGCATCGAAACGATCGGCATGACGGTTCTCCTCGAGAGATTGGCGCGGCCCTTCGCTTGCGGCCGTCGCGTGGCAGCCGCTATTTTACCGCGCCGGGGGGACACGCCGCGGGCGGCGGCCGCCGCTCCCCTCTGCCGGCGCCGGAGCGACAGCGTACCGCTAGGTGCAGCGGGCGTGCCGCTCGATGCAGGTGTCGAGCACGTGGCGCGGGTCCTCCGCCCACCAGCGCTCGGAGAAGATCTCGACTTCGTGCAGGCCACGGTAGCCGGCGCGCTCCATCCAGCGGCGCACGCAGGGCAGGTCGACCACGCCGTCGCCCATCATGCCGCGGTCGTTGAGGAGGTCGCGCGTGGGCACCAGCCAGTCGCAGATGTGATAGGCGAACAGGCGATCGGCGGCACCGGCGCGCGCGATCTCCGCCTCGAGGCGCGGATCCCACCACACATGGTAGATGTCGACCGCCACTCCGAGGCCGTCGCCGCCGCGCGGCGCCAGCTCGTCGCACAGGTCGTTGGCATGCGCCATCGTGTTGACGCACGCGCGCTCGGCGGCGTACATCGGATGCAGCGGCTCGATCGCCAGCGGCATGCCGCCGGCCCTGGCGTAGTCGAGCAGTTCGCCGATGCCGTCGCGCACCATCTCCCGCGCACCCGCGAGGTCCTTCGACGCGACGCGGCCGTCACGATCCTTCGGCAGGCCGCCGACCACCAGCACCAGGCAGCGCGCGCCGAGCGTCAACGCCTCGTCGACGGCGCGCCGGTTGTCGTCGCGGGCGGCGAGCCGGCCCGCACGATCGATCGCCGGGAACATGCCGCCGCGGCAATAGCCGCTGACCTCGAGGCCGGCGTCGCGGATGCGCCTCGCGATGTCGGCGAGCCCGGCCTCCGCGACCTGGTCGCGCCACGGCGCGATGCCGCGGATGCCCATCTGCGCGACGCCCGCGATGATGTCGGCGAGCTTCCATTGCCGCCGCAACGTGGCGGTGTTGATCGAGAGCTGGCCGGTGTCGGGCATCGTCGTGGCGTCAGGCGTCGATGCCGTGGACGGCCAGCAGGTGCCGCATCCGCGTCACCGCCAGGTCGGGATCGCGCAGCAGGTTGGCGGCGTCGGCGAGGCGGAAGATCTCGGCGAGGTGCGCGATCGTGCGCGCGCTCTGCTGTCCTCCCAGCATCGTGAAGTGAGACTGGTGGCCGTTGAGCCACGCCAGGAACACGACGCCCGTTTTGTAGAAGCGGGTTGGCGCGCGGAAGATGTGTCGCGACAGCGGGACCGTCGGCGCGAGCATCGCGTCGAATGTCGCGCGATCGCCGCGCGCGAGCGCCGCCAGCGCGGCGGAGGCCGCGGGCGCAATGGCGTCGAAGATGCCGAGCAGCGCGTCGGAATGGCCGCCGGCGTCGCCGCCGATCAGGTCCGCGAAGTTGAAATCGTCGCCGGTGTACATCCGCACGCCTGGCGGCAGTGCACGGCGCATCGCGATCTCGCGCGCGTCGTCGAGCAGCGAGACCTTGATGCCGTCGACCTTCGCCGCGTTGGCGCGGATGACGTCGAGGCACACCGCGGTGGCGGCGTCGAGATCCTGCGTCCCCCAATACCCAGCGAGTGCGGGATCGAACATGTCGCCGAGCCAATGCAATATCACCGGCGCTTTCACCTGCTGCAGGACGTGGCGGTAGACGTCGCGATAGTCGTCCGCGTGGCGTGCGACGCGCGCCAGCTCGCGGCTCGCCATCAGGATGATGCGGCCGCCCGCGCGCTCGACGGCCGCGCATTGCATCGCATAGGCGGCCTTGACGTCGGCGACGCCCTTCGCCTCGCCGGAGGCGAGGTGGTCGGTGCCGGCACCGGCAAACATCACCGCACCGGCGGTCGCGCGCGCCGCGGCTGCGCTGCGCCGGATGAGGTCGAGTGCCGCCGGCCAATCGAGCCCCATGCCGCGCTGTGCGGTGTCCATTGCCTCGGCGACGCCGAAGCCCAGCGACCACAGGTGATGACGATAGGCGAGGGTCGCATCCCAGTCGATCGCGGCGGCGAGCCACGGATCGACGTCGCTGCGCGGATCGGCGACGACGTGCGCGGCGGCCAGCGCGATGCGATTGAACGCAGTGCCGGCATCGCGCGCGGGCCACGGCCTCGGCGTGCGCGGCATGAACGCGGCGAGCGTGCCGTCGGCGCGCGGCAGCTGCAGTGTCGCCATCACGCCTCCGGCAGCGGCGGCACGTCGAGCGTGCGCCGCTCGCGCCAGCTGGCGAGGCCGATCTCGGCCAGTTGCACGCCCCGGGCGCCGGCGAAGAGGTCCCATGCGAACGGCGTGTCGGCGTACAGATGGCGGATGAAGAGCTCCCACTCGACCTTGAACGCGTTGTCGTAGCCGCGGTTGTCCGGCATCTTCTGCCAGGTGGAGAAGAAGTCGATCGTCTGCGGCACGTCGGGGTTCCACACCGGCTTCGGCGTCGTCGCGCGCGGCTGGATCCAGCAGTCGGTGAGCCCCGCGACCGCGGAGCCGAGCGTGCCGTCGACGTGGAACGTCACGAGGTCGTCGCGGCGCACGCGTGTCACCCACGAGCTGTTGATCTGCGCGATGACCGGTGTGCCGGCGCCGCCATCGAGCTCGAAGATCGCGTAGGCGGCGTCGTCGGCGGTGGCCGCATACGGCCTGCCGCGCTCGTCCCAGCGCTGCGGAATATGCGTGGCGCCGAGGCAGGTGACGGTCTTCACCGCGCCGAACAGGTTGTCGAGCACGTAGCGCCAGTGGCAGAGCATGTCGACGATGATGCCGCCGTCGTCCTCCTTGCGATAGTTCCAGCTGGGCCGCTGCGCCGGCTGCCAGTCGCCCTCGAATACCCAGTAGCCGAATTCGCCGCGCACCGACAGGATGCGTCCGAATAAACCGGAATCGCGCAGCGATTGGAGCTTGAGCAGGCCCGGCAGCCACAGCTTGTCCTGCACGACGCCGTGCTTGACGCCGGCGGCCTTCGCCGCGCGCGCGATGGCGAGCGCCTCGGCGAGCGTGGGTGCCGTCGGCTTTTCGGTGTAGATGTGCTTGCCGGCCGCGATCGCCCTGGCGATGAGGCCGGGCCGCAGGCCGGTCGACGCCGCGTCGAAATAGAGTGCGTCGTCGCGGTCGGCGAGCGCCGCGTCGAGATCGGTGGTCCAGCGCGCGATGCCATGCGCAAGCGCCAGTGCCTGCAGCTTGTCGGCATTGCGGCCGACGAGGATCGGGTCGGGCATGACGCGCCGGCCGTCGCCGAGGTCGACGCCGCCCTGCGCGATGATCGCGCAGATCGAGCGCACGAGATGCTGGTTGGTGCCCATCCGTCCGGTGACACCGTTCATGATGATGCCGAGGCGAAGTGTTTGCATGTTGGCGAGAGGTGAAAGGGGCGAGGGCGGTGTCACCGGACGTGCATCGCGCAAGCGATGCGGCGTCCGCGCAGTCGCGTTTCATCACCGTTCATGATGATGCCGAGGCGAAGTGTTTGCATGGTGTAGGTGTGGGTCGATTCAGCTAGCTGAACGCGGCGGATGGCGACGCCATCGCCTCCAGCCGGTCGAAATCGGGCAGCGCGCCGGAGGCGAATCCGGGCGTGTCGAGCGAGGCGATCGCGAGCTCACCGTGCCGCACGTCGAGGCGGATGTCGTCGCCCTCGCCGGTATAGAGGTCGGGATGCGCGCGCGCGAACGCCCGTCGCTCGTCGACGCCGGCGCTCTGTCCGGCGAAGCCGTGCACGTAGTGGTGGCCGTTGCGCTCGACGTGGGTGAGGCCGAGCAGGCTGACCAGCGCCAGGTCCTGCTGCACGGCGAGGCCCGCCTGCGTCGTCAAATCCTCCGCCGACATGAAGAACCCGCCGCCATGCCGATTGGCGTGCGCGCAGCGCGCGGCGTTGAGCAGCGACTTGTAGACGCCCTTGCAGTCCTTGCTCGACACGCCGGTGTAGCCGCACGCGATCGCGCGCGGAAACGCGTCCATCGTCGCATCGGATTCGTCGATCAGCACGGGGCGCTCGCGCGCCAGCGCGCCGACGTCGACGTCGAGCGCCACCGCGCGTGCGAGCGGCTGCTCGATGTAGAGCGTCGACGCGGCGAGTCGCCGCGTCGCGGGTGTCGCGACGAGCCGGCGCCAGAATGCGACCGCCGGCTCGACGCCGGCATACTGTTCGTTGCCGTCGAACGTGATCGTGTAGCGCGGCAGGGGCTCGAGCACCGCGGCGATGCGCGCGAGCCGCGCGAGGTCGGCGTCGGCATCGCCGCTGACCTTCAGCTTGAAATAGGTATTGCCGTAGAACGCGATCACCTCCTCGAGCGTCTGCGGCAGGCCGTCGTCGACGGGCTCGGCGACGTCGCCCGCCGTGATCGGGTCGACGAGGCCGACCGTATGCCGCACGGCGATGCGCGATTCCGGCAGCAACGTGGCGAGGTAGCCGCCGATGTCGAAGCCCGCGAGGTCGGGCGTGAGGCTGGCGTCGATGCCGGCGAGGTTGCGCGTCACGGCCGCGTGGAACGACACGCCGAGCGCACGGCACTCGGCATCGAGCACCGCGCGCTCGACCAGCGCGGTGCCGAAGTTCGCCACCAGCGGATTGAGACCGAGGCGTGCACAGGCGTCGACGTGAGGCTGGTAGTGCGCCGCGGCATGCGCGAACGCGCTGCACGCACGGCCTTCGCCGAGGTAGGCGTCGCGCGCCAGCGCCAGCGCGCGGCGCAGCTGGTCGAAATTATCGTCGTTGGACAGCGCGAGGTTCTTGTCGAACCACTTCGGCGCGAGAAGCTCGGCCGCGCCGCCGTCCGCCTCGCGGCCGGCGACCGCCACGCGTGCGCGCACGAATGCCTGCGGACAGCCGGTGAGCGTGGCGACGCCGAAGCGGAACGGCAGGCGCAGCACCACCGGCCGCTCGAACAGCTCGATGGCGATGATGCGCACGGGCGGGGCGTTCATGCGTCCCCGTCCAGCGCTTCGCTGACGCCGCGCCAGTAGCCGGCGGCGAACGCCGCGGCGGCGGGCCCGTCGGGCACGTAGTCGAACGGCTCGACGGCGACCGTGCCGCGGTAGGCGTTGCGACGCAGCGCGGCCGCGATCGGCGCGAAACGCATGTCACCCTGGCCCGGCGCGCGCCGGTTCGGATCGTTGATCTGCACATGCGCGACGAGCCCTGTCGGCAGCCATTGGTCGATCAGCGCCGGCACGGATTGGGTCTCGGTGAGCCCGGCTGCGCTGCAGTCGATCATCGTGCGCAGATTGGGGTGGCCGATTTCGCGCACCAGCTCGGCAGCTTCGGCCACCGTATTGATCAGCGCCGTCTCGTTGCGCGACAGCGGCTCGATGCAATACACGACGCCGGCGTCAGCCGCGGCCTCGGCCGCCGCGGCGAGGGCTTCGGCCAGGCGCGCACGTGCGACGTCGTGCGTGTCGCCATCGGCGATCCTGCGCTGCGCCGGCGAGCCGTGCACCAGCACGCCGCCGCCCAGCGCCGCGCACAGCGCGCACAGCCGCCGCATCACCTCGAGCGTGCGCGTGCGCACCGCCGCATCGCGCGTGGTCAGCGACAGTCCGGCAGGCTTGACGAGCAGCCAGTGCAGGCCCGTGATCACCAGTCCCGCGCTTTCCACTTCGCGGCGAATCTGCGTCGCCGTCGCGGCGTCGAGGGTGTCGGGCGCGTCCGACAGCGTGAACGGCGCGATCTCGAGCCCGTCGTAGCCGAGCGCAGCCGCCAGCGCGCACTGCCGCGCCAGCGGCAGCGCGGCCAGCACCTCGTTGCAGAGCGCGAAGCGCATCACGCCTGGCGCCGCGCGGGCATCAGCGCGCGCAGCGGACGCACGGCAGCGCGCACGACGTGCTTGACGCCGCGATTGAACAGCGGGATGTACATCAGCATCGTGAAGATCGTCACCGTCGCCAGCACCGCGCAGATCGGCCGCGTGAAGAACGGCAGGATGCTGCCGTCGGACAGCACGAGCCCGCGGCGCAGGCTCTTGTCGAGCAGGCTGCCGAGCACGAGCCCCAGCACGAACGGCGCCATCGGGTAGCCCTTGCGGCGCAGGAAGAAGGCGCCGATGCCGATCGCCAGCATCGAATACACGTCGAACAGCCGCGACTGGGTGGCGAATGCGCCGACGGTCGCCAGCAGGAAGATGATCGGCATCAGCACGGTGCGGCGGATGCGCAGCACGTAGAGCAGCGGCCGCACGAGGAAGAGGCCGAAGACCAGGATCGAGATCGTCGCCAGCGTGGTCATCGCCACCACGTGGTAGACGAACTGCGGATTCGTCACCATCAGCATCGGGCCGGGCTGCACGCCGTGCAGGATCATCGCCGCCAGCAGCACCGCTGACGGCGCGGATCCCGGGATGCCGAGCGCGAGCGCCGGGATGATGTGACCCGGGATCGACGACATGTCGCCGGTCTCCGCCGCCATCAGGCCGTCGATCGAGCCTTTGCCGAACAGCTCGGGCTCGCGCGTGGTCGCCTTCGCCGCGGCGTACGACATCCAGGCGCCCGAGTCTTCGCCGACACCGGGCAAGAGTCCCGTGAGCACGCCGATCGCACCGGAGCGCAGCACCGTGCGCCAGTATTGCGCCACCTCGCGGAAGCGCGGCAGGATCGAGTCCTTGAGCTCGACGAGCTTGCGCTCAACAGGATCGGCGAGCACCGTCAGCACCTCGGCGAAACCGAACGCGCCGACCAGCGCCGGAATCAGCGCGATGCCGCCCGACAGCTCGTGGATGCCGAACGTGAAGCGGTCGAACGCGTACAGTCCCTCCTGGCCGATCTGCGCGACGAACAGGCCGAGTGCGCCCATCAGCCAGCCCTTGATCGGGTCGTTGCCGACGAGACTTCCGGACATCGTCACGCCGAACAGCGCGAGCCAGAAGAATTCGAACGCGCCGAACGACAAGGCGACCTCCGCCAGCGTCGGCGTGAACGCGGCGAGGCACAGCACGCCGAACAGCGTGCCGCAGAACGCGCCCGATGTGGCGATGCCGATCGCGCGGCCGGCCTCGCCGCGGCGGGCGAGCGCATAGCCGTCGGCGCAGGACGCCGCGTTGGCGGCGGTGCCCGGGATGTTGAGCAGGATCGCCGAACGCGAGCCGCCGTACAGCGTGCCGACGTACGAGCAGATGAGGATCAGGATCGCATCGTTGGTCGGCAGCTTGATCGTCAGCGTGGTCAGCAGCGCGATGCACAGCGTGGCCGACAGGCCCGGCATGCAGCCGACCAGGATGCCCATCAGCGCGCCGCCCAGCCCGTACATCAGCGACGTCGGGTTGAGGAAGCTCAGATACGCTTCGCCGAGGTATTCGAGGCCGTTCAGCATGGGACGGCGTCCGCCCGAAGCGAGCTTCGCCCGCCTGCCCCCACGGGTGGGCAGGCACGCCTCGGCGGCGCCGTGGTGGCCACGATCATGGCAGGCGCACGAGGAAGATGTCCTGGAACACGAGCGTGATCGCATAGCCGGCGCACACGCCGATGACGATCGCGACGACGATGCCGCGCGCGACCTGTCCGGCCGCCTTGCGCTGCGGATATTGCAGCGTGGCGATCGTCGCCGCCACGTACAGCGCGGCCGCCACCCAGAACGGCAGGCCATGGCCGACGAGGCCGATGCCGAACGCGAGGCACAGCGCGACGATCAGCGCGAAGCGCTTGAGCTCGTAGGCCGACATGCGGCGCGGCTCGCCCCGGCCGTGCGCATCGAGCGCGCCGGCACGCCACGCACGCGCCAGCAGCAGCGCGCCGAAGAACACGATGGCGACGCCCAGCAGGCCGGGCAGCAGGCCGGGGATCGTATACGGATTGATGTCCTGGTTCTGCAGCCGGTCCATGCGCCACGACGCGATCGCGATCGCCACGCCGAACGCGATCCACAACAGCGCGGCGACGAAGTCGCTGCGCGGCGGCTGCGGCGCGTCGGCGCCATATGCCGGCACGCTCGCGGCGTCGGTGGGGGAGGGCTCCATCAGGTTCTCGGCAAGCCCGCTCCGCGCATGGCGGAGCGGGGATTGCGCGGCGATCGGCGCGCGCCGCCGTCTACGGCTTGGGAATGCCGACGGTGTCGGGCGAGATCGTGGCTTTCTTCGTGTCGTACATCAGCCACGCGTTCGCCTGCACGGCGGGGAACACAGCCTTCTGCGCGGCGTCGCCGGCGATGGGCGAGAACAGCGCGCCGCGACTGGTCGCGTATTTCTTCAGCGCTTCGCTCCTGGCGATCGTCGTCTGCCACGCCTTGTCCAGCGTTTCCACGACCTCGGGCGGCACGCCCTTCGGCACGAAGATGCCGAAGTAGTTGACCGGCGCAGTGAAGCCCGGGATCGACGCCGACAGCGGCGGGATCGTGCCGTAGCCCTCGAGCTCGAGCGGCTTGTCGCCGACCACCGCCAGCGGCCGCAGGCGCTTGCCGCGGATCATGTCCGCTTCCTCGACGGCGAGCTGCGTCGTCACTTCCGTCTCGCCGGCGACCGTGGCCACCACCGCAGGGTTGCCACCGTCGTAGGTGACGTGGCGATACTTGACCCCGGTGACCTTGGCGACCGCCTCCATCGCGTTGTGCCCGGCGGACGTGACGCCTGCCGTGGCCACCGAGATCTGGCCCGGCTTGGCCTTCATCGCGTCGAGCAGCTCCTTGACGGTCTTGTACGGCGAATTGGCGTTGACGGCGATCACCGATACGTTGGCGACGTTGAGGAAGAGGTTCCAGTCGGTGATCCGCGTCTTGAGCAGGCCGAGCGTCTCGTAGGCGCCCAGGTCCTGCGCGGCGCCGGCGGTCCACGTGTAGCCGTCCTTCGCCGCCTCGAGCGCGCTCTTGGTGCCCAGCGAGCCGGATGCGCCCGGCTGATTGACGACGACGATCTTCTGGCCGAGCACCGGCTCGAGTTCGGCCGCCGTGGCGCGCGTCACCTGGTCGGTCGAGCCGCCGGCCGCCCACGGCACGATCAGGTTGATCGGACGCGTGGGCTTCCAGTCGGCGGCGCCCGCGGGTGCCGCGATCGCGGCGGCGAGGGCAACGGTCAACGACACTGCGGCAGAGCGTATGCGTGAACGCACGATGATTCCTCCGTGGGGTGGGAAACCGGACGCGCAGCCGCGGCAGCCGCTGCCCGGATTTGCATCGACGGCCGCGGCATCCGTGCGCCGCGGCCGCGTGTTAACCATATGGTTACTTATTTTCTGGTGTCGCGCCGCCGCTGTCAACGGGGACGTGCAACGCGGGTAACGCTGCCGCCAGCGCATGCACGTCATGTTTCGAGCCAGCGCGCGAGGTTGGCGGCGACGAAGTCGTCGTCGTTGAGCTCGGGATAGGCCCGCCACACGCGCTCGATCTCGGCCGCCTGCCCGGGGCTCAATGCCTCGTGCGGGTCGAGGCACTCGATGCCGGCGAGCAGCCCCTGCCGCCGCAGCACCTCGTGGCAACCAGCGATGCAGCCGGCGAAGTCGTGGGCGACGTCGAAGAACGCGGCGTTGCAGTCGGTGATCCGGGCGTCGAGGGCGAGCCATCCGGCATCGACGCGCTCCTTTTCGCGCGCCGCGGCGATGCGCGCGAAAAGGGCGCAGGCGCTCCTGGTCCATACGCTCCAGTGGCCGAGGAGGCCGCCGACGATCCCCGGGCGCACACGCTCACCATCGCGCGGCAGGTCGTAGCGCGTGAGGAGGTCGAGCACGATATGGTCGTCGTTGCCGGTGTAGAGCGCGATGCGATCCTCGGCGCGCGCCGCGACTACGCCGCGCACCACGTCGAGCGTGCGATAGCGGTTGAACGGCGCGATCTTGATCGCCACCACGTTGTCGATGGCGGCGAAGCGCTCCCAGAAACGCGCCGACAGCACGCGGCCGCCGACGGCCGTCTGCAGGTAGAAGCCGACCAGCGGCATCTCGCGCGCGACGCTGCGGCAATGCGCGATCAGCTCGTCGTCCGAGGCGTGCGCGAGCTGGGCGAGGCCGAGCAGCACGGCGTGGTAACCAAGGTCGCGCGCGACCGCAGCTTCGCCGACCGCCTGGCGCGTGTCGCCGATCGCGCCGGCGATCATCAACAGCGGCCGTGGCGACCACTGCTGCGCCTCTTCTGCCGCCAGCGCCAGCACGCGCGCGTAGAGCCCATGCTCGCGGATCGCGAACTGCGTGGTGTGCACGCCGACGGCGAGGCCGCCGCTGCCGGCATCGATGTAGTAGCGCGACAGCGCGCGCTGGCGGCGCTCGTCGAGCTTGCGGTCGCGGCCGAGCGCGAGCGGATGCGCGGGAATGACGGTCCCGCGCGCGATCGTCGCGGCGATCGGGGGTGGCAGGTCGTGGCGGGCAAGCCCCATCGGTTTCGCGTTCGAGCGTGGCGCGCGTCAGGCGGGCGCGCGACTATTCCGCGGCATGATGCGGCGTGGATCAATAGCGGCCATCGCG
Source organism: Casimicrobiaceae bacterium (assembly GCA_036003195.1). Taxonomy (GTDB): domain Bacteria; phylum Pseudomonadota; class Gammaproteobacteria; order Burkholderiales; family Casimicrobiaceae; genus VBCG01. The sequence goes on from DASYSP010000030.1 coordinate 86,487, forward strand.
CGCCTCGTAGTGCGTCGGCTTGCCGAGGCTCGCGCCCCCGCGCCGCAACCAGTCGGCCGTCCAGTCGATCATCACCGCCGTCGCCACCGTCGGCGCGCCGAACAGCGCCTGCGCGCGACGGGTGTCGGTGAGCCACGCCGTGGGCGCTTCCGTGCCGGTGAAACGGGGCATGCGTCCGAAGCGCTCGCCGAACGCCAGCGCGACGTCGCGCACGCGCAGGAACGTGGCGCCGCTGACGTTGATCGGCGAGGTCGGCGTCGTGCAGTGGGCGAGCGCGCGCAGGGCCAGCGTGTTGGCGTCGCCCTGCCAGATGACGTTGCACCAGCCCATCGCGATGTCGATCGGCTCGCCGGCGAGCACCTTGCGCGCGATGTCGTGCAGCACGCCGTAGCGCATGTCGATCGCGTAGTTGAGGCGGAACAGCCGGCCGGGTGTGCCGAACGCCTGCGAGCCATGCTGGAACGCGCGCTCGCGCCCGACGCACGTCCACGCATACTCGCCCGGCGGGTCGACAGGCAGGTCCTCGTCGGCGCCCGGCCCCGTGACGGGCACGAACGGATAGACGCAGCCGGTGGAGAAAGCGACGATGCGCGATCGGGCGTAGCGCTGGGCGACACGGGCGGGCATCAGCACGTTCATTGCCCAGGTCAGCGGCATGTCGCCGGCGGAGCCGAACTTGCGGCCCGCCATGAACACGATGTTTTCGGCATCGGGCAGCGCGTCGAGCGCGCGCGGGTCGAGGAGGTCCGCGGCGACACATTCGACGCCCTGCGATTCGAGGCGCTCCCGCAGCCGGGGCTCGCTGAACCGCGCGACGCCGATGACGCGCCGCGCCGGATCAGCGCGCTTGGCGAGACGGGCGAGCGTCGGACCCATCTTGCCGCCGACACCCAGCACGGCGAGGGTGCCCGGCGCACGCTGCAGGTCGGCGACCAGCGCGGCCGAGGGCGCGGTCATGAACGACTCGAGCGCGTCGGCGTCGGCGAATGCTTCAGGTGCGGGCGCGTCGCTCATCGCTTGCGGACGCCCGCCGCCGGCGGCGCGAGATAGCCGAGGATCACGTCGGTCATGTGCGCGAGCCGCTGCGCGCGCGCCTTGGGCGCCATCAGGTCGCGCTCGAAGATCGTCGACAGCGTGAAGCGATTGGAGAAGTAGAAATAGCCGATGCCGGCGATCGAAATGTAGAGCTGCACCGGATCGACGCCGTCACGGAACGCGCCGGCGCGCCGCCCGCGCGCGAGGATGTCCGCCAGCGTGGCGATCAGCGGCGACTGGATCTCGGCGATGCGCGGCACGCCGCGGATGTGGCGCGCGCGATGCAGGTTCTCGCTGTTGAGCAGGGTGACGAATTCCGGGTGCGCGACGAAGTAGTTCCAGGTGAAGGCGACCAGACGACGGATGGCCGCGACGGGGTCGAGCCGGCCGAGGTTGAGCTGCTGCTCGGCGGCGCGAATGTTCGCGTAGGCGTGCTCCAGCACGGCGAGGAACAGCGCGTCCTTGTTGCCGAAGTAGTAATACAGCATGCGCTTGTTGGCGCTGGCCGCCAGGGCGATGCGGTCGACGCGCGCGCCGCCGAGGCCATGCGCGGCGAACTCGGCGGTGGCGGCGTCGAGGATGCGCGCGCGGCTGGCGTCCGCGTCGCGCGCGGCCGGCACAGGCGGCTTGTGGGCGCGCGGGCGCGGAGCGGCATCGCGGGGCATGACGCGATGTTAACCAGATAGTTACTTGGGGCGCAAGCGGCGCCTCCGCCCGCTGCGTCCGGCCGCGGCGTCGCGTGGATGTGACGGCCGTGAGTGCGCGGCTTGGGGGTGCGGCAGGACGCGACGGAGTGCGCGCTACGTGTGCGGCTCGCCGACCTTGACGATCTTCATCGTGTTGGTGCCGCCGGACTTGCCCATCGGCTCGCCGATCGTCAGCACGATGAGGTCGCCCTGCTTGACCTCGCCGCGCTGCAGCAGGTCGTGCTCGGCGGCGCGCAGCACCTCGTCGCGGTCGGTGCTCTGCTCGAGGAAGAACGAGCGCACGTTGCGATAGAGCGCCATCTTGCGCTGCGTCTCCACCTTGGGCGTCAGCGCGTAGATCGGGCAGCCGCAGTCGTGGCGCGACATCCACAGCGCGGTCGATCCGGAGTCGGTGAGCGACGCGATCGCCTTCACCTGCAGGTGGAACGCGGTGAAGATCGTGGCCATCGCGATCGACTGGTCGATGCGCGTGAACTTGCGATTGAGGAAGTCGCGGTCGAGCTCCACCACGCGCGAATTCTCCGCCTCGACGCAGATCTGCGCCATCGTATCGACGGTCTCCACCGGATAGCGTCCCGAGGCGCTCTCCGCCGAGAGCATCACGGCATCGGTGCCGTCGAGCACGGCGTTGGCGACGTCCGATACCTCGGCGCGTGTCGGCACCGGATTCTGGATCATCGACTCCATCATCTGCGTCGCCGTGATCGTCAGCTTGTTCTGCTCGCGCGCCATGCGGATCATGCGTTTCTGCAGCGCCGGCACGGAGGCGTTGCCGACCTCCACCGCGAGGTCGCCGCGCGCGACCATGATGCCGTCCGACGCGTCGATGATCTCCTCCAGCGCGGTGATCGCCTCGGCGCGCTCGATCTTGGCGATGAGCTGGGCGTTGCCGCCCGCGGCGCGCACCAGCTGGCGCGCCATGTACATGTCCTGGCGGCTCTTCGGAAAGGACACGGCGAGATAGTCGGCGCCGATCTGCGCGGCGATCTTGACGTCGTCCATGTCCTTCGCCGTGAGCGCCGCCGCGGTGAGGCCGCCGCCCATGCGGTTGATGCCCTTGTTGTTCGACAGCACGCCGCCGACCTCGACGGCGGTGACGATGCGCGGGCCGTCGACCGACTCGACGCGCAGACGGATGAGGCCGTCGTTCAGCAGCAGGATGGCGCCGCGCGCGACATCGCGCGGCAATTCCTTGTAGTCGAGACCGACGTGCTCGGCATCGCCCATCTGCGCTTCGGCATCGAGCACGAATTTCTGGCCGGGGACGAGCTCGATCTTGCCGTCCTTGAACTTGCCGATGCGGATCTTCGGCCCCTGCAGGTCCGCCATGATCGCGACTTCGCGACCTTGCGCCTTCGCCGCCTCGCGCACCGCGTCGGCGCGCGCGACATGGTCGGCGGCGGCGCCGTGCGAGAAGTTGAGGCGCACCACGTCGACGCCTGCGGCGATGAGCCGCGCCAGGATCTCCGGCGACGACGAGGCGGGGCCGAGCGTGGCGACGATCTTGGTGGCGCGTGGCATGGGTGGTGGTTTCGTGCGAAGCGAGGAGGGGAGCGCACCCGGATGTTACGGGATTGCGCGCAGCGGTGGAACGCTACGCGCGCGCCTCGAGCGCAGCGACCGCCGGCAGCGTGCGGCCCTCGAGGAATTCGAGGAATGCGCCGCCGGCGGTGGAGATGTACGAGATGCGCTCGGCGACGCCGAATGCATTGATCGCCGCGATCGTGTCGCCGCCGCCGGCGATCGAATACGCTTTTGACGCCGCGATCGCCTCGGCCAGCGCGCGCGTGCCGGCGGCGAAGGGCGGAAACTCGAACACGCCGACCGGCCCGTTCCACACGACGGTGCCTGCGCCGGCGACGATCGAGCGCATCGCCGCGATGGCGCGCGGCCCGAGGTCGAGGATCATGTCGTCGTCGGCGATGTCGGCGATCGCCTTGGTCGTTGCCGTGGCGTCCGCCTCGAAAGCCTTGGCGCAGACGGCGTCCGCGGGGATCGGCACCTTGCCGGGGAAGCGCTCGAGGATCGCCTTCGCGTCGCCGACGAGATCGGGCTCGGCGAGCGAGCGGCCGATCCGGCCGCCGGCGGCGAGGATGAACGTGTTGGCGATGCCGCCGCCGACGATCAGCGAGTCGACCCTGGCCGCCAGCGCGGTGAGTATCGTCAGCTTGGTCGACACCTTCGCGCCCGCGACGATGGCGACCAGCGGCCGTGCCGGATGCGCGAGCGCCTTGGTGAGCGCGTCGAGCTCGGCCGCCATCAAAGGCCCGGCACAGGCGACGGCCGCGTAGCGCGCGACGCCGTGCGTCGTCGCCTCGGCGCGATGCGCGGTGGCGAACGCGTCGTTGACGTAGACGTCGCACAGCGCGGCGATCTTCTGCGCGAGTGCCGGATCGTCCTCTTTCTCGCCGCGGTTGATCCGGCAGTTCTCCAGCAGCACGACGTCGCCCGGCAGGAGCGCCGAATGCCACCCACCGCCGTCCACCCAGTCCCTGACCAGCGGCACGTCGCGGCCGAGGAGCTCGCCCAGGCGCGCGGCAACGGGCGCCAGCGAATCCTTCGGCGTCCACGTGCCTTCGGTGGGACGCCCGAGGTGCGACGTGACCATCACCGCCGCGCCGCGCGCGAGCGCGTCGCGGATCGCCGGCAGCGACGCGCGGATGCGCGTGTCGTCGCTGATCGCGCCATCGGTGCCTTGCGGCACGTTGAGATCCGAGCGGATCAGCACGCGCTTGTCGCGCACGTCGACGTCGGAGAGCCGCTTGAAGCGCATCGCGATGGCCTCAGATCGAGTAGTCGATCGGCTGCATCGTCGCGGCGTCGACGATGCGGATGTTGCGCCCGCGGGCCGCGGCGCGCATGCGCACGAGGTCGTCGCTGATGCGTCCGGCGGTGGTGACGAACAGGAACGGCAGGCCCGCGTGCACGATCGCGGCGAGGCCGCCCGCGGTCATGCGCAGGCCGAAGCGCAGCGCGAACAGGAAGTGCTGGCCATAGGTCTCGCCGACCGATGCGGGATGGGCTGTGAAGGGATTGGCCATGGTGGTCACGCGCTCTGGGTGGAAGGCTGGAGCGGCGCGGCAACGAGGCTGCCGCGCGTGAATTCGCAGCCGCGGTCGGCGACCGCGCTGTCGATGAAGGCGATGTCGTCCGCGGAGAGGTAGTCGGTATAGCCGCCGACCTTGCCCTTGCGCACCTTGAACGCCTCGGGATCGCCGGGGCGGCCCGGCACCAGCGCGCTGCCGCGAAAGCGCTGCTCCGCCTCGCCCTGCTTGAGGTTCTCGAAGCGGCAGTACTCGACGGCGGCGGCGATCGCGTCGGCACCGGCCTCGATGCCGAAGAACGGCAGCACGCGCGCCAGCGTGCCGGCGGTGTCGGCGTGCAGTTCCTCGTAGCGGATGAACATGAACGCCGCCGGCACGCGCTGGTTCTCGGACCAGATCCGGTAGAACGCCAGGATCTTGTCGACGCCGTAGCGGTCGTCGCGCAGGAACGGCGCAATGGGGCCGCTCCAGGCGTCGATGCGGCGCGTCGCCTGGAAATAGGCGGACACGAGGTTGTCGCGCACGTCGCGGCCGAGCAGCAGCACGCGCTTGCCGGCGTACGCGCTCCGCTCGCGGCGCATGTCCTGCCAGCGCACGTTGAAGCGCATCGCGCTGCCGTCGTGGTCGAAGCCGAGCGCAGGGATGCCGGCGCGGCGCGTCAGGAATTCGGTTTCGAGAATGCGCCGCTCGGAGATCCCGAGGCGGTCGGCGAGGATCTTGCCGACCAGCGCGCGCAGCCACGTGCGTCCCGCCTTCGGATACGACAGCGCATAGATGTCGGCATCGATCGCGAGCGGGCCGGCCATCAGTCGCCCCCGCGCGTCGCGCAGCCCGCCGCTGTGCGGCCGATACACGGCGGCGGCTGGACGGCGCGGCGCGGCGTCGCCACGACTGTGCCCGTCGCGGCCGTCAGCGCGCGGCCATCAGGGCCACGGCGGTGTCGAGCAGGCGGTTGGAGAAGCCCCATTCGTTGTCGTACCAGCTCGACACCTTGACCAGCCGTCCCGACACCTTGGTGAGCGTCGAGTCGAACGTCGACGATGCCGGATCGTGGTTGAAGTCCGACGACACCAGCGGTGCGGTGCTGTAGTTGAGGATGCCCCTCAGCGGTCCCGCGTCGGCGGCGGCCTTCATCACGCCGTTCACTTCGTCGACGCTGGTGTCGCGTGCGGCCACGAACGAAAGGTCGACGAGCGAGACGTTGATCGTCGGCACGCGGATGGAATAGCCGTCGAGCCTGCCGGCGAGCTCGGGCATGACGAGGCCGAGCGCGCTCGCCGCGCCGGTCTTGGTGGGAATCATGTTCATCGTCGCCGAACGCGCGCGGCGCAGGTCCTCGTGATAGACGTCCGTCAGCACCTGGTCGTTGGTGTACGCGTGCACCGTGGTCATGAGGCCGTTGACGATGCCGATCTTGTCGTTGAGCGGCTTCGCCAGCGGCGCAAGGCAGTTGGTGGTGCACGACGCGTTGGAAATGACGGTGTGCGCGGCCTTCAGCGTGTGGTGATTGACGCCGTAGACGATGGTGGCGTCGACGTCCTTGCCGCCAGGTGCCGAGATGATCACCTTCTTCGCGCCGCCCTTCAGGTGCGCGGAAGCCTTGTCCTTGCTGGTGAAGAAGCCCGTGCACTCCAGCACGAGGTCGACGCCGAGCGCCGCCCACGGCAGCTCCGCCGGGTTGCGATTGGCGAGCACCCTGATGCGATCGCCGTTGACCACCATCGAATCGCCGTCGACGGCGACGGTCCCCGGAAAGCGGCCGTGCGCGGTGTCGTGGCGCGTGAGGTGCGCATTCGTCTCCGGGCTCCCCAGGTCGTTGACCGCGACGATCTGCAGATCGTGCTTCTTGCCGCCCTCATAGTGCGCGCGCAGCGTGTTGCGGCCGATGCGGCCGTAGCCGTTGATCGCGACCTTGATCGTCATGCTGGATGTCTCCTCGAACGTTGAACAGTGCGGCTCAGTGCGTGGCCACGGTGCGTGTCGCGGCGACCAGCGCCGGCAGGTCGCGCCACCCATATCCCGCTTCGACCAGATCCATGCCATCCCATTGGAACGGCTGCTCGACCAGCAGTTCGCCGCCCAGCGCCGCGTAGAAGTCGCGCGCGCCCTTGTTGCCGGCGATCACCCACACCACCATGCCGGTCGCTTGCTGCGCGATCAGCGCCGATGCCGTGATGCCGACGAGCTTGCTGCCGAGTCCCAGCCGATGGTACGCCGGGCGCAGGTAGATGGCCGCCAGCTCGGCATCGAAACCGAGCTTCGGCTCCGGCAGCACGACGCCTGCGGCGAAGCCCAGCACGCCGTCGGCATCCTCGGCCACGAACACCTGCGAGCGCGGGCTGCCGGCAGACAGGCTGCGATCCCACAGTGTCGCGCTGGCCTCGACCGTCATGCCATCGAGGTACGCCTGCGGGATCATGCCGCGATACGTGGTGCGCCAGCTCTCGACGCGCACGCGGGCGATGGCGACCGCGTCGTCCACCTTGGCGCGGCGGATGCGCACGTCGATCATGCGGCGAGCGTGCCGCGCACCGCGTCGGCGACACGCTCCGCGGTGAAGCCGAAGTACTTGAACAGCACGCCGCCGGGTGCCGACTCGCCGAAGCGGTCGAGGCCCACGACCGCGGCGCGCGGGTCGTCCTCGGCGCCGACGTATTTGCGCCAGCCGGCGGTGACACCGGCCTCGACGGCCGTGCGCGGCACGCCGCGCGGCAGCACGCGCTCGCGGTACGCCGCGTCCTGGCGGTCGAATACGCTGGTCGACGGCATCGACACCACGCGCAGGTCGATGCCCTCCGCCGCCACGAGGTCGCGCGCGCCGAGCGCCAGCGGAACTTCGGAGCCGGTGGCGATGACCACCGCGCGCCGCGCACCCGTGGTGCCCGCGAAATCGCGCAGGACGTAGCCGCCGCGCACAATGCCGGCGATCTGCGCCGCGTCGCGCGCCACGAACGCGATGTTCTGCCGCGACAGCATCATCGCGGTGGGCCCGTCGTCGCGCTCGAGTGCCGCCGTCCACGTCACGGCCGTCTCCACGGTGTCGCAGGGCCGCCAGACGTCCATGCCGGGAATGAGCCGCAGCGCGGCCGTGTGCTCGACCGACTGGTGCGTCGGGCCGTCCTCGCCGAGACCGATCGAATCGTGCGTGAACACGAAGATGTTGCGCAGCTTCATCAGCGCCGCCATGCGCAGCGCATTGCGCGAATAGTCGGAGAACGTGAGGAACGTCCCCGTGTACGGAATGAAGCCGCCGTGCAGCGCGATGCCGCTGGTGATCGCCGCCATGCCGAATTCGCGCACGCCGAATTCGATGTAGTTGCCGGCCGCGTCGGCGCGCACGGGATGGCTGCCGGACCAGTTGGTGAACACGCTGCCGGTCAGGTCGGCCGAGCCGCCGAGCATCTCCGGCAGGTGCGGCGCCAGCGCCTCGATCGCCTGTTGCGACGCCTTGCGCGTGGCCACCGTCTCGCCTTTGGCCGCTTGCGCTTCCACCAGCGCGCGGGACACGTCCGCAAAATCCGCCGGCAGGCGGCCGTCCATGCGCCGCATGAATTCGGCGGCGAGGTCGGCATGGGCAGCCCGGTACGCGGCGAACTTCGCATTCCATTCGGCGCTGCGCGCAGCACCCGCAGCGCGCGCATCCCACCCGGCGTAGACGTCGTCGGGGATCGCGAACGGCGGCTCGTGCCAGCCGATCGCTTCGCGCGTCGCCGCCACTTCCTTGGCGCCGAGCGGCGCGCCATGTGCTTCGGCGGTGCCCGACTTGTCCGGCGCGCCGCGGCCAATCACCGTCTTGCAGCAAATGAGCGTCGGCTTGCCATGTGTCGCCTTCGCTTCGCGGATCGCCGCGTCCACCGCGGCGACGTCATGGCCATCGACACCTGCCACCACATGCCAGCCGTACGCCGCAAAGCGCGCCGGCGTGTCGTCGGTGAACCAGTTCTTCACCTCGCCGTCGATCGAGATGCCGTTGTCGTCGTAGAAGGCGCAGAGCTTGTCCAGTCCCCACGTGCCGGCGAGCGACGCGGCTTCGTGGGAGATCCCTTCCATCAGGCAGCCGTCGCCGACGAACACCCACGTGCGATGGTCGACGATCGCGTGCCCGGTGCGGTTGAACGCCGCCGCCATCAGGCGCTCGGCGAGTGCCATGCCCACCGCATTGGCGAGACCTTGGCCGAGCGGGCCCGTGGTGGTCTCGACGCCGGGCGTCACGCCCACTTCCGGATGGCCCGGCGTCTTCGATCCGAGCTGGCGGAAGTGCTCGAGCTCGGACATCGGCAGGTCGTAGCCGGTCAGGTGCAGCAGTGCGTACTGCAGCATCGAGCCGTGGCCGTTGGACAGCACGAAGCGATCGCGATCGGGCCAGTGCGGGTTGGCAGGATCGTGGCGATAGTGGCCGCGCCAGAGCGCCAGTGCGATCTCCGCCATGCCCATCGGCATGCCGGGATGGCCGGACTTGGCGGCTTCGACGGCATCCATCGCGAGTGCGCGGATGGCGTTGGCGAGGCGTTGATCGGTGGCGGGTGGGGCGGACGTCGTGGCGGGGACGGGCATAATGGGCGGCGAATGAGCCGCGGCTGAACGCACTGCAGCGCGAAGGAGCCTGAAATTATCGCGAAATCGGTGAATTCGTGCAATAATTTCATGTTTCGCCCGGCGGCGACAAAATCCTCGCGGTTCCCGCTCTTGCGGCAGGGGTTCGCTGTCGACGCCGACTTTGCAACAACCGCGCGCCGGAGTCCCCGCAGGCATGCCTGCATCGGGCGGAACCGGCAAATTCACCGGGAGGGGCCGATGGACGGAATCCATCTGCTGGGCGAGTGGTACGGTTGCCCGCCGACGAAACCCGAGCTCCGGAACGCCGAGGCGCTGCGCGCGGTGTGCGTCGCCGCGGTCAAGGACGCGGGCCTGACGATCGTCGGCGAGCGCTTCCATCAGTTCGAGCCGCAGGGCGTCACCGGCGCGGTGATCCTCGCCGAGTCGCACCTCGCGATCCATACGTGGCCGGAAATCGGCTCGGTGACGCTCGATGTCTACGTGTGCAATTACACGACCGACAACTCGGCCAAGGCCGAGGCGCTGTTCCATGCGCTCGAGCGCCGGCTGGACCCCGCGCGCACGCGCTTCCAGGCGATTCACCGCGGTGGCGCCGATGGCTGATCGCACGGCGGCCGATCTCGCGCCGGGAGCGATGACCGAGTACCTGACCGACGACTGGGGGTTCTTCATCCGCAGCGCGCGCGCCATCGAGAAATTCCGTTCCCCGCTGCAGATGGTCGAGGTGCACGACAGCGTCGATTTCGGCAAGCTGTTCCGGCTCGACGGGCACTTCATGACGTCGGAGAAGGACGAGTTCTTCTATCACGAGAACCTCGTGCACCCGGCGGCGATCACGCATCCCGCCCCTGCGCGGGCGCTGATCGTGGGCGGCGGCGACGGCGGCTCCGCCGAGGAGCTGCTCAAGTACCCGTCGATGAAGTCGGTGACGCTGTGCGAGATCGATCTCGCGGTCGTCGACATCGCGCGCAAGTACCTGCAGGGAGTGCACAAGGGCAGCCTCGACGACCCGCGAATGACGCTCAGGATCGCCGATGGCTTCCAGTTCGTGCGCGACACCGAGGAGACGTTCGACCTGATCGTCCTCGATCTGACCGACCCGGGTGGCCCGTCGACGCCGCTGTATACGCCGGAGTTCTACGCGGCCTGCGCGTCGCGGCTCGCGCCGACCGGGGCGATGACGATGCACATCGCGAGCCCCGTCGCGCATCCCGCGCGCATCCGCGACGTGCTGCGCGACCTGCGCGCAGCGTTCCCCATCGTCACGCCGTATATAACGTCCGTGCCGCTGTACGGCGGCCTGTGGATGATGGCGATGTGCTCGGCGACGCTCGATCCGCGCCACATGTCGTCGATGGAAGTCGACCGCCGCATCGGCCGCCGCGGCATCGGTGACCTCGCGTACTACAACGGCGACACGCATCGCGCCGGGCTCGCGCTGCCCAATTTCGTGCGCGCGCTGGTCAGCGGCGCCTGAGCGGTCGCGCGGGCGGGCGCCGCACCCGCCCACCGTCATTTCCGCGAATGCGGGAATCCACGCCTTGCTGGCCGATCGTGGATACCCTGTTGCGTTCCAGCGGATCGTCGGCGCCATTGAAACCCGGGCTGCGCGGCCGCACCTTCACCGCGTAGGGGCAACCTGTCCCGTCCGACGAGGTCCAACGCCCATGACGCTGGCCAATTCGATGCACGATGCGGATTACGTTCTGATCGACGACGTCATCTGCGAGACGGAATACCTGCGCGTGCCCGACGAGTCCATGGTGCCCGACGACGTCGTGCTCGAGGCGCGCAGCGGCGACACCGAGTTCGCGTTCACGCGCGCCGATTTCGACGGCGCCCAGAGCCTCGGCGACAACGTCTACCGGCTGGGTGACGGCCGGCTGCTGCGGTTCCTCTCCAGCGCCACGCTGCATTGACCGCGCCCGGCGCGCGCGCCGGCGATTGCTGCCCGCGTCGCGTGGCCGTCGACCGTTGCGTCGCGGCAGCGTCCGCGCCGAATCGGCATTGACGGCATCGGCATATGCGCATACGCTCATATGCATGAAGCCGCCGCGCCCGCATTCGCCGCGCCCGCATTCGCCGCGGCGGCGGGCTGCCCCCGGCGCCGACGGTGACGAGCTCGACCGCGTGTTCGCCGTGGTCGCGCAGCACTTCGCGCTGCTCGCCGAGCCGACGCGCCTCAAGATCCTGCACGCGATCTGCGCCGACGAGCGCTCGGTGTCGGCGATCGTCGCCGCCACCGGCGCGACGCAGACCAACGTCTCGCGCCACCTCGCGCTGATGCACCGCGCGGGCGTGGTGACGCGACGCCGCCAGGGCAGCGCCGTCTACTACCGCGTCGACGATCCGCAGTTCGTGGAGATCTGCCGCAACGTCTGCGTGCAGATCGCCGGACGGCTCGACGAGCGCTCGTCGCTGTCGCGCGGGCTCCTCGACTTCGCGCACGACCACTGACGCATGAAACCCGCCACGCCCGGGCGCGTGCAACCTGCGCCCGACTACGCGATCGACCCGCAGGCGGCGCGCCGGGGATTCCTGCGGCGCGCGGCGCTCGTGGCCGGCGGCGCACTGGCCGCGGTACGCGCCGCCCCGGCCGCCAGGGCGGCGGATGCGGCCGATGCCGGGTTGACCAATCTGCCGCCCAACGTCCCGGCGTGGAATCGCGTGCTGGGCACGCCGATCCTGGCATCGCCCTACGGCGTGCCGGCGAAGTACGAGGCGAACATCGTGCGCCGCGACAGCCCCGGCCTCACGCGCACGCCGTACTCGTCGGTGGCGTTCACTCCGCTGCAGAACCTCTTCGGTATCATCACGCCGTCGGGGCTGCATTTCGAGCGTCACCACGCCGGCGTGCCCGACGTCCATCCCGCCGAGCATCGGCTGATGGTGCACGGCCTGTGCCGCGCACCGCGCCTTTACACGATGGACGACCTGCTGCGTTTTCCGTCGGTGTCGCGCATCCATTTCATCGAGTGCGGCGCCAATACCGGCATGGAGTGGGGCAACGTCGCCGTGCCCACCGTGCAGTACACGCACGGCATGCTGGGCTGCAGCGAATGGACCGGCGTGCCGCTGGCGACGCTGCTCGACGAGGTCGGCTACGACACGGCGAACGGCAAGTTCATCCTCGCCGAAGGCGCCGACGGCGCCGCGCTGACCCGCACGATCCCGATCGAATTCGCGCTCGACGACGTGCTCGTCGCCTATGGCCAGAACGGCGAGATGCTGCGGCCGGAGCAGGGTTATCCGCTGCGCCTGGTCGTGCCCGGCGTGCAGGGGGTGTCGAGCGTGAAATGGCTGCGGCGCCTGAAGATCGGCGACACGCCGTTCAACACCCGCGAGGAGTCCCTGCATTACGTCGACATGATGCCCGGCGGCATCCACCGCCAGTACACGTGGATCCAGGAAGCGAAGAGCGTCATCACGTCGCCGTCGGGCGGCATGCGGCTGGTCGACCGCGGCTACCACGAGATCACGGGTCTTGCGTGGTCGGGACGCGGCAAAGTGCGCAGCGTCGACGTGTCGACCGACGGCGGCCGCAACTGGCGACGCGCGGCGCTGCAGGCGCCGGTGCTCGACAAGGCGCTGACGCGCTTTCGCATCGACTGGCAATGGGACGGCGGCCCGGCGCTGCTGCAATCGCGCGTGGTCGATGCGACGGGCTTCGTGCAGCCGACCATCCGCCAGCTGCGCGCAGTGCGCGGCACGCGCTCGATCTATCACAACAACGCGATCCAGACGTGGCGCGTCGATCCCGACGGGCATGTGAGCAATGTGCAGGTGGCCTGAGCGCATGGCCGCGGCCGCGCGGCGTTTCGGCGCAGTGGTGGCGGCGCTCGGCCTGCTGGTGGCACCGGTGGCGCAGGCGGTCTACGGCTTCGGCACGCCGGCGACGCCCGCCATGATCGCCGGCTGGGACATCGACGTGCGCCCCGACGGCCGCGGTCTGCCGCCCGGCCGCGGCAGCGTGCGCGAGGGCCAGGCGATCTACGACGCCAAGTGCGCGAGCTGCCATGGCACCTTCGGCGAATCCAACAGCTATCTGCAGCTCGCGGGCGGCGTCGGCTCGCTCGCGGGCAGCCAGCCCGTGCGCACCACCGGCAGCAAGCTCAACTACGCGACCACGCTGTTCGACTACATTCGCCGCGCGATGCCGCTGACGGCGCCGCAATCGCTGACCGGCGACGAGGTCTATGCGCTCACCGCGTACGTGCTGAATCTCAACGACATCGTCGGCGCCGACGTCACGCTCGACGCCGCTTCGCTGACGGCACTGCGGATGCCCAATCGCGACGGCTTCACCACCGCGCACGGCATGCTGCGGCGCGACGGCACGCCGGACACGCGCAACGTGGAATGCATGCGCGACTGCGCGGGTGAGGTGAAAGTCACGTCGGCGCTGCCGGCGTACGCGCTCGATGCCCACGGCGACATCGCGCAACAGATGCGCGCGTTCGGCAGCGTCGCCGCCATGCCGCCGTCCGACACTGGCATGGCGCTGGCGCGGCGCTCCGGTTGCATCGCCTGCCACACCACCGATTCACGCATCGTCGGGCCGGCGTTCCACGAGATCGCCGACAAATACCGGGGCGAGGCCGGGGCCACGGCGCGCCTCGCCGCCAAGGTGCGCGACGGTGGCGGCGGCGTCTGGGGCAGCGTGCCGATGCCGGCGCAGCCGGTGCCGGCGGCAGATGTGCGGGCGATTGTGGACTGGATTCTCGACGGCGCGAAATGACGCGCGCGGCCGCAGGATCCTGGCGCGGCAAGCCGGCTGGCGGACAGCGACGCGCGGCGACGCTGCTAGAATGAAACGCGATGAAGGAGGCATTCAACATGCGCAACACCCAACCCGCGCGACGCGCGGTCCTCAAGCGCGGCGCCGGCCTGTCGCTGCTGTCGCTGCTCGCCGCCGCCGGATGGCTGCCGCCCGGGCTCGCGGCCGCGGCCGATGCGGCCGGCTGGAACCGCGCGGCGTTCGACGCGCGCAGCCTCGACGACGCGATGAAGGGACTCGATGCGGCGTCGCCGGCGCAGAGCAAGGACGTGACGTTCGTGGCCACCCCCGATATCGCCGAGAATGGCGCGGTGGTGCCGGTGAGCGTGGTGAGCGCGATCCCGTCGACGCAGTCGATCGCGATCCTGATCGAGAAGAACCCGAACATGCTGGCCGCCGTCTTCGACCTTCCGGCCGGCACGGATCCATCGATCACCACGCGCGTGAAGATGGCGCAGACGTCGAATGTGTACGCGCTGGTGAAGGCAGGCGGCAAGTTCTACGTCGCGCACAAGGAAATCAAGGTCACGCTCGGCGGCTGCGGCGGTTAGCGCGCTGCGCCAGCCTTCCACCGACGCCACGAGGTCAAACGATGCCCGATCCGATGAAGATTCGCGCCAACCAGCTTGGCGATGCCACCGAGGTCAAGGTGCTGATGAGCCACGAAATGGAGACCGGCCAGCGCAAGGACGCGCAGGGCAACGTGATCCCGGCATGGTTCATCCAGCACGTCGACGTCACCTGCGCAGGCCGCAACGTGCTTTCCGCGCAATGGGGAACGGCGATCGCCAAGAACCCGTTCCTGTCGTTCAAGTTCAAGGGCGGCCAGAAAGGCGACAAGATCGTGATCACGTGGGTCGACAACCGCGGCGAGAAGCGGACCGACGAAGCGACCGTGGCGTGAAAGTCCGGCGCAGCGCAGGCGAGGGAGGAATGGCAATGAAATTGCACGTGACGCTGGCGGCGCTGGCGGCGCTCGCGCTCTTTGCGGCCGGCGCCCGCGCGCAGGACAACACTGCGGCGGAAATCGAGAAATACCGGCAGGCGCTCGCCGATGGCAATCCTGCCGACCTGTGGGAAGCGCGCGGCGAGGGGTTGTGGAACGAGGCGCGAGGCCCGCGCAAGGTGTCGCTGGCGAAATGCGACCTCGGACTCGGGCCCGGCGTCGTCAAGGGCGCGTACGCCTCGCTGCCGCGCTATTTCGCCGACGCGGGCCGCGTGCAGGACCTCGAGTCGCGGCTGGTCTGGTGCATGACGACGCAGCAGGGGATCGGCGAGGCGGATGCCACCAAGGTGCTGTTCGGCGCCCCCGGCAAGCGGTCCGATCTCGAGGCCCTCGCGGCCTACGTCGTCGGCCAGTCCAAGGGCATGCCGATGAACGTCTCGCTGGCCGACCCGCATATGCGCGAGATGTACGCGATGGGCGAGAAGCTCTTCTTTTACCGCGGGGCCACGCACGATTTCGCGTGCGCCACCTGCCACGCCGAGACCGGCAAGCGCATCCGCCTGCAGGACTTGCCGGACCTCGCGACGAAGGAGGGTGCACGCAAGGCGTACACCACGTGGCCCGCGTACCGCGTGTCGCAGGGCGAGCTGCGCACGATGCAGTGGCGGCTCAACGACTGCTTCCGCCAGCAGCGGTTTCCCGACCTCGTCTACGGTTCGCCGGTATCGATCGCGCTGACCACCTACCTCGCCTACAACGCCAACGGCGCCGTCTACGACGGTCCGGGGCTCAAGCGCTGAAGCGGACGGGACCACGACCATGACACGCAACTTCCTGCGCGCCACGCTGGCTGCCGCCGCCGTCGCACTCGCCATCGCCGGCTGCGCCTCGATGTCCAATCCTGAAGTCAGTCACGACGCCGTCGTCGCGGCGCTCAAGTCATCGTTTCAGGCCAAGAGCCAGGCAGGTCTCGACCGTCTCGACCAGGACGAGACGCAACGCGTATGCAGCGAGTATTTCGGCAAGCCCGTGCCGCCGGACGTGGCGGCGCGCCTCGAGAAGTCGAATCTCGCCGGCGTCAAGTGGCCGGCCGATGGCCACTACCTCGGCGACTGGAAGAACGGCGAGAAGATCGCGCAGTCGGGCCAGGGCAAGCAGTATTCGGACGACCCGAAGAATCCGAGCGGCGGCAACTGCTATGCCTGCCACCAGCTCACGAAGTCGGAAATCTCGTACGGCACCATCGGGCCGTCGTTGTACCAGTTCGGCAAGCTGCGCGGCTACAACGACGAAGTGCGCAAGTACGCGTATGGCAAGGTCTACAACGCCGAAGCGTATGCGGCGTGCTCCAACATGCCGCGCTTCGGCGCGCACGGCATCCTCACCGAGGCACAGATCAAGGACGTCGTCGCGCTGCTGATGGATCCCAAGTCGCCGGTCAACCAGTGAGCCGCGCGCCGCGCGTGCGGACTCGACGCCCGCGCCGGCGGGGGTGAATCCGATGCGTCGCCGCGACTTCCTGCGCGCGCTGGCGGCGGCATCGGCAGCGGGCCTCCCGCTCGAGCGGGTGCTGGCTGCCGACGCGGCGGGCGAGCGGCTCTATGACGGTGCCGGCGTGCCGTTCGGCAACGTCGCGCTGCTGCATTTCACGGACTGCCATGCGCAGCTCATGCCGGAGCGCTTTCGCGAGCCGTCGGTCAACCTCGGCGTCGGCGCCGCGCGCGGCAAGCCGCCGCACCTCGTCGGCGAAGCGCTGCTGAAGCGGTTCGGCATCGCGCCGGGCACGCGCGAAGCGCATGCGTTCAGCAACCTCGACTTCGTCGCCGCCGCCGTGCGCTTCGGCACGACGGGCGGCTTCGCCCATCTCGCCACGCTGGTGACGAGGATGAAGGCTTCGCGCCCCGGCGCGCTGGTGCTCGACGGCGGCGACACGTGGCAGGGCTCGGCCACCTCGCTGTGGACGCAGGGCCAGGACATGATCGACGCGGCCAAGCTCCTCGGCGTCGACGTGATGACGGCGCACTGGGAATTCACCTTCGGCGCGGCGCGCGTGCAGGAGGTGATCGCCAGGGACCTCGCGGGCCACATCGACTTCGTCGCGCACAACGTGAAGACGCAGGACTTCGGCGATCCGGTATTCGCGCCGTACGTGATTCGCGTCGTCAACGGCGTCAGGGTGGCGGTCATCGGCCAGGCTTTCCCCTACACACCGATCGCCAACCCGCGCTATTTCACTCCCGACTGGACCTTCGGCATCCAGGAGGAGAACCTGCAGAAGATGATCGACGAGGTGCGCGCGAAAGGCGCGGCCGTGGCCGTGCTGTTGTCGCACAACGGCATGGACGTCGACTTGAAGCTCGCGTCGCGCGTGCGCGGGCTCGACGCCATTCTCGGCGGCCACACCCACGACGGCATGCCGCAGCCGACGCTGGTCGCCAATGCCGGCGGCCGCACGATCGTGACCAACGCCGGCTGCAACGCCAAGTTCCTCGGCGTTCTCGATTTCGACGTCAAAGGCGGCAAGGTGGCGGACTACCGCTATCGCCTGCTGCCGGTGTTCTCCGACCTCCTGCCGGCCGACGCGGCGATGGCGGCGTATGTCGCGAAGGCGCGCGCGCCATTCGCGGCGAAGCTGGCCGAGCCGCTGGCAGTCAGCGAAGGCCTGCTGTACCGGCGCGGCAATTTCAACGGCAGCGTCGACGAGCTGATCATGCAGGCGCTGCGCGCCGAAAAGGACGCCGAGATCGCGTTCTCGCCGGGCTTCCGCTGGGGGCCCACGCTGATGCCGGGCGACACGATCACTTTCGAGCACCTGATGGACCAGACGGCGATCACCTATCCGTACGCGACGCTGACGCCGATGACCGGCGAGACGATCAAGACGATCTTCGAGGACGTCGCGGACAACCTCTTCAACCCCGACCCGTACCTGCAGCAGGGCGGTGACATGGTGCGCGTGGCCGGCATGACCTACGCGATCGCGCCCGATGCGGCGCAGGGCGCGCGCATCTCAGACATGCGCGTCAATGACCGGCCGATCGAGGCCGCGAAGACCTACAAGGTCGCCGGCTGGGCACCGGTGTCGGAGGACGCGAAGATGGCGGGCGGCGAGCCGATCTACGACCTCGTGGCGCGGCACCTGCGCCGCGAAAAGGTCGTGAAGCCCCGCACGCCATGGCGGCCACGGCTGGTCGGCATCGGCGCCGACCCGGGAATCACGTCAGCGTGACGCGCGCGAACTTGCGCTTGCCCGCCTGCACGACCAGCGTGCGCGGCGCGGCAATCGCAAGGCCGCGATCGGCAACCGCGTCGCCATCCACCTTGAGGCCATGCTGGGCGATGAGGCGCAGCGCCTCCGACGTCGATTCGACGATGCCCGCCTGCTTCGCGATCTGCGCGATCGGCATCGGCGTGCCCGCCGTGTGCAGCGTCACCTCGGGCATCGATTCCGGCAGCGCGCCCTTGCGAAAGCGCGCGTCGAAGCCGGCGAGCGCCGTCTCGGCGTCGCGCGCCGAATGGAAGCGCGCGACGATTTCCTGCGCCAGCATCACCTTGACCTCGCGCGGATTGCGGCCGTCTGCGCACTCGCGGCGCAGCGCGGCGATCTCGGCGAGCGGACGCGACGACAGCAGCTCGTAGTAGCGCCACATCAGTTCGTCGGAGATCGACATCAGCTTGCCGAACATCTCCGGCGGCGGCTCGTTGATGCCGACATAGTTCTGCTTCGACTTCGACATCTTGTCCACGCCGTCGAGGCCCTCGAGCAGCGGCATCGTCAGGATGCACTGCGGCTCCTGGCCGAAATCCTTCTGCAGCTCGCGACCGACCAGCAGGTTGAACTTCTGGTCGGTGCCGCCGAGCTCGATGTCGGAGCGCAGCGCCACGGAGTCGTAGCCCTGCATCAGCGGGTACAGGAACTCGTGCACCGCGATCGGCTGGTTGCCCTTGAAGCGCCTGTGGAAGTCGTCGCGCTCGAGCATCCGCGCCACCGTGTAGTGCGAGGCGAGCTTGATCATGCCCGCGGCGCCGAGCGGCTCCGACCATTCCGAGTTGTACCGGATCTCGGTGTGCGCAGCGTCGAGCACCTTCGTCGCCTGGGCGTGGTACGTCCTGGCGTTGGCCTCGATGGCCTCGCGCGTCAGCGGCGGGCGCGTCGCGTTGCGGCCCGACGGGTCGCCGATCATCGACGTGAAGTCGCCGATCAGGAAGATCACGTGGTGGCCCAGATCCTGCATCTGGCGCAGCTTGTTCAACACCACCGTGTGGCCGAGATGGATGTCGGGCGCCGTCGGATCGAGGCCGAGCTTGACGCGCAACGGCTGGCCTGTCGCCAGCGAGCGCGCCAGCTTCTGCGCGACCTCGGCCTCGACGATCAGCTCGTCGGCGCCGCGCCGGAAGATCGCGATCTGTTCGGCGACGCCGGCCCTCATCGAGGGTCGCCGCGGGTGCCGCTGTGCGGCAGGCGTTGCCGTGCGGGGCGACGCCCGCGCCCGGTTTGATACACTCGCCCGCTGATTCGATCGCCGTCGCCCACCGTCGCGCCCATCTTCCCGTGATTTCGCCGAAGCCGTCGATTTTATCGTATCGCGCGCTCGCGTCGCGCCTGTCGCAGATGAGCCCGGCGCAATGGCTGCTGACGGCGTTCCTCGCCGGCAGCGCAGTGGCCGCGTTCGCGCTGGTGCCGGACGGCGACGATGCGCCGGTGCCGACGATGGCGGTGCTGCGTGAACTGCCGCTGCCGGCCGTCGCCGCGCGCGCGCCGGCCGTGTACTGGCACGACGAGCGGGTGCAACGCGGCGACACCATCGGCAGCCTGCTCGCGCGCGCCGGGGTCGACGACGACGCCGCGTTCAGGTTCCTGCGCACCGATCCTTCGGCGCGCGCGCTGTACCAGTTGCGGCCCGGACGCCCGCTGCGCTTCGCCACCGACGACGACGGCGACCTGATCGAGCTGCGCTTCCTGCAGCCCTCGGGCGACGTGCTCACCGTCAATCGCCAGGGCAGCACGTTCGCCGCCCACGCGGCGCCGCCGTCGATCGACACGCGCATCGAGATGCGCAGCGCCACGGTGACGACGTCGCTGTTCGCCGCCGCCGACGCGGCGAACCTTCCGGACGCGATCACGATGGAGCTCGCCGACGTTTTCGGCGGCGACATCGACTTCCACCACGACTTGCGGCGTGGCGACACGTTCAGCGTCGTCTACGAGGCGCGTGCGATCGACGGCGAGCCGGCGGGCGCGGGGCGCATCCTCGCCGCGGAATTCGTCAACCGCGGTGTCGCGTACCGCGCGTATCAATGGACCGACGCCGACGGCCGGTCGGGCTACTACGGCGCAGATGGCCGCAGCCTGCGCAAGGCGTTCCTGCGCGCACCCCTCGCGTTTTCGCGCATCACCTCGGGCTTCACGCCGGCGCGCTTCCATCCGATCCTGCAGAAGTGGAAATCGCACCAGGGTACCGATTTCGGCGCGCCGATGGGGACGCCGGTGCATGTCACCGCCGACGGCGTGGTCGCCGTAGCGGGGCAGGAGACCGGATACGGCAACGTCGTCATCGTGCGTCACGGCAAGACATACTCGACCGTCTATGCGCACCTGTCGCGCTTCGCGCCGGCATTGAAGCCTGGCGCCCGCGTCAGCCAGGGCGACGTCATCGGCTTCGTCGGCATGACCGGCTGGGCCACCGGGCCGCACCTGCACTACGAATTCCGCGTCGACAACGTGCCTCGCAATCCGGTCACCGTCGCGCTGCCGTCGGCGGAGCCCATCGCCGATGGCGAGCGCGTGAAGTTCATCGCCGACGTCAAGGTGCGCGCCGCCGAACTCGCGCTCGCGCGCGACCAGGCCGGCGCGCAGTTCGCTGCCGCCGACTAGAAAGCGCCCGCATTCGATGCCGGGCGAGCGCTATGCGGGCGTGATGTCGGGGACGAGCCTCGACGGCGTCGATGCCGTGATCGCCGACTTCGCTCCGGCCGACGGCCGCGTTTGCGCGACGCTGGGCGCCGCCCACCTGCCGTTCCCGCCGGCGATGCACGACGAGCTCCTGGCGCTGCAGGCCTCCGGCTGGGACGAGGTCGCGCGCTCCGCGCGCGTGGCCAATGCGCTGGCGGATCTCTACGCGCAGGCGCTCGCGGAGGCGATCGATGATGCCGGACTGACTCCGGAGGACATCGTCGCTGCCGGCGTGCACGGGCAGACCATCCGCCATCGCCCCGAGGACGGCTGGACCGTGCAGGTCAACAACGCCGCGCGGGTGGCCGAGACGAGCGGGCTCACCGTGGTCGCGGATTTCAGGAGCCGCGACGTCGCCGCCGGCGGCCAGGGTGCGCCGCTCGTGCCGGCATTCCACCAGGCGCTTTTCGGTGGCGACGTGCATCGCGTGATCGTCAACATCGGGGGCATCGCCAACGTCACCGACCTGCCGATCGCGGGCGCCGTCCACGGCTTCGACACCGGCCCCGGCAACGCGCTGATCGACCTGTGGCATGCGCGCCATCGGGGCGGCGCCTGCGACATCGAGGGCGCATGGGCGCGCAGCGGCCGCGTCGACGAGGCACTCCTGGCACGGCTCCTCGCGCAGCCGTATTTCGCGCTGGCGCCGCCGAAGAGCACCGGACGCGACCTGTTCAACGCGGCGTGGCTCGACGCGCGACTCGAAGGCACCGCGCTGCCGCCGCGCGACGTGCAGGCGACGCTCACCGCGCTCACCGCGCGCACGATCGCCGATGCGATCCGCGGTCATGCGCCGCGTGCCGCCGAGGTGATCGTCGCCGGCGGCGGCGCGCACAACGCGACGCTCATCGACCTGCTCGCGCGCGAGGTCGCGCCGCGGCGGCTGCGCACGTCGACGGCCCTCGGCATCGACGTCGAGCACGTCGAGGCGCTGGCGTTCGCGTGGCTCGCGCAGCGCGCGCTGGCGCGTGCCAGCGGCAACCTGCCGAGCGTCACCGGCGCGCGCGGACCGCGCGTGCTCGGTGCGATCCACTGGGGCGCCGCGCGCGACTGACGGCGCCGCGCGCGACTGGACGCGGTCTACAGCGTGCGCAGGAACGCTTCCAGGTCCTGCTTTTCCTGGTCGGTGAAGCCGATGCTGAACCGGTCGTTGTAGAAATCGACGACGGCGGCAAGGTCCTTCGCCGAGCCATTGTGAAAGTACGGCGGGCGCGTCGCCAGCGCGCGCAGCACCGGACCCTTGAAGCGCCCGATGTCCTTCCACGCGCCGGTGATCAATGCGCGTCCCGGGTCGGTCGTCTGCACCTCCTCGAACGGCGCGACATTGTGGCGCAGCGTGTACAGCGGCATGTCCGGGGTGCGCCGGCTGGCGTCGGCGATGCCGATGTTGAGCGGCGCGGGCGTCGAATGGCTGCCGGCGCCCGGTGAATCGTGGCACGTGGTGCAGGTGCCGTTGATCAGCGGCACGTCGAGGTCGTCGTTGAGCCCCGCGACGCCGGTGATCTTGATGGGCTTGGTGTTGAACAGCTGCTGGCCGCGGTACACGGCAGCGCGTGCCTCGACGCCGCGCATCTGGCCTTCGTTCTTCGCCATGTGCTTGTCGCGCTGCCATTCGTCGTACAGCGTGAACACCGCCGGGTTGAACGTGGCTCCGGTGCGATAGTCGTTCGCCAGCACGTCATTGATGCCGAAGTAGAACGGCTGCCTGTCGAGATGCCGCGGGCCGCCCTGCGCGCCGTGGATGAGCAGCGGTCCGGTGTCGTCGTCGAGCACCTGTGCCGTCACGAGGCTCGTCTCGAAGGCCACGATCTGCGCCAGCGTGTCCGCGCTCGGCGCGGTCGGGGCCTGGGCGTGACCGGTGGTGGCGCCGCTCGCCTGGTCGGCGAGGTCGAAATGCACGGTCGCGTAGCAGGTCGTGGTGCCCATCAGGCAACTCGTCGACGCTGCGTCCCTGAATGTCTCGCGGCCGTCCCACATCACGGTGCTGATGAAGCCGAGATTGGTCGACGGCAGCGGCCGGCGAAACAGCGAGAGGTCGCCGGCGTTAGCGTGGTGGTAGGGATCGTCGACGGCCACGAGGTCGAACTGGGCGTTCGCCGGAATGCCGATGCCGACGCGGATCAGGCCCTTGTCGAGCAGCATCGCGTAGGCGGCGCGGCGCGCGTCGACGGTGGACACGTCGGCATCCGGCGAGACCGAGCCGTCGTTGGTGCGGAAGATCGGATCGGTTCCGGCGCTGGCGTCGAAGCGCGCGCGCACGTTCGCCGGTGTCACCGTCCACCCGGCGCTTGGCTGATGGCAGCTGACGCAGGCGCGGCCGTTGCCGCCGAGGCTCTGGAAGAACGGATTCGACAGGTTCACCGCGCCGGCGGTGGAAATGGTCTCGTCGACGCCGAATGGGTTGTTGAAGACCATGATCGACGGCAGCACGCCTTCGTCGGCGTCGGCATTCGATCCGGCGCCGGCAAGCACCAGCGCCGCCAGCACCGCCAGTGCCGCGTGCGTGATCGGGTCTTTCCTCATCGTCGTTCTCCCTGCGACCCGCCATGCCGTGGCGCACGGGGTCGTGGCAGCCCGCGAAATCGCGTGCCTTCACCGGAGAGATCGCAAAGGCGGGGGCAATGGCGCCATTCGTGCGGAATATTCACGCCCGGCGCGACGAACGTCGTGTCGCCCGGCGCAGGCGGCATGCGCGTGCCGCTGCCGCGCGCCGTCCGCGAGGCGCTGTACGCTACCGAATGCGTGCCTGGCGGCTTGGCCCGACGTCGTCGCGCAGCGCGTGCGCGGCGCGCGACTGCGGATGCTCGGCGCCGTAGGCCGCGTCGAATTCATCGGCCGCCGCGGCGAACGCAGTGTGGGCTTCGGCCGCGTTGCCGGCCGCGAGCGCCGCGCGACCGTGCACGAGCTCGGCGCGGCCGCGGATCCCCGAGCGCTCATCGGCCGCCAGCACGCCGCGCAAGTGTTCGACGGCGCGCTGCGCGTCCGCGCTCGCGGCGTCGCCGCGCCGCGTCGCGAGCTCGATTTCGGCACGCGTCGTGCGCGCGTTGGCGGCCACCAGGAGGTCGCCGTGGGTACCCTCGGCGAGCGCCACGGCACGATCGGCTTCCGCCTGTGCAACATCCGGCTGGCCGAGTGCGAGCGCGAGCGGCGCCCGCTGGATCGCGAGCGCGGCGAACGCCATGTGCCCCTGCGGAAGCGCGCTGCGCAGGCGCGGCTCGACCTCGTCCAGGCGCTGGCGCGCGCGCGTGAGGTCGCCGCCCAGGCGGTCGGCCTGCGCCAGCGCAAGCAGCGACTGGTTGATGGTGACGTCGTCGCCGGCACGCACCGCCTGCGCGTGGGCGCGCGTCAGGTATTGCATCGCCTCCGTGCCGCGGCCGAGCGCGAGCAGCGCCGCGCCGTAGTTCATGAGGAGCACCGGCGACACGTGGTCGACCCCCGCGTCACTGCGGCTGATGTCGAGCGCGCGCCGCAGCAGTGGTTCGGCCGCGAGGGGACGGCCGGTCTGCAACAGCGCGACGCCGCGGTTGTTGAGCACCGAGCCGGCATTCTGCGTGTCCTGCCGCCCGAGCGACTCGAGCAGCGCGTACGCCCTGGCGTAGGCGGGCTCGGCCTGCATGTAGCGTCCGGCGATGCGGTACGACTCGGCGAGGTCGTCGTACATCCGTTGCTCGAGCGTCGCCGGACGCACCGCCAGCGTCGCCAGCAGCGCGCGCGCCGCCTCGGCGCGCGCGACCGCGGCGTCCGTCTCGCCGAGCTTGCGCGCGACGAGGCTGCCATCGAGCAGGCACTCGATGCGGTCGCGCGCGAAGCGCGGCTCGTCCGGAAGGGCTGCCAGTCCTTCCTGCAGCATCGCTTCCGTGCGCGCGCGCTCACCGCCGGTCGCGAGCGCCTCGGCGTACAGGCATGCGGCGCGCGCATGCAGCGATCTATCCTGGCCGCCGCGGGCCAGCGCGTACGCGCGACCGAGAACCTCGCGCGCCTTGGCCGCTTCGTCCATCACCTGGTACTGGCTGCCGATCGCGACGAGGAGATTGGCGCGGTCGACGGCATCGGGGTCGTGCTCGGCGAGCACCTCGGCACGCCCGAGGAGGTCGCCCACGGTGAAAGGCTTGCCGCTCGGCGCCGCATCGTAGAGCAGGAAGGTGTTGAAGTCGTTGATGGCGGCGCTGCGCGCCAGCGCGTTGAGCGCGAAGTCGCGCTCGACGGTTGCGCGCGCCGCGGCCTGGTCGGCACGGTGGCGCTGGGCATCGGCGACGACGGCGGACGCGCTCGCGCGGCGCGCCTGCACCACGGTGCCGACGAGCCCGGCGACGACGGCGCAGACCGCGAGCGCGGAGACGACGACGCCGATCCGGTGACGCTCGACGAACTTGGCAGTGCGGTAGGCGACCGAATCGGCACGCGCGGCGACGGGCTTGTGGGCGAGGAAATGGCGGATGTCGGCGGCCAGCGCCGGCACCGATCCATAACGCTCGGCCGGCACCTTCTTCAGCGCCTTGGCGACGATGTTCTCGAGGTCGCCGCGCAGCGTGCGCCCGAGGCGCTCGGGCGTGGTGCCGCGATGCGCGGCGATCGACGCGCTGTGCATCGTCAAGCCGGCGCCCTCGCGCGTGGCCGCGACCGCAAGCCGCGGCGGCGCGACGTCGACCACGGAGTGCACGAGCTCGGCCGGCGAGCGCGTGCCGTCGCCGACGGGATGGCGGCCGCCGAGCAGCAGGTAGAGCAGCACGCCGAGCGCGTAGACATCGGTGGCGGTGGTGATCGGGCCGCCGGTGAGCTGTTCGGGCGCGGCGTACTCCGGGGTCATTGCGCGCCCCGCCTCGCGCGTCAGCTGGGTGGCGTCGGCAACGTCGTCCTCGATCAGCTTGGCGATGCCGAAGTCGAGGAGCTTGACGGTGCCATCGGCAGCCACCAGCACGTTGGACGGCTTGATGTCCCGATGCACGATCAGGTTGGCGTGCGCGTGCGCGACGGCCGCCAGCACGTCGAGGAACAATCGCAGGCGGGCGTCGATGGTGAGGCTGCGCGCGTCGCACCATGCATCGATCGGCCGGCCATCGACGACTTCGACGACGAGATACGGCTGCCCCGCCGGCGAGATGCCGGCGTCGATCAGGCGGGTGATGTTGGGATGCGCGAGACGCGCCAGGATCGTGCCCTCGCGCCGGAAGCGGCCTTCCGCGGCGCGACCGACGAGCGCGGCATTGAGCAGCTTGATGGCGACGCTGCCGACATAGCGTCCGTCGCTGCGGCGTGCGAGCCACACGCTGCCCATGCCACCCTGGCCGAGCGGACGTTCCAGCGTGTAGGCGCCGAACGTCTGCCCAGCGAGCCCTGCGTCGTTCGCGCCTGGCTGTGGCGGCGGCCGTTCGAGAAAGCCATCGCGCTCGAGCGCCTCGGCTTCGGCGACCAGCTCCGCGATCTCGGCGGCGAGCGCGGGATCCCTGCCCCGCAGCGCGGCGAACCAGCGCACGCGCGCCTCGCCTTCCTTGTCGAGCGCGCGGTCGAGCAGCGGGCTCAGCCTGCGCCAGCGCTCGGCGTCCATCGCTGCAGCGTCACCCGAGGCAATCGTCGTCCTTCAGCACCTGGCGCAGGTACACGCGCGCCTTGGTCCAGTCGCGCTCGATGGTGCGCTCCGACACGTCGCGCAGCGCCGCGATCTCCGCAGTCGCGAGCCCGCAGAAGAACTTGAGGTCGACGAGGTCGGCGAGCGCGCGATCGACCTTGGCGAGCTCGTCGAGCGCATCGGACAGCCGTGACAGCTCCTGGCCATCGGCGACGCCGTCGGCGATCTCGGTGTCCATCGCCGTGAATTCGAATGCGCCGCCGCGCTTCTGCGCCTTGCGCTCGCGCGCGTAGTCGATGACGAGGCCGCGCATCGCGCGCGCCGCATAGGCCATGAAGCGGGCGCGGTCGGGAAACGCGGTGCCGTCGCGCTTCGACATGTCGAGGAACGCCTCGTGCAGCAGATCGGTCGCCGACAGCGTGACTGCACCACTGCGCTGCAGCTCGCGCCGCGCGAGCCGGCGCAGCTCGGCGTACAGCGACTGGAACAGCGCATCGCGCGACAGGCCGGTGGCGGCGCGCTCGGGCGCGGGAATCGTCGGCAGTTGGGGGTGGATCATGGACGGTCGCCATTCGGCGTGCAGCGGTCAGCCGAGCCTAGCGCTCGCGGCGCGCCAGATCAAGCCTGCCCTGCACACTTGCGCCGTCACGCCTGCCGCAAACAAAAAGGGGCCGCGAAGGCCCCTCGTGTCGGCGACGGCGTGCGCGCGTCGCGCTACGCGGAGAAACTGGACCCGCAGCCGCAGGTGCTCGTGGCGTTCGGATTCTTGATGACGAACTGCGCGCCCTCGAGGCCATCCGTGTAGTCGATCTCGGCGCCGGCCAGATACTGGTAGCTCATCGGGTCGATGAGAAGCGTCACGCCGTTCTTCTCCATCGACGTGTCGTCCTCGTTGACCACCTCGTCGAACGTGAATCCGTACTGAAAGCCCGA
Source organism: Casimicrobiaceae bacterium (assembly GCA_036003195.1). Taxonomy (GTDB): domain Bacteria; phylum Pseudomonadota; class Gammaproteobacteria; order Burkholderiales; family Casimicrobiaceae; genus VBCG01. Next base: position 114,005 of record DASYSP010000030.1, read on the forward strand.
GCACCCGCCGCCGGTGACGAACACGCGCAGCTTGAGGTCCGGATTGCCTTCCTCCTCGATCAGCGCGCGCACCTTGTCGGCGGCGCTGTCGGTGAAGTTGAGCGGGGCGGGCATGTCGGTCATTGCGTTCATTGCTGCTCCTTTGCCTTGCGGCGCTGCCAGCGCCCGGCGCGTTCAGTCGCCGGTCGCACGCTTCAGTTCGACCACGGACGCCGTTTCCGGTTCGCCGTGCGCGAGCCGTCCTTCGATCACGGCTCCCATGTGCATCTCGAGCTTGCGGTACGCGACATCGCCGACGATGCGCGCTTTCGGCTGCAGCTCCAGGTATTCGGAAGCGAAAACCGGGCCCGTCACGGTGCCGTTGACCACGACGTGAGACACCCGCACTTCGCCGTCGATGCGCGCATGCTCGCTGATCACCAGGGTGCCGGCCTGGCCGTCGGCCGTGCCGACATTGCCCTCGACGCAGCCATCCACGCGCAGGCCGCCGGTGAACAGCAGGTCGCCGCGAACGATCGTTCCGGCGCCGATCAGGCTGTCGAGCCGCTTCTGGGGTGCTGCTTCCTTCCTGGCCTTGAACATGGCGCCTCTCACGGAATAGTCAATGAGCGTGACGTGCGCGCGGCCGCGGTGCCGTTCTCGAACACCTGCACCGTGAGTGCCGTCAGGCGGGCGCCTTGCGGCACGCGGATCGACCCTTCCACGCGCTGATAATACTTGAACTTGAGGCCAAGCGGCGTCGCCGCCTCCGCCTGGTCCGCCGGCAGGTTGAGAATCGTCTCGCGCGGCGCGCCGCCGTCGGCCGGCGGCAACGCGAGCTTCGCCTGCAACGTCACATGGCCGGCGAACTCGTCGCGCGGGTTGCCGCCGCGCACGAGCAGGACGTCGTAGTGCCAGCGCGTCGCCGACTCCGCCTCGGCGGTGAGGCGCTGGATCGTCATCGCGCCCTGCTTTCCCGAGTCCGACACCAGCTTCTGCAGGAACGCGAGCTCCTCCTTGATCTGCGCGTTCTCCTGCGCCAGGTCGGTGTTCTGGTGCGCGAGTTGCGCCTGCGCGCCACGGGTGATCGCGAGATCGCTCTCGAGCTCGGCGAAATGCGAGCGCGCACCTGCCGCCTCGTCGCGCAGCTTGGCGTTGTCGGTCTCGAGCTGCTCCACCCGATCCTTCATCTCCGAGCGATTGAAGCCGCTGAACAGCTGTCCGAAATCGTAGCCCCACCACCACATGCCGCCGACCAGCGCGGCGAGCGCTACGAGGACGCCCAGCCGCCACGGCCAGCCGAGGTCGCTGCGCACGCGCATGCGCGGCGCGCTGATCGAGAACGGGTGGCGCATCCGGCGCCAGATCGCGTGCGGTGGCACCGGTTTCCCGCCTAGGGCAACACCGCGACGGTGTCGAGTCCGGCCGCCTCCGGGAGGCCGCACATCAGATTCATGTTCTGCACCGCCTGCCCGGCGGCACCCTTGACGAGGTTGTCGAGCACGACGATGACGCGCGCGAGTCCCATGCCCTCGGGCTTGCTGACGGCAATGCGCAGCATGTTCGACGCCCGCACCGAGCGCGTGTCGGGCGCCGACCCGGGCGGCATGACATCGACGAACGGCTCGCCGGCATAGCGCTTCTCGAACAGCGCCTGCAGGTCGGCATCACGGGTGAGGGGGGCGTACAGCGTCGACAGGATGCCGCGGATCATCGGCACCAGATGCGGCGTGAACAGGACCGACACATCGCCCTTCGCGGCGCCGCCCAGCCCCTGCACGATTTCCGGGTGATGGCGATGTCCGCCGAGCCCGTACGCGGCGAAGTTGTCCGACGCCTCGGCGAACAGCAGGTGCGTATCCGCCTTGCGTCCGGCGCCGGAAACCCCCGACTTGCTGTCGGCGACCAGCTTCGACGCGTCGACGATGCCCGCCTCGACCAGCGGCAGGAAACCGAGCTGCACGGTCGTCGGATAGCAGCCGGGATTGCCGACGATGCGTGCCTTGCGGATCGCCTCGCGATTCATTTCCGGCAGACCGTACACCGATTCCGCCAGCAGCTCCGGGCACGCATGGGGCATCTTGTACCAGCGCTCGAACTCGGCGACGTCCTTCAGCCGGAAATCGGCGGCGAGATCGATGATGCGCACACCGGCGGCAGCGAGCCCGCGTGCCTGACTCATCGCCACGCCGTGCGGCGTGGCGAAGAACACGACGTCGCACTGTGCGAGCGGCGCCTGCGCGGGTTCGCTGAAGGCGAGGTCGACGACGCGCCGCAGCGACGGAAACATCTGCGCGACCGGCATCCCCGCTTCCTTGCGCGAGGTGATCGTGCGCAGCTCGGCGTGCGGGTGGCGGGCGAGGATGCGCAGCAGCTCCACGCCGGTGTAACCGGTGCCGCCGACGATGCCGATTGCCAGTTTCGCCAATTATGCCTCCGTCATAAGAATGCAGTGTACAGGCAGCGTGCGCGAAAACCAAAGAAAAAGGGGCCGCCGTGGCCGGCAGCCCCCTTGCGTGCTTCGGAGCGGACCGTCAGCGCTTGGAGAATTGCTTGCGCCGGCGCGCCTTGTGCAGGCCGACCTTCTTGCGCTCGACTTCGCGCGCGTCGCGCGTGACGAGACCGGCCTTGGACAGCGTCGGCTTCAGCTGCGCGTCATAGTCGATCAGCGCGCGGGTGATGCCGTGGCGCACGGCGCCCGCCTGGCCCGACTCACCGCCGCCGATGACGTTCACCATGATGTCGAACGTCTTCTCATGGTTGGTCAGCACCAGCGGCTGGCGCACGACCATGCGGCCGGTGTCGCGGGAGAAGAACCGGTCGACCGGCTTGTCGTTGACGACGATGTTGCCGCTGCCCTGCTTCAGGAACACGCGCGCGACCGAAGTCTTGCGGCGGCCGGTGCCGTAGTAATAGTTGCCGATCATGATTTCTCGAGTTCGAGCGGTTTGGGCTGCTGCGCCGTGTGCGGGTGTGCACCGCCAGCGTAGTACTTGAGCTTCTTGATCATCGCGTAGCCGAGCGGGCCCTTGGGCAGCATGCCGCGCACCGCCTTCTCCAGCGCCCGCCCCGGAAAGCGCGCCTGCATCTTGGCGAACGACGTCGTGGTGATGCCGCCCGGATAGCCCGAGTGGCGATGGTAGAGCTTGGCGTCGGCCTTGTTGCCGGTGACGCGGATCTTCTCGACGTTGGTGACGACGATGAAGTCGCCGGTGTCGACGTGCGGCGTGTAGATCGGCTTGTGCTTGCCGCGCAGGCGCAGGGCGATCTGCGATGCGAGCCGGCCCAGCACCTTGTCGGTGGCGTCGACGACATACCAGTCGTGGACAACGTCCTGCGCTTTGGCGGAAAAGGTCTTCATTTCGGTTCGTTCGAGCGTTGGCCCGCCGATGGGGCCGGGGGCGCCGCACCGTGGTGCGCTGGCGCAGCAAAGTCTTGCATTATAAATGCTTTTGGCGATTCCGGTCAACGCGAGCGGCAGCATCGCCGTTCTGCGTGCAATCCCCGCCGTCGAAACGCTTCCTGTGCTGCATTGCACATTGCGCGAGCGCAAAAAAAGAGCGCGGCCGTTGGGGCCGCGCCCGGAGGATTCCACCATAGGAGGAGAATGGAGGAATGGCCCGCGGCGGAGAAGGAGTGGCTCCTTGTTACCGCAGACGGCTATGATAATGGCATTGTGCAATGCACTGCGCCAATTGCGGTTTGCGATGTAGGATATCCAAAAAACTTATAACCAATACGGGCAATGGTTTACGCAATAGTGAGCACAAACTACCAAGGCAATCTGAGATGAGGGCCCGTGTTCGCTGGCAGGGCGGGGTCCGTTTCGAGGGCGAAAGCGGCAGCGGCCACAGCGTGCTTCTCGATGGCGCGCCGGAGCACGGTGGCGGCAACGCCGGCATGCGGCCGATGGAAATGCTGCTGATGGGCGCCGCCGCGTGCAGCGCGTTCGACGTCGTGCTGATCCTCGGCAAGTCGCGCCAGGCGGTCGTCGACTGCGTGGTCGACGCCGACGCCACGCGCGCCGCCACCGATCCCAAGGTCTTCACGCACATTGCGCTGACGTTCACCGTCACCGGGCGCAACCTCGAGCGTGGCACCGTGGAGCGCGCCGTGGCGCTGTCGAAGGAAAAGTACTGCTCGGCGACGATCATGCTGGCGAAGACGGCGACGATCGAATCCACGATCGTGATCGTCGACGCTGATGCCGCGTCGCCGGCGGCAGTCCGCGGCTGACGCCGTCGGTCAGTTCTGCGCGCCTGGCGCGACGCCCGCGTGTGCCGGCGGTGACACCCCGCGCACGACGATCGCGGCCGTCGCCGACTGCGTGCGGTGACTCGCGTCCTCGAAAGTGAATTCGAAGCGCACCGATTCACCGACTTCCGCATTGCGCACGATGTCCCGCAGCCGCAGCACGTTGCCGTGGCGCGCGAAGCGCAGCTTTTCGCCGGGCGCAAGCATGAAGCGGCCGGCGCGCGCGGGGGCGTCCCGCGCCGGGTCGGACGCCGGCGCGGCGACCAGCTCGACCGTGCGCGCGATGTCGGTGTGCACGCCGACGAGCGCCAGCGCGGCGTCGGCGCGCACGTCGACATAGGCCTCTGCCGACGGCGCACCCGCGCTCGCCGGCCGCATCCAGCCATCGGTGAACACCACGACGGCCGCGGCGTGCGACGCGCATGCGCCCAGCGCGCCCAGCGCGACGATGCGGCGCCAGCCGCGCGCGCTCACCGGTCGCGCAACAGGCGAATGAGGCTCGACGTGTCCCAGCGCGCACCGCCGCGCGCCTGCACGCGGCTGTAGAGCTGGTCGACGACGGCGGTGACGGGCAGCGCCGCGCCATTGCGCCGCGCCTCGTCGAGACAGATGCCGAGGTCCTTGCGCATCCAGTCGACGGCGAAGCCGAAATCGAACTTGTCGGCGACCATCGTCTTGCCGCGGTTCTCCATCTGCCACGATTGCGCGGCGCCCTTGCTGATCACGTCGAGCACGCGCTCGGCATCGAGCCCGGCGCGCTCGGCGAACGCGATGCCTTCGGCAAGCGCTTCGACGAGGCCGGCGATGCAGATCTGGTTGACCATCTTGGTGAGCTGCCCGCTGCCCGGGCCGCCCAGCAGCGTCACGGCGCGCGCGTAGTGCGCCATCACGGCTTCGGCGCGGGCGAACGTCGCGGCGTCGCCGCCGACCATGACGGTCAGCTTGCCGTTCTCGGCGCCGGCCTGTCCGCCCGACACCGGCGCGTCGAGGAAGCCGACGCCGCGCGCCGCCGCCGCAGCGTGAACCTCGCGCGCCACCACCGCCGACGCCGTCGTGTGATCGACGAGGATCGTGCCCTTCGCCATGCCGGCCAGCGCGCCTTGCGCACCGGCCGCCACCGCACGCACGTCATCGTCGTTGCCGACGCACATCATCACCAGCTCGGCGCCGGCCGCTGCCTCCGCGGGTGACGCCGCGCGCCTGCCGCCGTAGGCCGCGACCCATTGCTGTGCCTTGTCCGCGTTGCGGTTGTACACGGTCACGCGATGGCCGGCGCGTGCGAGGTGGCCCGCCATGGGATAGCCCATGACGCCGAGTCCGAGGAACGCGACATCGCGCGCGGTGGTTTCGCTCATCGTGCCTTCCTTTCGTGGATCGTGGATGCCGCGCGCGGCGTCAGCGGCCGGCAGCGGATTCTTCGGCGCCGATCGCGGCGAGCGCTGCCTCGGCGGCGGCGCGCACGCGCGCCGGCGCCGTGCCGCCTTCGTGATCGCGGCTCGCCACCGAGCCTTCGAGCGTCAGCACCGCGTAGACGTCGTCGCCGACAAGTGACGCGAACGCGCGCAGCTCGCCGAGCGGCAGGTCGGCCAGGTCCTTGCCGTGCGCGTCGGCCTCGCGCACCGCGCGCGCCACCGCCTCGTGCGCGTCGCGAAACGGCATGCCTTTGCGCACCAGGTAGTCGGCGAGGTCGGTCGCCGTGGCGTGGCCTTCGCGCGCCGCGGCGCGCATCCGCGCCGGCACCGGCGCGAGGCCCGTGGCAACCAGCTCGGTGACGATCGCGAGGCAGTCGCCGAGGGTGTCCACCGTGTCGAACAGCGGCTCCTTGTCCTCCTGGTTGTCCTTGTTGTACGCCAGCGGCTGCGCCTTCATCAGCACGACCAGCGCAGCGAGGCTGCCCGCCACGCGCGCGCTCTTGCCGCGCACGAGCTCGGCGACATCGGGGTTCTTCTTCTGCGGCATGATCGAGCTGCCGGTGCAGAAGCGGTCGGCGATGGTGACGAAGCCGAAGCGCGGGCTCGACCACAGCACCAGCTCCTCGGCGAAGCGCGACAGGTGCAGCATCGCCAGCGTCGCCGCGGCCGTGAACTCGACGGCGAAGTCGCGATCCGATACGGCGTCGAGCGAATTGCCCGCGATGCCGTCGAAGCCAAGCTCGCGCGCGACGCGCCGGCGGTCGATCGGGTAGCTCGTGCCGGCCAGCGCGGCGCTGCCGAGCGGGCTGACGTTGACGCGCCGGCGGCAGTCGGCGAGGCGCGCGCTGTCGCGTGCGAACATCGCCTCGTAGGCGAGCAGGTGGTGACCGAACGTCACCGGCTGCGCCACCTGCAGGTGGGTGAAGCCGGGCATGATCTCCGCGGCGTGGCGCAGCGCGAGCTCGGCGAATGCCCGGCGCAGCGCGCGCAGCTCGGCGGCCAGCGCGTCGATCGCGTGGCGCAGCCACAGCCGCACGTCGGTGGCCACCTGGTCGTTGCGCGAGCGCGCGGTATGCAGCTTCTTGCCGGCATCGCCGACCAGCGCGGTCAGCCGCTTCTCGATCGCGAAATGCACATCCTCGAGATCGGCGGTGAACGCGAGCGCGTCGCGCGCGATCTCGTCGCGGATCGTCGCCATGCCGCGCTCGATGTCGGCGAGATCCTGCGCGGAGATGATTGCCGCGGCGGCGAGCATTCGCGCGTGGGCGAGCGAAGCGTCGATGTCGACGCCGGCGAGGCGGCGGTCGAAGCCGATCGAGGCGTTGAAGCGCTGCATGCGCTCGCTCATCGGCTCGGCGAAGCGGCCCGACCACGTTGCGGGTTCCGGTTTGGCGCGTTGTGACATGCTCTTTCGCTTGCGAATGCGATCCGCGTTGCCGACAATACGCGCGCCTCGCGGGGGTCCGGCGTCAGGCAGGCGCCTTGCGCGGCCGGCGATTCGGCGAGGTCCGGGCCGCCACGGGCACGATGCTTGCATGCGGACGCCGATCGGCAACCACCATGCGATCGATTATAAGACAACGCAACGACGAGCCGGGCCTGCCGGAGCTGCGCAACCTCGGCACCATCCTGCGGATCCTGCTCGCCGTGAACGGCGCCGCGGCGCTGGTCGCGCTCGCGCGGGCGCCGGGACTGACGGCGTTCGCCGGCGAATGGACGACCATTTCCGGCGTGGTCGAGCCCCACCTGCTGCTGGAGCTGGCGGTGCTGTGGGTTCTCGCCGGCTGGCTGGCGCGGCTCCCTTACGCGATGGCGGCGGCCATGATCGCCGGCGTGGGCGTGGTGGTGGCGATCGGCGTCGAGGCCTTCGTCAGCTCGCTGGTGCCGCAAGCCGAGGGCGTCTACGCCACCCACATCGTGTTCACCCTGGCGGCGACCGCGCTGCTGCTCGCGTACTTCAGGCTGCGCGCCAAGGCGCTGTCGCCGGCGATCAGCGAAGCACGGCTGCAGGCGCTGCAGGCGCGCATCCGCCCGCACTTCCTGTTCAACAGCATCAACGGCGTGATGTCGCTGGTGCGCAGCGACCCGCGCCGCGCCGAGGAGGCGCTGCACGACATGGCCGACCTCTTCCGCGTGCTGATGCGCGACAACCGCGAGCTCGCGCCTCTCGCCGACGAGGTCGAGCTGTGCCGGCAGTACCTCGACCTCGAGAAACTGCGCCTCGGCGACCGTCTCGACGTCGACTGGAACGTGAAGAGCATGCCGTCCGATGCGCTGGTGCCGCCGCTGCTGCTGCAGCCGCTGCTGGAGAACGCCGTCTATCACGGCATCGAGTCGTCGAGCACGCCGGGCACGATATCGATCAACATCTTCCTGTCGCGCTCCGAGGTGCACGCGATCCTGCGCAATCCGTACGACGCGCGGGGCACGCGCCACGAGCGCGGCAACCGCATGGCCATCGCCAACATCCGCGAGCGCCTCGCGCTGCACTTCGACGCCGAGGCGCGCCTCGAGTCGCGCGTTCTGCCCGACGCCTATGAAGTCCACATCCGCCTGCCCTATCGCACCGCCACGCCGCCGCAGCCTGCCGACCGCGTCGAACCGCGCGCACCGCGCGCGGATTCCGGGCCCACGCCCGGCGCGCGCCGCGCCGGGCTCGGCCTCGCCGGAGCCTTTCGATCATGAACGAAACGCCGTTGCGCATCCTGATCGTCGACGATGAATCGCCGGCGCGCCGGCGCCTGCGCGAGCTGCTCGACGACTGCGCGGTGCAGATGCCGCTCGTCGTCGTCGGCGAGGCCACGCAGGGACGCGAGGCGCTCGACCTGCTGTCGAGCGCACCCGCCGACCTCGTGCTCACCGACATCCACATGCCGGACATGGACGGCCTCGAGCTCGCGCGCCACCTGCTCAAGCTGCCGCACCCGCCGGTGGTGATCTTCTCGACGGCATTCCACGAGCACGCGCTGCAGGCGTTCGACGTGCACGCGATCGACTACCTGGTGAAGCCGGTGCGCGTGCAGCGCCTGCTCGCGGCGCTGTACAAGGTGCCGAAGCTGAAGCCGCTGACCGGCGAGCGCCTGTCGCAGCTTCCCGCCAACTCGCGGCGCTTCCTGTCGGTGACCGAGCGCTCGCGGGTCGTGCTGGTGCCGATCGAGGAAGTGGTCTACCTCAAGGCCGAGCTCAAGTACATCACGATCCGCACGCCGCAGCGCGAATACCTGCTCGAGGAGTCGCTGACCAAGCTCGAGAACGAGTTCGGCGCCCGCTTCGTGCGCGTGCACCGCAACTGCCTCGTCGCGCGCGAGGCGATCCGCGGCTTCGAGCGGCGCCTCAACAACGACGGCGATGCGCATTGGGAGGTGATCCTCAACGGCATCGACGAATCGCTGCCCGTGTCGCGCCGCCAGCAGTCGGTGGTGCGCGAGATCGGCCGCGAGGCGATCGCCGACTGACGTCGCAGCAGCGCCGGATTCCCGCCTTCGCGGGAATGACGGCGCCGCAGCAGCGCCGGATTCCCGCCTTCTCGGGAATGACGGATGCGGGTGTTGCGCGTCGCCCGGCGCGTCGCCCGGCGCGGCTCCGGTCGCGATGCGGGGACGTCGGTCCAACGCGAGCTCGCGAAGCGTGTTTGAAGGACGTCCGATGTCCCCGCATCGCGGCCGCGAATGGCGCAGCGCTCGCAGGCGTCGAACATCCGGACCCGATTCGCACTGCCGCGGCCACGACCGCCGGGCGGGCGCGCTACACTTCGCGGCCTTCACAACCCCTCGGCGCATCGTTCGCGCGCCGGCACGCCAAGCATGCGCACGCTGATCTGCGGTTCGCTCGCCTTCGACACCATCATGGTGTTTCCCGACCGCTTCGGCCGGCACATCCTGCCCGACCAGGCGCACGTGCTGTCGGTGTGCTTCACCGTCGGCGACATGCGGCGCGAATGGGGGGGTTGCGCCGGCAACATCGCGTACAACCTGGCCGCGCTGGGCGGCGAGCCGGTGGTGATGGCGACGCTCGGCAAGGACGGCGCCGATTACCGCGCGCGCCTCGCCACGCTCGGCATCGGCATCGACGGCGTGCGCGACGTGCCCGACATGTTCACGGCGCAGGCGTTCATCATCACCGACCTCGACGACAACCAGATCACCGCGTTCCACCCGGGAGCGATGGGGCGCTCGCACGACAACCACGTCGCCGATGTCGGCGGCGTCGGCTTCGGCATCGTGGCCCCGGATGGCCGCGAAGGCATGCTGCAGCACGCCGCCGAGTTCCACGCCGCGCGCATCCCGTTCATCTTCGATCCCGGCCAGGCGATGACGCTGTTCAGCGGCGACGAGCTGATGCAGATGGTGGATGCGGCCAGCGTGGTGACGCTCAACGACTACGAGGCGCGGCTCATCGCGGAGCGCACCGGCCAGCCGATCGAGGCGCTGGCGCGGCGAGTCGACGCCCTGGTGGTGACGCGCGGCGGCGAAGGCTCGGAAATCCATGCCGAAGGAGGCGTCGTGCGCATCGGCGTCGCGCACGCCGATGCGCTGGTCGATCCGACCGGCTGCGGCGACGCCTATCGCGCCGGATTGTTGTACGGCATGTCAAGCGGCTGGGACTGGCCGCGCAGCGGGCAGCTCGCCGCGACGCTGGGCGCGCTCAAGATCGGCTCGCGCGGCGGACAGAACCACGACGTCAACCGGGAACGCATCGCTGCGTTATACAATCGAAGCTTCACTGGCAACGTCTGGTGATCCCTATGCGACCCGCCATGCAACCAAATATTTCTTACCCGATTTTGTCGTCCGGCGCACCGATTCGTCGCATGGCGCGCGGCGCTGCCGTCGCCGTCATCGCGGCGCTGGCGCTCTCGCTCGCCGCATGCGCGCCCTCGCAGCGCGGCGACGTCTATCAATACGGCCAGGGCATGCGGCCGCAGACCGTCGAGATGGGCGTCGTCGAAGGCGTGCGCTACGTCCAGCTCGCCGCGCCCAATACCGGCGTGGGCACCGTCGGCGGCGCGGCGCTGGGCGGCATCGCCGGCAGCACGGTCGGCGGCAGCGGCGCCGCCAACGCCGCGGGTGCCGTGGCCGGCGCGATCATCGGCGGGCTGATCGGCAACGCCGTCGAGAACAACGCCAACCAGAGGAACGGCATCGAGGTCACCGTGCGCCTCGATTCGGGGCGCACGATCGCGGTGCCGCAGGAGAATTCCGGCGAGAACTTCCGCCCCGGCGACCGCGTGCGCGTGCTGTCGGACGGCTATACCACGCGCGTCGCGTTCTGATGCGGCGGGGCGCGGCTGGTCGCGTGCGATGTTGATGCCGCGCTGATCGTCCACGGCCCGCATCCGCGGGCCGTTTTGCATTGCATTCCCGGCCATGCTCGATCCTGCCCACCGCGTATCGCGCCTGCGCCAGTCGTGGCGGGCGCTGCGCGCGGTGGTGCATCTCGCGCGCGGCCTCGCGATCACCACGTTCGTGTTTCCCCGCGTGGACGCCGTCGGTCGCCGCGCGCTCAATCGCCGCTGGAGCGCGCGCCTGCTGGCGCTGCTCGCGGTCGAGCCTCGCGTCGAAGGCGTGATCCACGACGCCGGCGGCAATGTGCTGTACACGGCCAACCACGTGTCGTGGCTCGACATCTTCGTGCTCGATGCGCATTCGCCGGCGCGCTTCATCGCCAAGTCGGAGCTGGCGCGCTGGCCGCTCGTCGGCAAGCTGATCCGCGACACCGGCACGATCTTCCTCGAGCGCGCGAACAAGCCGGACATGCTGCGCGTCAACGCGCTCGCCGCCGACGCGCTGCGGCAGGGCGACGTGCTCGCCGTGTTCCCGGAAGGCACGACGACCAACGGCACCACGCTGCTCAAGTTCCACGGCTCGCTGCTGCAGCCGGCGATCGATTCGCTGGGTTACGTGCAGCCGATCGCGCTGCGCTACACGTATCTCGACGGCAGCCATTCGCTGGCGCCGGAATACGCCGGCGACACGTCTTTCGCGCGCTCGTTCTGGCGCATCTGCGGCGCGCGCGGCCACGTGGTCGAGGTGATCGCGAATCCGCCGGTGGCGGCCGTCGCGCACACGCGCCGCCAGCTGGCCGACCTGTCGGAGGCGGCTATTCGTGGTGCGCTGGCGATGAAGGCACGGGCGCGACCGGCGAGCGCGACGGCACCGCCAGCACCCGGCGCGAATCGAGGTCCACGGCGGTGAGCGTGCCGCCCCACAGGCAGCCGCTGTCGAGCATCATCATGTTGGGGGTGAACGTCAGGCCCAGCGTCGACCAGTGCCCGCAGACCACCTCGTGCGTCGCGCTCCTGCGTGCCGGCTGCAGGAACCACGGCACGAAACCCGGGGGTGCGAACGCGGCGCCACGCTTTTCGCGCATGTCCATGCGATCGTCGGCCGTGCAGAAGCGCATCCGCGTGCAGCAGTTGACGATCGCGCGCAGGCGGTCGTCGCCCGCGAGGCCGGCGTGCCAGGCGAGCGGCTCGTCGCCATAGAGCACGGACAGGAAGCGCGGCGCGTCGCCGCTCGCCAGCATCGCCTCGACCTCGCGCGACAGCGCGAGCGCTTCTGCCACCGTCCAGGAAGGCAGCAAACCGGCGTGCACGAGCACGCGGTCGCCTTCGGCGACGCACAGCGGCCGCCGCATCAGCCAGTCGATCAGGGCGTCGCGGTCCGGTGCCGCGAGGATCGCGTCGAGCGTGTCGCCGCGATGCGGCCGGCGATGGCCGGCGGCGATCGTCAGCAGGTGGAAGTCGTGATTGCCGAGCACCGTGACGGCGGCGTCGCCCATCGCCATCACGTCGCGCAGCACCGCGAGCGATGCAGGACCGCGGTTGACGAGGTCGCCGACGAGCCACAGGCGGTCGCGCGAAGGTGAATACCCGATCAGTGCGAGGAGCTCGCGGAATTCGTCGTGGCAGCCCTGGATATCGCCGATGGCGTAGTGCGCCACGTTCGTCGTCCCGCGTCGGATGGAGAAGCAAAAGCCGCGCGCGTCAAGTCTATCGCCGCAGCATCGCGCTCACTACAATGGCCGCGATGCGCGCGCGCCGATTCTAGCGCACGCGCCGCCTGCCATCCGCCACGCGCACCTTCCGGCCGCCACCGCCTGCGATGAGCTTCCCCCTGAATCCCGCGCAGCGCGAGGCGGTGCGCACCATCGACACGCCGCTGCTCGTGCTGGCGGGTGCGGGCAGCGGCAAGACGCGCGTGATCACCGCCAAGATCGCGCACCTTTGCGCGTCGGGCGTCGATCCCGCGCGGATCGTGGCGATCACGTTCACCAACAAGGCGGCGCGCGAGATGCGCGAGCGGGTCGCCGCGCTGCACGCCGGCGGCCACGCGACCGCGGACGGCGCGACGATCGCCACGTTCCATGCGCTCGGCCTCTCCATCATCCGCCGCGAGGCGAAAGCGCTCGGTCTCAAGCCCGGATTCTCGATTTTCGATCCCGCCGACCTCGAGCCGATCGTCGCCGAGCTCGTCGCCACCGCCGATCGTGCGCGGGCGCGCGCCGCGCAATGGCGGATCTCGCAGTGGAAGAACGCGCTGACACCGCCGGCGCAGGCGCTGGCGGCGGCGAAGGACGACGACGAGCGCGCGGCGGCGCGCGCGTACGCGCGCTACGCGGACACGCTCGCCGCCTACCAGGCGGTGGACTTCGACGATCTCATCGTGCGTCCGCTGGCGCTGTTCGCGCACGACGCCGACGCCGCGGCGCGCTGGGCAGCGCGCTACGCGCACGTGCTGGTCGACGAGTACCAGGACACCAATCCCGCGCAATACGCGCTGTTCCGCCAGCTCGTGGGGGCGCGCAGCGTCTTCACCGCCGTCGGCGACGACGACCAGGCGATCTACGGCTGGCGCGGTGCGACGCTGGAGAACCTCGCGCGCCTTACTGCCGACTACCCGGCGACGCGGGTGATCAAGCTCGAGCAGAACTACCGCTCGTGCGTGCGCATCCTGCGCTCGGCCAACGCGCTGATCTCCAACAACCCGAAGGTTCACGCCAAGCGGCTGTGGAGCGAGCTCGGCACCGGCGACACCATCCGCGTCGCCGCGTGCGCCGACGACGAGGCGGAGGCGGAGACGGTCGCCGCGGCGATCTCGGCGCGGCGCTTCGAGGAGCGCGGCCGCTACGGCGATTTCGCCGTGCTCTACCGCGGCAACCACCAGTCGCGGGCGATGGAGACGGCGCTGCGCGCGGCGTCCATTCCGTACGTGGTCAGCGGCGGCCAGTCGTACTTCGAGCGTGCCGAGATCAAGGACATCGTCGCCTACCTGCGGCTCGTCGCCAACGACGACGACGACCCGGCGTTCGTGCGCGCGGTGACCACGCCCCGGCGCGGCATCGGCGAGGCCACGCTGGCGAAGCTGGGCGACGCTGCCAAGGTCGCGCACGCGAGCCTGTTCGCCGCGGTGTTCGACCCGGCGTTCGCCGCCGCGGCGCAGCCGCGCGCGCGCGACGAGCTGCAGCAGTTCTGCGCGCTGATCAACGGCCTGCGCCACCGCGCGGCGAAGGAGCCGGCGAGCCGGCTGCTCGACGAGCTCGTGCGCGCAATCGGCTACGACGACTACCTCGTCGCGACGTTCGATCGCAAGGACGCCGCGGCGCGCGCGAAGAGCGTGCAGGACTTCGTCGGCTGGCTCGGGCGCAAGGGCGAGGCGGACGGCAAGGGGCTCGTCGAGCTGACGCAGATGATCGCGCTCATCACGTTGCTCGAGGGGCGCGAAGGCGAAGCCGCGGATGCCGTGCACCTGTCGACGCTGCACGCGGCGAAGGGGCTCGAGTTCCCGCACGTGTTCATGATCGGCGTCGAGGAAGGCATCCTGCCGCATCGCGAGACGATCGAGGCCGGCAATGTCGAGGAGGAGCGGCGCCTGATGTACGTCGGCGTCACGCGCGCGCAGCGCACGCTGCACCTGTCGTTCTGCCGTGCCCGCAAGCGCGCCGGCGGCCGCGTGGCCGCCGCGCCCTCGCGCTTCCTCGGCGAGCTCGCGCAGGACGACCTGCGCTACAGCGGTGCGCCGCCGCCGCCCGACGAGGCGGCGCGCGAGAAGGCACAGGGAATCGAGCGGCTGCGCGCGCTGAAGGCGCTGGTGACCCGGCCTTCCTAGCGCGGCGACCGCGAATCGGTCGCCGCCGGCGAATCGACGATGGCTACTTCGCCGCCGACGCCATGTAGTCGACGGCCGCCTGCACCGCGGCGTCCGACAGCGCGGTGTTGCCGCCCTTCGCGGGCATCACGCCCGTCTTGCCCTGGTAGCCCTGCAGCGCGTGCTGGTGCAGCGTCGGCAGGCCTTCGGCGATGCGTGGCGCCCACGCCGCCTTGTCGCCGAACTTCGGTGCGCCGGCGAGACCGGTGCCGTGGCACACGTGGCACGTCGATTCGTACGTCGCCTTGCCGTCCGCCGCACCCGCCGACGCGGCCGGCGCTGGCGCGGCCGCGGCAACGGGTGTGGTCGCCGCGGCAGCCACCGCCACCGGAACCGCAGCAGCCGGCGCTGCCGCAACCGCGTTGGTCGCCGGCTTCGGTTCGGCGAGCTTGCCGCCGGAACGGTTCGCCATGTAGACGACCGCGCGCTCGACGTCGTCGTCGGCAAGATCGGTGTTGCCGCCCTTGGCCGGCATCATGCCGTTCTTGCCGGTGAAGCCCTCGATCGCGTGCTTGAAGAGCGTGGCCGCGCCCTGGGCGATGCGCGGCGCCCATGCGGCGTTGTCGCCCATCCTGGGGGCGCCCGCGAGTCCGGCTTCGTGGCAGGTCTTGCAGACCTGGCCGAACACCTGCTCTCCGCTCAGCGCGACGTGCGGCGCGTTGGGGTCGGCCACGTCGACGGTGCCGACCGGTGCGATGCGCAGCCGCCGCGCTGCGTCATCGTCGCGGGCACCGGTCATGCCGCTGGTGACGAGCTGCGACAGAAGCCCGATGACGACGATGGGAACCAGGAAGGCCAAGACGACGACGATGACGAGCTGCTTGGGCGTCTTGATGGGGGATTGGTGCTGATGGTCTTCTTCCGTCATGGTCGCGGCAGGCGTGCAGTTGTCGTTGCGGGCAAGATTTCGATTATACCGAATGCAAGTCGTCGGCTGGACGCCCGCGCCCGCGCGAGGCTACAATCGCCGGCCGCGCGCCCGTAGCTCAGTTGGATAGAGTATTGGTTTCCGAAGCCAAGGGTCACAGGTTCGAATCCTGTCGGGCGCGCCAGATTGCGCGGCATGCGCGGACCGGGCTGATCGCGGCAGTGCAGTCGATCGCCGCCTGAACATCCCATTCCTCGATCGCGGACTGGCGTGCAACGACACGCCGCCGGACGCGGACTATAATCCGCGCCGCCTTGGGACCCGCGCGTGCAGCAGGTCGCGCAGGCGATCCTTCATTTTCCCCGCCGACCCGCTCATGCCACGTCCCGCCGTCCGCGCGCTTTGCTGCGCGGTCATCGCCCTTGCCGCCACCTCGCTGTTCGCGGCGACGGTCGACCCGAAGCCCTATTTCCGCAATCCGGACATCGACCAGGTCGCGCTGTCGCCGTCGGGCGAATACCTCGCGATCCTGGCGCCGGCCAACGGCCGCATCGCGCTGACGGTCACGCCGATCGCGAAGCGCGACCCGAAGGTGATCGCGGTGGTCGACGGTTTCGACATCGCGCAGGTCAACTGGGTCAACGACAACCGCCTCGTGTTCAACGTCTACGACGGGCAGTCGGGGCTTGGCGAGCAGCTCGGCGGAGGCCTCTACGCCGTCGATCGCGACGGCAGCAATGCACGGACACTCGTGTCCAACCTGCGCTCGCAGATCGACAACGGCGCGTATCAGGCGCGCTTCCTGTCGCTCATGAGCACGTTGCGCGACGGCAGTGACGACATCCTCGTGGTCGGCTCGGAAACCAACCTCCGCTCGCTCGACGTCTACCGGATGAACACGCGCAACGGACGCAAGACGCTGCAGACATTCGACCGGCCGGGCGACGCGCAAGGCTGGGTCGCCGACCCGGACGGCGTCGTGCGTGGCGCGATCACCATGGAGAAGGCGACGATCGAACGGACGTGGTGGCGCCGCAGCGGCGATGCCCCATGGCAACTGATCGGCGAATACCCGCTTGCCGGCCCGCGCATTCGCCCGGTGGCGTTCGACGGTGACGGCAGCATGATCGTGGCTTCGAACGTGGGCCGCGACACGTTCGCGCTCTACCGCTGGGATGACAAGAAGAACGCGCCAGGCGAGATGCTCGCCGGTTACGACCATGCCGACATTGCGAGCGGCCTTGTCTACGATCGCCGCAAGCACCGGATCGTTGGCGTCGGCTACGACGCCGAACGGCCGGGATACGTCTGGTTCGACGACGACTGGGCGCGCGTTGCCAAGGCGGTCGATACGGCACTCCCCGGTCGGGTCAACACCCTTCAGCGCGGCGACGCCGACCGCTACCTCGTCAGGTCGTTATCGGATGTCGACCCCGGCAGCTACTACCTGCTCGATCTCAAGTCCCGCGCGCTCGAGTCGCTCGGCCCCGCACGGTTCGACTTGCGCGACGTGCCGATGCCGCATCGCAAGCCGATCCGCTACAAGGCGCGTGACGGGCTCGAGATACCGGCGTTCCTCACGCTGCCGCTCGGCCGCGACGCGAAGAACCTGCCGCTGATCGTGCTGGTGCACGGCGGTCCCAACGTGCGCGGCACGCATTGGGACTGGAACCCGGAAGCTGCCTACCTCGCGGCGCTCGGATACGCGGTGCTGGAACCCGATTACCGGGGCAGCACCGGCTGGGGTCGCAAGCTGTACGAAGCCGGATGGAAGCAATGGGGCCGCGCCATGCAGGACGACTTGAACGACGGCATGGATGACCTCGTCAGGCAGGGGATCGTCGACGCCCGGCGTGCGTGCATCATGGGCGCGAGCTACGGCGGCTATGCCGTGATGGAGGGACTTGCCCGCGATCCCGACCGCTGGCGCTGCGGCGTCAACTATGTCGGTGTCACCGACGTCCTGATGATGAACGACGTCACCTGGTCGGACTTCGCCGACTCCGATTACCTCAAGTACGGCTTCAAGGAACTGGTCGGCGATCCGGACAAGGATGCGGCGATGTTGAAGGCGGTATCGCCGCTGCAGCACGCGTCGAGCATCAAGGCGCCGGTGCTGATGACCTACGGCGGGCTCGACCGGCGCGTGCCGATCGTGCATGGCGAGCGCATGCGCGATGCGCTGGAGAAGCAGGGCACGACCGTCGACTGGACGGTGTACCCGCAGGAGGGCCATGGCTTCCTGCTGGAGAGCAACCGCTTCGACTTCTACTCGCGCGTTGCGGCATTCCTCGCCAAGTACCTGCCGCCGAATCCCTGACGCGATGTGGCCGTACGCTGCGCGCGAGGAGCGGGGGCACCCGGTCAGGGAAACGAGCGCCGATAGTTGATGCCGATGCCGCTCACCGTGCCCGCTTCCGCGCTCAGCGTCAGCGTGCGCGACAGCGTGTACTCGAGGCGCAGCGCGTTGGTGGCGATCGTCAGCCCCTGCTCGTAGGCGAGGGTGAGGCGGTTCGACAGCCGCTTGCCGATCGACACCACCTGGCCGGTCGCCGCCGAGGCGCCTGGCGTCGACGAGGCGCTGCGGCTTTCCAGGCTGATTTCGTCGAGACCAATGTTCTGCGCGATGCGCGTGCCGATGGGGCGCGGATCGCCGCCGCCGAGCAGCCACGACGATGCCGCGGCCAGCGCAGCGGCGTCGGCCGCGCTGCCGGTGCCTGGAGCCTGCCCGGTGATGAGCCAGGACAGCTTCTCCGAATCGGGCACCGGCGGATTAGAGGTCAGCTGCACGCGGGGCAGCTTCACCGTGCCGGTCAACTCGACGCCGGCCTCCACCGCCAAATTCTTGCGCAGCGCGACGACGTCGAGCGCGGGATTGTCGATGGGCCCGTCGAAGATGAGTCGTCCGCGCTCGATCGTCAGACGCTGGCCGAACGCGTAGTAGCTGCCGCGCAGGGCGGTGATCGTGCCCTTGGCGTCGAGGCGGCCATCGCTCGCCGTGGTCAGGCGCACGCGTCCGCCGAGCCCGGTCTCGAGGCCTTCGCCGGAGAATGTCAGCGCGCGCCCGAGATCGACGTCGAGGTCGAGGTCGAGCACGGGCACCCGCATTCGCGACGGCGCCACGGTGTCGCGCGCGCGGCCCTTGATCACCACGTCGTCCCCCAGCAGCACCACCGGCGGCGCGTAGACGACGCGCCCTTCGTCGACGCGGATGCTGCCGTTCACCGCGAGCTTCTGCGGCGCGAACGCCACGGTGCCCGTGCCACTGACGACGATGCGCGCGTCGGGGCGGTTCTGCAGCCGGAACTTGTCGGCGCGCCAGGTGATGCGCGATTCGCCGCCGGCCGCGCTCGCGCGCGCCAGCGTGCCCTTGGCAGCGAGCGTGCCGTCGCCGCCCTTGAAGGTGAATTGCTCGAGCGCGACGGCGTCCTGCGACAGCGTCGCGCGCACGCGACCTTCCGCCAGCGCCACGCCCCATTGCGGCACGTCGACGTGCAGATCGGATCCTTCGAGCGTGCCGCGCACCTGCGGCGCGCGCAGCGTGCCGTCGGCCGTGAGACGGAGGTTGGCGCGGCCGTCGATCACCGCCGACGTGCCGATCCACGGCTGCATCGGCGCCAGCGAGGCGAGCGTCGCGTCGAGACGTGCCGTCAGCGCCGCGTCGAGCGATGGCACGCCCGGCACGGGTCCGGCGGCGAGCGTGGCCTCGAGTCGCGCGTCGCCCGCGCGCAGCGACGACAGCGTGGCCGACAGTTTCCAGGCGTCGGCGCGCACGTCGGCCTCGAGGACCAGCGTGCGCACGCCGAGCGGGTAGTCGGCGAATTGCGCCACCGTCGCGCCGGCCGCGTAGAGATCGCCGCCCGTGCGCTCGACGACGAGCGTGCCGTCGAGCCGCGGCGACGCCGCGACGTTCCAGCGGCCGCCGAGCGTGAGCGTCGACGCCACCGGCAGCGGATGCCCGGCGAGGTTCGCGAGCGTGGTGAGCGGCAGCGCGTCGAACGTGCCGCGCGTCGAAATGCGGCCGGCATCGACGGCGAGGTCCGCGAGCGCCACGTTGCCGCCGGCGACGTCGATGCGCGCGGCACCGACGTGGGTGCGCGCGGGCGTCCATTCCAATGCCGCCGGCGCGGCGAGCGAGGCGGGGATCGTGCCGGCGAGCTCGAAGGTGTCGATGCTGCCACGCCACGCGCGCGCCGCCGCCGGCGCGACGACGAGCGCGCCGTGCGCCGCGAGTTGCGCGCGGTCGGCGCCGTTGACCGCTTCGAGCGTCAGGTGGTGCGCGGCAGGCGTGCCTTCGGCGTGGGCATGCACGCGCGCGATCGTGTGGTCCGGCACGATGACGCCGGTGGCGGCGGCATCGACGGCAAGGCTGCGCTCGGCGAACGCCTGGCGCGCGCTGGACGGTGTGCCGACGCGCGCATCGAGCGCAAGCGTCGCGACTGACACGCCCTCCGCAAGGACGAGACGCTCGGCGCTGGCGACGACGTTGCCACCGATGCCGGCGGGCTCGATCGCGAGCGTGCCGTGCGCGGCGAGCGCACCTGCGCGCAGGTGGATGTTGGCGCCGGGCACCAGCGGCGCCACCGCGGCCACGTTCGGCACGTCGAGTGTGAACGCGAGCGCGTCACCGGAACGACCGGCATTGCCGTGCAGCGCGAGCCGCGCATCGCCCACCGCCACGTCGACGGCGACGTCGCGCGCGCTGCCGGCGGCGAGCGTCGCATGCGCGGTGCCGCGCGCGGCGAGGCCGCCGATCGTGGCGTTGCCGCCGAGCCTGGCATCGGCCACCAGCGTCCATGCCGGCGCAAGCGTGCCGGCGACCTGCAGCGTGCCGTCGAGCGACGCCGCCGGAAACTGCCCGAGGCGCGACGGATCGAAGCGTGTCGCAGTGCCGGCGAACGTGAACGCGCGCGCGCCGTCGAGCGCCAGCTCGCCCTTGCCGTCGAGCGTGCCGGCGGCGGCGACGAGGCGCGCCCGGGTCAGCGACACGCGGCGGTTCTCGACGCGCGCCGCGAAGTTGAGGGCGAGGCCGCGGGCGCGGTCGGCGAGGTCGCCGTCGAATGCCTGCGCTGCGGCGTCGACGCGCGCACGCAGGCTGCCGCTCACGCGCGAAGGTGCGAGCGCACCGTGCAGCGCGTGGAGGTCGACGTTGTCGAGCGCGAGATCGGCGCTCGCCTGGCCGCGGTCGAGCGCGAGCGTCGCCTGCCCATGCGCGCGCCCGTTGCCGAGGCCGGCGTCGATGCCGGTCAGCTCGACGGTGGCGCCGCGTTGCGCGAAGCTGGCGGCGAGCGACGTCAGCGGCAGGTGTTCGGCATCGAGCGTGCCAGGTGTCGCATTGGCGATCGACAGCGTGCCGGCGAAGCCGTCGGCCGTGGGGTGCGCGCGGGCGCCGACCGCAAGCGACGCATGCGGCAAGGCGGCGTCGAACGTCGCCGGATCGACCGCCGTGGCATCGACGTCGAGCGTCTCGATCGGCGCCGCGGCGAACGGCGTGAGCCGCACGCGCGCGTCGAACCGCGCATCGCGCGCGGCGCCGTGCGCGTCGACGTCGATGCTGGCGAGGCTGCCGCCCATTCGCGCATGCGCGTCGATGCCCGTCCAGTCGTCGCTGCCGGTGAATCCGGCGTCGCCGGCGAGCGCGAACGGCGTCGCCGCATTGAGGCGGACGCTGCCGACGATGCGCCCGCGCGCGAAAGCCGCGGTGACTTCGTCCAGGCGATGGCCGGCGGCGTCGCCGCGATAGCCGAACGCGAGGCCGGTGGCGCGCCCCTTGCGCTCGCCCAGCGTCCAGTCGAGGGTGGTGACGCTGGCATGCTCGACGACGACGCCGAGCGGCAGGCCGAGCGAGCGCGGCAATTCACCGGGGGACTGCGCCGACGGCGCGACCGCGATGTCGATCGCGCGCGCGCCGAGCGCGATCACGTGCACCTCGCGGCGCGTCAGCGCGCCCGGGTCCCATTCGACGACGACGTCGCGCGCGACGATCGTCGTCGTGTCGCCCTTCCAGCGCAACGTGGCGACGTTGAGCTTGGAGAACAGCGAGCCTTGCGCGCCTTCGATGACGAGTCGCCCGCCGGAAAAGCGCTGGAGCTGGCCGAGCACGTAAGGCAGCCCGGTCTGTGAGCCGGCGAACAGCGCGACGAGCGCCACCAGCGCGAACGTGGCGACGACGATCCCGGCGAGCGTCCATGCGGCGATGCGCAGCGCGCGCCGCCGCCGTTGGCGCGGCGGCTTCGAGAGCGGCGCGGCGGGGCGCAAGTCGCTCAAAACGCGAGTCCGACGGAGAAATGCACGCGCACGCGATGGACGTCCTGGCCATACGCGAGGTCGAGGCGGAACGGCCCGATCGGCGTGCGCAGGCGGCCGCCCACGCCGTAGCCGAGCGCGAGATGCGACAGGTCGCGCGGCGAGTCCACCGCGTTGCCGGCATCGGCGAACACGGCGATGCCCCAGTTGTCGCCGATCCACTTCGTCGCCTCGGCGCTGGTCACCGCGTAGTAGCGCCCCGGCACGACGGCGTCGCCGCTCTTCACGCCGAGGCTTTCGAACGCGTAGCCGCGCACCGACGAGTCGCCGCCGGTGCGGAACAGGAGCGCCGACGGAATGCCTTCGCGCGCGCCGGCGATCACCGCACCTGCTTCCGCGCGCAGCGACAGCGTGATGTCGCGGGCCAGTGGCTGCCAGGCCGCGAATTGCGCGATCACGCGGCCGAAGCTGCGCGTCGACACGCCCGGCGGCCCGACGCCCGCCTGCAGCGCGAAGTTGTAGCCGCGTGTCGGCGCGATCAGGTCGTCCGTGCGGCGCCACGTGCGCACGGCGTCGACGTACAGCGCGTGCGACGTGATGTCGGGCGCACCCTCGGGTTCCTGGCGATCGAAATAATAGGCGGCGCCGAACGCCCAGTTGTCGCGCATGTCGACGCTCTGCCGGCGCACGCCGGCGACCGCGGTTTCAGTGATGAGGTTGGAGATGTCCGTGCGCTCGATTTCGCCCAGCACGCCGTCGATCCAGCCGGTGTCGTTGGGCGCCTTGGTGAGCCGCACCGAGAGGCTCGACACGTCCTGCTCGAGGCGGGCGTCGATCGCGAGCTGCGTGGCGCGGCCGTCGATGTCGACATTGCGCCAGCTGGCGTTGGCGCGAAAGCGCGTATCGGTCGAGTAGCCGATGCCGGCATCGAGCCGCCGCGTCGGCGCCTCGATCACGGCGATGTCGATCGGCGCCGCGCCGGCGGTGGCGGCCTCGGTGACGACTTCCGCCTGCACGCTGGCGAAGTAGCCGCTGGCACTCAGGCGGCGCACCAGCGTGTCGAGCGCCTCGGCGTCGTAGTCGTCGCCCGGCTTCAGCGTGCTGAAATTGCGCACCACCGATTCCGGGTAGCGCTTGAGGCCGCGGATGCGCAATTCGCCGACGTGAAAGCGCGGGCCGCTGGCGATCGTCACCTGGAGGTCGGCCGCCGCCGCCTCCGGGTCGACCGCGGCCTGGCTCGCGGTGATCTTCGCCGCGGCGAAGCCGCCACGCGCCAGCGCCCGCACGGCGTCGGTCTTGGACTGCGCCCAGCGCGCCTGCGTGAACACCTCGCCGTGCGGCAGCTTCCATTCGTCGCGCAGCCGCGCGATCGCCTCGGCGGCCGCGGGCCCGTCGGACGTCGCCGGACCGTCGACGTCGATGCGCACGTCGCGCACGAGCGTGGGCGCGCCCGGCGTCAGCACCAGCGTCACGGTGGCGGGAGTGGTCTTGGGGTCGACGCGCACCTCGGCGCTCGCGGAGAACCAGCCGGCTGCGGCCGCGGCGTCCTTGGTTTCGTTGATCGCGTCGCGCGCCAGCGCGTCGAACAATGCGCCGGTCATGTCGCTGAAATCCTGCCAGCGCGCGAGGCCGACATTCGCGCGCAGCACCGACTCGAGTGCCGATGGCGCGTCGATCACGAGGCGATAGCGGAATGCGTCGGCGCGCGGCGCGGACGCGGTGCCGGCCGGGCCTGCGGAGGGCCCAACGGGCGATGCGCTGTTGGTTTCCGCCGGTGTATCGGCCGGCGGTGCTGTCGTCACCGCCGGGGCTGGCGGTGCGTCGGTGGTCGCCGCGTCGGCGGGCGCGGCGTGGGATGCGGAAGGGGCGTCGGTGGCGTCAGCCGCGTGCAGACACGGCGTGGCGAGCGTCGCCAGCAGCGTCGCCGTCCGCACCAGGCACCGGATCAGCCGGCGCGACCGTTGGCGCGCCGCAGGCGTCGCCGCACGGCGCGGGCTGCGGTACGGCGGCGTCGGCGGAAGGTGGAGGAGGGTTCGGGTTTCCGGCATCCAGAGGGATGAGCGGCGGATGGTCGGGATTCCAGCCGCGCGGATAGTCGAGCGGCTGCATCGGCGGCGCAGGCGCGTAGTCCGGCGGATTCAGCACCGGCAGATCCGGAATCTCATTCTTCTGCCAGTTGAGATCATACGGTGCGGGCATGCCGCTGAGGAACCAGATGAACGGATCTTCACGCGCGTACGAGAACCGGTCATTCATGGCACAGCCGCCAAGCAGCGTGGCGGCGGTGATAAGCAGGGCGAGACGGCGCATGGTCAACTCCGCGGGACACGACCGATGGCATCGAGTTTCGCACAATCCTGCAAAAACGCGTAGTAAATGCCGGCGTGGTGGCGGCGACGCCACAAATCCGTAGGCAGAAATGCCGCATGGCGTGTGTGGGCCGTGCCCGGCGCTCCGGCGAGGCGAGGGCAGCGACTCGCGGGACGACGTGGCGTCGCCAAGCCTGCCAAGAGCGTTGCAAAACCCGAACTTTCATGCATTCGGCATACGTGTCGGGCGTAGTCGCCCGATTTTTGGCTGTCGTCTGCACGACTGCAGACCGCAGCACGAACAAACGTTCGGTTTTTCGGACCATACTTCGCCCGGAACGTTATAAAGCTCATCTAAGTCGCTATTTTTACAATGAAATTATCACGTGTTGGATTTTTGGCGTAAGTCATTGTTCGCAAACCGAAATAGTTGACCTTGCGATGCGCGCACGCGTATAGTCGCCTCCGAGTGGGGAAAAGTGGGTCAAAGTGGGGGAAATCGGACGATTCGAGACGCACTCGAGCGCCTGTCAGTAACCACTCACTTATGACCGGACGCGAGGAGAGGCCGTGGCGGATCGGGCGTTGGCAGAGGGAGGGGCAGGGGACGGCGGTGGACGATCGCCGGATTTCCGCGGCATCGCCCATCTCGCGCTCGATGCCAAGGGACGTCTCGCCATTCCGTCGCGCCACCGCGCCACGCTCGGCAACGGCAGCGGGCGGGTCGTCATCACCGCCGATCCCAGCCGCTGCCTGCTCGTCTACCCGATCGACGCGTGGCAGCCGATCCAGGCGCGACTCATGTCGCTGTCGTCGTTCGACGAGCGCATCCGCGCGCTGCAACGCCTGATCGTCGGTTATGCCGACGACGTCGACATCGATGCCCAGGGGCGCGTGCTGGTGCCGCCGCCGCTGCGCGAATACGCGGCGCTCGGCAAGGACGCCGTGCTCGTCGGCCAGGGCCGCCGCTTCGAACTGTGGGATGCCGCGGCGTGGGCCGCGCAGACGGCGCGCGCGATCGGCTTCGACGCCGGCGACCTGCCGCCGGAACTCGCGGGCTTCTCGCTGTGACCGATGCGCATGTCGCGGTCCTCGTCGACGAAGCCGTGTCCGCGCTTGCGATCCGCGGCGACGGCACCTACGTCGACGCGACGTTCGGCCGCGGCGGACACGCGATGCGCATCCTCGCCGAACTCGGATCCCACGGCCGCCTCGTGGCCCTCGACCGCGATCCCGACGCCGAGCAGGCGGCGCGCGCGATCGCCGACACCCGTTTCGTTTTCCACCGCGCGTGGTTCTCGGAAATGCCCGCCGTACTCGACGCTCTCTCAATCCCCCTCGTCGATGGCGTGCTCTTCGATCTCGGAATCTCCTCGCCGCAGATCGATGTTGCCGCGCGCGGTTTCTCCTTTCGCCACGACGGTCCGCTCGACATGCGGATGGACCCGTCGCGCGGCGAGAGCGCGGCCGGCTTCGTCGCGCGCGCGTCCCGCAACGAACTGGCGAAGGTGATCCGCGAATATGGCGAAGAACGGTTTGCTCAATCGATTGCAGGCGCAATTGTTGCGGCGCGGGCGCGGCACCCCATCGTCACCACGCGGCAACTGGCCGCCGCCGTTGCGCAAGCCGTCGGCGCGCGCACGCGGGGTGATTGGCGTCAGGATCCGGCCGCGCGCACGTTCCAGGCCCTTCGGATTTTCGTGAACCGCGAACTCGACGAACTGGCGGCGGCATTGCCGGCCGCGGTGGCGCGTCTCGCGCCCGGCGGGCGCCTCGTGGTGATCAGCTTCCACTCGCTCGAGGACCGCATCGTCAAGCGCTTCATCGCCGCGCAGTCGACGCCCTACCGCGGCGACGCGCGCATCGCGCGCCTGGCGCTCGCCGAGCGCGACCTGCCGACGCCGCCGCTCGCCGCGATCGGCCGCGCGGTGAAGACGTCGCCGGCCGAGAGCGCGGCCAATCCGCGCGCGCGCAGCGCCGTGCTGCGCGTTGCCGCGCGCACGACGGCCGCGCTGCCCGGCGACTTCCTGCGGGAGATCGCGGCGTGACGCGCGTCAACCTGCTGCTGCTGGCGGTGCTCGTCGCCTGCGCGCTGTCGCTGATCACCGCGCGCCACCAGTCGCGCAAGCGCTTCGTCGCGCTGCAGCACGCGGTGACCGAGGCCCGCGGCTACGACACCGAGTACGGCAAGCTGCTGCTCGAGCAATCGACGTGGGGAATGCCGGCGCGCATCGAGAAGATCGCCCGCGAGCAGCTGAAGATGCAGCTGCCCGACGCGTCGCGCATCGAGGTGGTGGCCACGGGAGCGCCACGATGACGCGCGTGGCACCGCATGCTCCTGCGCTGCCGCGCTCGCGCGCGACGATCGCCTTCGCGCTGCTCGCGGCGGCGTTCGCGGTGCTGGCCGCGCGCGCGCTCTACCTGCAATGGTTCGACAACGCGTTCCTGCAGGAGCGCGGTGCCGCGCGCTATTCCCGCGAGATCGAGGTGCCGGCGCACCGCGGGCGCATCCTCGACCGCTTCGGCGACCCGCTGGCGATCTCGACGCCGGTGAAGTCGCTGTGGGCGTTTCCCGCGCAGTTCGACGCCACGCCGGCGCAACTCGCGTCGCTGGCGCGCATCCTCGACACGTCGCCGGTGCTGCTGAAGAAGCGCGTCGCCAGCGCCGACGACTTCGTCTATCTCGCCAAGGAAGTGTCGCCGGAGACCGCCGAGCGCGCGCTGGCGCTGAAGATCCGCGGCCTGAACGACGAGAACGCCTACCGCCGGTATTACCCCGGCGGCGAGGTCACGAGCCACATCGTCGGCTTCACCGGCGACCGCGACGCCGGGCAGGAGGGCATGGAGCTGGCGCAGCAGACCTGGCTCGCCGGCGTGCCGGGCAGCCGTCGCGTCATCGTCAATCGCCGCGGTGACGCGGTGGAGGACGTGGCGTCGATCCGCGCACCGCAGGAGGGTCGCGACCTCGCGCTGTCGATCGACTCGCGGCTGCAGTATCTCGCGTTCCGCGAGCTCAAGGCCGCGGTCGAGGCCAACAAGGCGCGCGCCGGCGGCCTCGTGGTCCTCGACGTCAGGACTGGCGAGATCCTGGCGCTCGCCAACTGGCCGACGTACAACCCGAACAGCCGCGAGCGCAGCGCGCGCGAGCGCATGCGCAACCGCGCGCTGACCGATGTGTTCGAGCCCGGCTCGACGTTGAAGCCGTTCACGATCGCCGCCGCACTCGAAGCCGGCAAGGTGCGGCCGGACACGCTGATCGACACCAACGGCGGCGTGATGACGATCGGCGGCGCGACGATCCACGACGCCCACCGCGAGGGCACGCTCACCGTCGAGCAGGTGATCCAGAAGTCGTCGAACATCGGCGCTGCGCGCATCGCGCTGTCGCTGCCGCCTTCGACGATGTGGCAGGTGCTGTCCGATTCCGGATTCGGCACGCTGCCGCGCACCGGCTTTCCTGGCGAGGTCTCCGGACGCCTGCGCCCGGCGAAGAGCTGGAAGCCGATCGAGCAGGCGACGATCAGCTACGGCCACGGCATCTCGGTCAACCTGGTGCAGCTCGCGCACGCGTACACGATTTTCGCCAACGACGGCGAGCTCAAGCCGATCACGCTGCTGCACACCGACGGCCCCGTGGCCGGTCGCCCGGTGCTGAAGCCCAGGACGGCGGCAGAGGTGCGGCACATGCTCGAGATGGTGACGCAACCCGGCGGCACGGCGCCGCGCGCGCAGATTCCCGGCTATCGCGTCGCCGGCAAGACCGGCACCGCGCACAAGCTCGAGGGCCACGTCTACACCGACCGCTACGTGGCGTCGTTCGTCGGCTTCGCGCCGGTGTCGAATCCGCGGCTCGTGGTGGCGGTGATGATCGACGAGCCGGAAGCGTCGAGCTACTACGGCGGCGACGTCGCGGCGCCGGTGTTCTCCGCGGTGATGGGCGGCGCCCTGCGCATGCTCGGCGTGCCGACCGATGCGCCGGTGAACAACGTCGTGCTGCCGCCCGACGACGCGCGCGTGCGGGAAGAGACGTGAGAGTGTCTCCCCCCGACGCGCACTGCGCGCGCCTCCCCCGGGAGGGGGCGAGCGCCCTCGGTGGCCACTGCGGGTGGCCCTTCGGCGCTCATGCCTCCGGTGCGGGCTTCCCGGGCAATGCCGATGAGTGAGCACGCCATCGCGGCGACGCTCGCGAGGCTCGGCGTGACGCCGCATGCGATCACCGCCGATTCGCGCAGCGTGGCGCCGGGCGCCGCATTCGCCGCGTACCGCGGCGCGCGCACCGACGGCCGCGAATACATCGGCGACGCCATCGCGCGCGGCGCCTCGGCCGTGCTGTGGGACGACGAGCGCTTCGAATGGGATCCGGCGTGGCAGGTGGCCAACGCGCCGGTGCCGCAGCTGCGCGCACGCCTGGGCGAGATCGCCGATTTCATCTACGGCAGCCCGTCGCAGGCATTGCGCGTCATCGGCATCACGGGCACCAACGGCAAGACATCGTGCGCGCAATGGATCGCCGCGGCGCTCGACGCGCCGGGGCACCGCGCCGCGGTGATGGGCACGCTCGGCAACGGCTTTGCAGGCGACCTCGCGCCGTCGCCCAACACCACGCCGGACGCCGCGGCGCTTCAGGCGACGCTCGCGTTCCTGCGCGATGCCGGCGCGGCCAGCGTGGCGATCGAGGTGTCGTCGCACGGTCTCGACCAGGGCCGCGTCAATGGCGTGCACTTCGACATCGCGCTGTTCACCAACCTCACCCGTGACCATCTCGACTACCACGGCACGATGGCGGCGTACGGCAGCGCCAAGGCGCGGCTGTTCGCGTGGCCCGCGCTGCGCGTGGCGGTGATCAACATCGACGACGCGTTCGGCCAGCGCCTGGCGGACGACGTGCGCGCGCGCGGCACCGGGCTCATCACCTACGGGCGCATCAGCGGCGACGTGCACGCCACGGCGGCAGCGAGCGGCGAAGCGGGCATTGCGCTCGAGGTGGCGACGCCGCGCGGCCGCGGCCGCGCACAGACCGCGCTGATCGGCGAATTCAACGTGCACAACCTGCTCGGCACGCTCGGCGTGCTGATCGCCTGCGACGTGCCGCTGGCCGACGCGCTCGCGGCACTCGGCCGGCTCGTGGCGCCCGCGGGGCGCATGCAGCGCTTGGGCGGTGACGGCAAGCCGACGGTGGTCGTCGACTACGCGCACACGCCCGACGCGCTGGACAAGGTGCTGGCGGCGCTGCGGCCGGTGGCGGCGGAAGGCGGCACGCTCACTGCCGTGTTCGGCGCCGGCGGCGAGCGCGATCCCGGCAAGCGGCCCGAGATGGGCGACATCGCGGCTCGCCGCGCGGACCGCATCGTCATCACCAGCGACAACCCGCGAGGCGAGGACCCGCAGTCGATCGCCAACGCGATCGCCCGCGGCGTGCTCGACGCCGGCAGCCGGCGCTACGCGATCGAGCTCGACCGCGCGAAGGCGATCCGCGACGCGATCGCGCAGGCCGACGTCGGCGACGTCGTGCTGGTGGCCGGCAAGGGCCACGAGGCGTACCAGGAAACCGGGGGCGTGCGCACGCCGTTCGACGACGTCGCCGTGGCGCGCGAAGCGCTGGCTGCCCGATGATGGATACCACGACCGCCGCGCAATTGACCGCAGGCCGCCGCATGGGCACCAACGCGATGTTCCGTCGCGTCACTACGGACACGCGCGAGCTGCGCACCGGCGACCTGTTCGTCGCGATCCCCGGCGAGCGCTTCGACGGCCACGACTTCGTTGCGGCAGCGCTCGCCGGCGGCGCGTCCGCGGCGATGGTTGACGCTGCGCATGCGAAGTCGCTCACCGGCAACCTGGTGGCCGTCGCCGATACCCGCGTGGCACTCGCCACGCTCGCCGCGGCGTGGCGGCGGCGATTCACGCTGCCGCTCGTCGTCATCACCGGCAGCAACGGCAAGACCACGGTGAAGGAGATGACGGCGGCGATCCTGCGCGCGCACTACGGCGACGCCGAGGTGCTGGCGACTCGCGGCAATCTCAACAACGAGATCGGCCTGCCGCTGACGCTGCTCGGCCTGCGGGCCTCGCATCGCGCGGCGGTGATCGAGCTCGGCATGAACCACCGCGGCGAGACGCGCGCGCTGGCGGCGATCGCGCAGCCGACGATCGCCGTCGTCAACAACGCGCAGCGCGAGCACCAGGAGTTCATGCGCAGCGTCGCCGAGGTGGCCGACGAGCACGCCGATGCCATCGCCGCGCTGCCGCGCTCGCACGGCGTTGCCGTGATCAATGGCGACGACCCTCATGCGCGCGTCTGGCGCGACACCGCGGCGCACGTCGAGGCGCGCCTCACGACCTTCGGCATCGCCGCCGACGCCGACGTGCGTGGCAGCGTGCTCGACAGGACCGTCGACGGCAGCGAGATCGACATCCGCATCGCCGGCCGCTCGCTGCACGCGCGCGTCCACGCGCCGGGCATCGCGATGGCGCGCAACGCGCTGGCCGCCGCCGCTGCCGCGCATGCCGCCGGCGCCACGCCGGAGGCGATCGTGCGCGGCCTCGCGCAGTTCCGCCCGGTGCGCGGGCGGCTCGCCGCGCTGGCCACCGCGAGTGGGGCGACGCTCGTCGACGACACCTACAACGCCAACCCGGACTCGGTTCGCGAAGGCATCGACGTGCTCGCCCACGCCGGTGGCCGCCGCTGGCTGGTGCTGGGCGACATGGGCGAGGTCGGCGCGCTCGGTCCCGCCTATCACCGCGAGATCGGCGACTACGCGCGCGCCGCCGGCATCGATCGCCTGCTGGCGACCGGGCCGCTGGCGCGCGAGGCCGTGCTCGCGTTCGGCGCGCACGCCGCGCACTACGACGACATCGATGCATTGGTGGCGGCGCTGGCGCCGCCGTTGCCCGCCGACGTCACGCTGCTGGTCAAGGGCTCGCGCTTCATGCGCATGGAGCGCGTCGTCGCGGCGCTCGCCGGCGGCATCGCGGACGGGCACTGACATGCTGCTGTGGCTCGCCGACCTCCTTGCGCGCGACGTGCGCGCGTTCAACGTCGTCGGCTACATCACGCTGCGCGCGGTGTTCGGCTGCATGACCGCGCTGGTGATCTCGTTCGTGGTCGGGCCGCGGATGATCGCGCTCCTGACGCGGATGAAGATCGGCCAGGCGGTGCGCGACGACGGTCCGCAGACGCACCTCACCAAGGCCGGCACGCCGACGATGGGCGGCGCGCTGATCATCGTGTCGATCGTCATCACCACGCTGCTGTGGGGCGACCTCGGCAATCGCTTCGTGTGGGTGGTGCTGCTGGTCACCGTCGGCTACGGCGCGGTGGGCTGGATCGACGACTATCGCAAGGTCGTGCACCGCAATCCCAAGGGTCTGTCGGCGCGCACCAAGTTCGCGCTGCTGAGCCTCATCGGCATCGTCGCTGCGATCTACCTCGCGTTCTCGATTTCGGCGCCGGGCAACGCCCAGTTCTGGCGGATGTTCGGCGACTGGGCGTCGTCCGGCTTCGCGCTCGGGCTGTCGCCGCGCGCCGACCTCATCGTGCCGTTCGTCAAGACGGTGAGCTATCCGCTGGGCGCGTTCGGCTTCATCGCGCTGTCGTACTTCGTCATCGTCGGTACCAGCAACGCCGTCAACCTCACCGACGGCCTCGACGGTCTCGCCATCATGCCGACGGTGATGATCGGCGCGGCGCTCGGCATCTTCGCCTACGTCACCGGCAACGCAGTGTTCGCGCGCTACCTGCAGTTCCCGTACATCCCCGGCGCCGGCGAGCTGGCCGTGATCTGCGGCGCCATCGCCGGCGCGGGACTCGGCTTCCTGTGGTTCAACGCGTATCCGGCGGAGGTGTTCATGGGCGACGTCGGCGCGCTGGCGCTGGGCGGCGCGCTGGGCACGATGGCGGTGATCGTGCGCCAGGAGATCGTGCTCTGCATCATGGGCGGCGTGTTCGTGGTGGAGACGCTGTCGGTGATCGTGCAGGTGGCCTCGTTCAAGCTGACCGGCAAGCGCGTGTTCCGCATGGCACCGATCCACCACCACTTCGAGCTCAAGGGCTGGAAGGAAAACCAGGTGGTGGTGCGCTTCTGGATCATCACGATGCTGCTCGTGCTGACCGGCCTCTCCACGCTGAAGCTGCGATGAACAACAGCTACCACAATCGCGACGTGGTGGTGCTGGGCGCCGGCCGCACCGGGCATTCGCTGGTGCGCTGGCTGCGTCGCCACGGTGCGCGCGTGCGCGTCGCCGATTCGCGCGTCGAGCTGCCGCCCGCGCTCGCCGCCGAATGGCCCGACACGCCGGTGACGACCGGCGCCTTCGACGCGGCGACATTCGCCGGCGCCGACATGATCGCGATCAGCCCCGGTGTGCCGAAGGACCAGCCGGCCGTCGCCGAGGCGGTGGCGCGCGGCGTCGATCTCGCCGGCGACGTCGAAATCTTCGCCCGCGCGCTGCCGCCGCAACAGAAGGTGCTGGCGATCACCGGCACCAACGGCAAGACGACGACGACGGCGCTCACCGGTGCGCTGACGCGCGCCGCGGGGCTCGCCACCCGCGTCGCCGGCAACATCGGCACCCCCGTGCTCGACGTGCTCGCGGAGATCGAGAACGGCGCAACGTGGCCCGACGTCTTCGTGCTCGAGCTGTCGAGCTACCAGCTGGAGACCACCCATTCGCTCAAGCTCGCGGCGGCGACGGTGCTCAACGTCACCGCCAACCACCTCGACCGCTATGCCGGACTCGCCGACTACGCGGCGGCGAAGGCGCGCATCTTCCAGCATTGCAACGTCGCGATCGTCAACCGTGACGACTCCATCGTGCGCCTGATGCGGCGGCGCGGCGAGACCGTGCAGACATTCGGCACGTCGGTGCCGCAGAGCGAGGAGGAGTGGGGCCTCGTGCCGCGCGCCGACGGCGCGTGGCTCGCGCGCGGCGGCGAGCTGCTGCTGCCGGCGCATGCACTCGCGCTGCAGGGCCGCCACAACGCGCAGAACGCGCTCGCGGCGCTCGCGCTGACGGCCGCCGTGGCACGCATCCGGCCGCCGGTGATCGACGCGCTGAAGGCCTTCAGCGGATTGCCGCACCGGATGCAGACGATCGCCGATGCGCACGGCGTGCTGTTCGTCGACGACTCCAAGGCCACCACCGTGGCCGCCACCGTGGCCGCGCTCGAAGGCGGCGCACGCCCGGTGGTGCTGATTGCCGGCGGCGACGGCAAGGGCCAGGGTTTCGCCGCGATCAGGGCCGCGGTCGACGCGCATTGCCGCGCGGTGCTGCTGATCGGGCGCGACGCGCCGCTGATCGAGCGCGCGCTCGCCGGTTCGCCTGCGGCGGTGGAGACGGCCGGCACGCTGGAGCACGCAGTGCCGCGCGCGGTCGCGCTGGCGCAGGCCGGCGACGTCGTGCTGCTGTCGCCGGCCTGCGCCAGCCTCGACCAGTTCGCCAGTTACGAGGCGCGCGGCGAGCGCTTCGCCGAGCTCGTGCGTGCGGCGCTCGCGGAATCCGTCCATGCGTAACCGCGTCGTCGACACCGCCAGCGTGGTGCCCCGCCGCCAGGCCACACGCGACGCGGCGCATCCGCCACGCACGATGCTGGCCTACGACGTCACGCTCGCGTGGGCGGCGATGCTGCTGCTCGCGATCGGCCTCGTCATGGTGTATTCGGCGTCGATCGCCAGCGCCGAGGCATCGGCGTACACCGGCTACCGCGCGTGGTACTTCCTGACGCGGCACGCCTTGTTCCTGGTGCTCGGCCTCGCCGCCGCCGCCGTGGCGTTCCAGGTGCCGGTCAAGGCGTGGCAATGGCTCGCGCCGTGGGCGTTCGTGGTCGCCACTGCGTTGCTGGTGCTGGTGCTGGTGCCGGGCGTGGGCAAGAGCGTCAACGGCTCGCGGCGCTGGCTGCCGCTCGTCATCGTCAACCTGCAGCCGTCGGAGTTCATGAAGCTCGCGGCGGTGCTGTACGCGGCGAGCTATGCGGTGCGCAAGGCGGCATTCCTGCACGCCGAGCAGCCGCTCAAGCAAACGCTGCTGCGCGGCTTCCTGCCGCTGTTCGTGGTGATGGCTGCGGTTGGCGGCCTTTTGCTGATGGAGCCCGACTTCGGCGCGTTCGTCGTCATTCTGGCGATCGGCTTCGGCATCCTGTTCCTGGGCGGACTCGACTGGCGCCTGTTCGTCGGGTTGTCCGCGCTGCTGCCGTTCGCGCTCGGCGCGATCCTGGTCGCGGCGCCGTATCGGCTGCAGCGGCTGACCGCGTTCGTCGATCCGTGGTCCGATCCGCTCGGCAAGGGTTACCAGCTGTCGCATTCGCTGATCGCGTTCGGCCGCGGCGAGTTCTTCGGCGTGGGTCTCGGCTCGAGCGTCGAGAAGCTGCTGTACCTGCCCGAGGCGCATACCGATTTCCTGCTCGCGGTCATCGCCGAGGAATTGGGATTCGCCGGCGTGCTGGTGGTGATCATGCTGTTCGTGTGGCTGCTGTACCGGGCCTATGCGATCGGCCGCCAGGCGGCGCGCCTGACGCGGCCTTTCGCCGCGCTCACCGCGCAAGGCGTCGGCATCTGGATCGGGGTGCAGGCATTCATCAACATCGGCGTCAACGTCGGGCTGTTGCCGACCAAGGGCCTGACGCTGCCGCTGCTGTCATTCGGCGGCAGCGGCATCATCGCCAACTGCATCGCGGTCGCGCTGCTGCTGCGCATCGACTACGAGAACCGCCGCCTGCTGCGGGGGTTCACGGTATGAGCGCGCGGTGCCGCCGGCTGAGGCGAGCGCTCGCTGCGGGGGGATCACACCCAAGCGCCGCAGGGCCGTCCCAAGGCGCGTGCCCCCCCGGGGGGAGGCGAGCGCAGCTCGCTGCGGGGGGATCACCTTGACCGCCACGGTGATGATCACCACCGGGGGCAGCGGCGGCCATGTGTTTCCGGGCCTCGCGGTCGCGCACACGTTGCGCGCGCTCGGCGCGGGCGTGTTCTGGCTCGGCACGCGCGACGGCATCGAGGCGCGGCTGGTGCCGCAGCACGGCGTCGAATTCGAAGGTCTCGACTTTCGCGGCGTGCGCGGCAAGGGCCTGCGCACGCTCCTCCTCGGCCCGCTCGCGCTCGCCGCCGCCTGTGTCGCGAGCCGGCGCGTACTGAAGCGGCGCCAGCCCGATGTCGTCATCGGCTTCGGCGGCTTCGCGTCATTCCCGGGGGCGCTGATGACCGCGGCGACGCGTCGGCCGCTGCTGCTGCACGAGGCGAACGCGATCGCCGGGCTTGCCAACCGCATCCTCGCGTACGGCGCCGATCGCATCTGCGTCGGCTTCCCCGATGCATTTCGCGGCCAGCATCGGCGCATCGTCGAGTTCACCGGCAATCCGCTGCGCGACGACATCACGTCGCTGCCGCCGCCCGCCGCGCGCTTCGCCGGCCGCGAAGGACCGCTGCGCCTTCTCGTCGTCGGCGGCAGCCTCGGCGCGCAGGCGCTGAACACGCTGGTGCCGGCGGCGCTCGCGCGCATCGACGCCCCGGCACGGCCCCAGGTCGTGCACCAGTCGGGCGCGCGTCACCAGGAAGCGCTCGTCGCGGCGTACGCGCATCACGGCGTCGCCGCGCAATGCGTGGCGTTCATCGACGACATGGCGGCGCGCTATGCGTGGGCCGACTTCGTCATCTGCCGCGGCGGCGCGCTGACGGTGGCCGAGCTGGCGGCGGCGGGGTTGGGCGCGCTGATCGTGCCACTGCCCGGCGCGATCGCCGACGAGCAGACCGCCAACGCGCGTTATCTCGTCGACGCCGGCGCCGCGACATGCGTCGCCCAGGATCGGCTCGATGCGGCGACGCTCGCGGCGACGATCGCCGGCATGACGCGCGAAGCGGCGCTTGGGCTGGCGATCCGGGCGCGTGGCGTCGGACGCAACGACGCCGCCGCGCGCATCGCCGGACTCTGCCTCGCGGCGGGTGCGCGATGAAGCACAAGGTCAAGCGCGTGCACTTCGTGGGCATCGGCGGCGCCGGCATGAGCGGCATCGCGGAAGTGCTGGTGACGCAGGGCTACCGGGTGTCCGGCTCGGACGTCGCCGCGAGCGCCGCGACCCGCCGCCTCGCGGGCCTTGGCGTCAGGGTCGCCATCGGTCACGCGGCGGCCAACGTCGCCGACGCCGACGCCGTCGTGGTGTCCACCGCGGTCGCCGCCGACAACGCCGAAATCGTGGCCGCGCGCGAGCGCGGCGTGCCGGTGGTGCCGCGCGCGCTGATGCTGGCCGAGCTGATGCGGATGAAGCAGGGGATCGCGGTCGCGGGCACGCACGGCAAGACGACCACGACGAGCCTCGTGGCGTCGGTGCTCGCCGAGGGCGGCCTCGACCCGACGTTCGTCATCGGCGGCCGCCTGCTCGCTGCCGACGCGCACGCGCGCCTCGGCAGCGGCGAATTCCTGGTCGCCGAGGCCGACGAGTCGGACGCTTCGTTCCTGTACCTGACGCCGGTGGTGGCGGTGGTCACCAACATCGACCAGGACCACATGGAGACCTACGGCCACGACTACGCGCGCCTCGAGCGCGCGTTCGTCGACTTCGTGCAGCGGATGCCGTTCTACGGCGTGGCGGTGCTGTGCATCGACGACGCCAACGTGCGCGCGATCGTGCCGCAGCTCGCCAAGCAGGTGGTCACCTATGGTCTTGCCGAGGACGCCGCGCTGCGCGCGGTCGACGTCGTCAACGTCGGCGGTCGCATGCGGT
Source organism: Casimicrobiaceae bacterium (assembly GCA_036003195.1). Classification (GTDB taxonomy): domain Bacteria; phylum Pseudomonadota; class Gammaproteobacteria; order Burkholderiales; family Casimicrobiaceae; genus VBCG01. The sequence goes on from DASYSP010000030.1 coordinate 150,928, forward strand.
TCGTGGCGCGCAGCGCCGGCGCGCCCGACCTCGCCGTGGAACTGGCGCTCGCCGGCGTGCACAACGTCGAGAATGCGCTGGCGGCGATCGCGGTCGGCCGCGAAGTGGGAGTCGCCGACGCGGCGATCGCCGCCGCGCTGCGTGAGTTCAAGGGAGTCGGCCGGCGCTTCCAGCGCTTCGACGGCCTCGCCCATGGCGGAGCCCGGTTCACGCTGATCGACGACTACGGCCACCATCCGGCGGAGATCGCGGCGGTGCTGTCCGCGGCGCGCGCGAGCTTTCCCGGGCGGCGCATCGTGCTCGCCTTCCAGCCGCATCGCTACACGCGCACCCGCGACCTCTTCGAGGACTTCGTCGGCGTGCTGTCGGGCGCCGATGCGCTCGTCCTCACCGACGTCTATGCCGCCGGCGAGGCGCCGATCGTCGCCGCCGACGGCCGTGCGCTGGCGCGTGCGGTGCGCGTCGCCGGCAAGGTCGAGCCGGTGTTCGTCGACGACGTCGATGCGATGGCAGACGCGGTGCGCAGCGTGGTGCGCGACGGCGACGTCGTGCTGACGATGGGCGCCGGCTCGATCGGCCAGGTGCCGGCGGCCCTGGCGAAGGCCGGATGATGAACATGGCCGACGTCCTCCACTTCGAACGGCTGCGCGGCACGCTCAGCCACGACGCGCCGCTTGCGCGCCACACGACGTGGCACGCCGGCGGCAACGCCGATCTCCTGTACGTGCCGGCCGACCGCGACGATCTCGCGCTGTTCCTGCGCCAGCTGCCGACGGCGATGGCGCTGACGGTGCTCGGGCTCGGCAGCAACGTGCTGGTGCGTGACGGCGGGGTGCGCGGCGCCGTGATCGTCATGCACAACCCCGGTGGCGCGCTGGCAATCGCCGACGGCATGGTGTACGCCGAGGCCGGCGTGGCGTCGCCCAAGCTCGCGCGGTTCGCCGCGACGCATGGCTGCGACGGCGAATTCCTCGCCGGCATTCCCGGCACCGTCGGCGGCGCGCTGGCGATGAACGCCGGCTGCTACGGCGACGAAACCTGGCCGCACGTGGTGAAGGCCGAAGTACTGGGACGCGACGGCGCGTTCGCCATGCGTACGCCCGCCGACTACCGGATCGGCTACCGCAGCGTGCAGCGCGCCGACGGCACCGCCGCGGACGGCATTTTTACCGCCGCCTGGTTCCGCTTCGCGTTCGGCGACGCGCGTGAGGCGCGCGCGCGCATCAAGGCGCTGCTCGCCAGGCGCATCGCCACCCAGCCGCTGTCGCAGCCCAACGCCGGCAGCGTGTTCCGCAATCCGCCGGGTGACCACGCGGCACGCCTGATCGAGGCGTGCGGACTCAAGGGCTACGCGATGGGCGATGCGATGGTGTCGCCCAAGCATGCCAACTTCATCGTCAATCCGACGCGGCGCGCACGCGCCGCCGACGTCGAGGCGCTGATCGCGCACGTGCGCGACGTGGTCCACGCCCGCACCGGCATCGTCCTCGAGCCCGAGGTGCGCGTGATCGGCGAGTCCGGCCGTGCCGAAGGCGAGCGCAGCTCGCTGCGGGGGGAGCCGAAATGAAGCGCCGAAGGGCCGCCCCGAGGCGCGGGCCCCCCTGTGGGGGGAGGCGAGCGCAGCTCGCTGCGGGGGGGGTCACATGACCGGCGCCGAATTCGGCAAGGTGGCGGTGCTGATGGGCGGCAGCTCGTCCGAGCGCGAAGTGTCGCTGATGTCCGGCAACGGCGTGGTCGGCGCGCTGCGCGAGCGCGGCGTCGACGCGCATGCGTTCGACCCGATGCATCGCGACGTGTGGGAGCTCAAGCGCGAGGGCTTCGCGCGCGCGTTCATCGCGCTGCACGGACGCTACGGCGAGGACGGCACCGTGCAGGGTGCGCTCGAGTCGCTCGGCATCCCGTACACCGGCAGCGGCGTCATGGCCTCGGCGCTGGCCATGGACAAGTGGCGCACCAAGCTGGTGTGGCTTGCGAGCGGCATCCCGACGCCGCGCTACCGCGTCGTCGACGAGCGCAGCGACTGGATGCGCATCGTCGCCGAGCTCGGCCTGCCGCTGATCGTCAAGCCGGCGCGCGAAGGGTCGACGATCGGCATCACGCGCGTGACGTCGGTCGATCACGACGAGATGGCGGTCGCGTATGCGGCGGCACGCGAGCACGACGACCTGGTGCTGGTCGAGGAGTTCGTGCAGGGCCAGGAGCTCACGGCGTCGATCGTCGGCCGTCGCGCGCTGCCGCTGATCCGCATCGTCGCGCCGCAGGGCAACTACGACTACGAGCACAAGTACTTCTCCAACGACACGCGCTACGACTGCCCGGCAGGACTGCCGGATGCCGTCGAGCACGCCATTCGCGCGCAGTCGCTCGCCGCGTTCGACGTGATCGGCTGCGAGGGCTGGGGGCGGCTGGATCTCATCCTGCGCGAGGACGGCACGTGGTCGTTCCTCGAGGTCAACACGTCACCGGGAATGACCGGCCACAGCCTCGTGCCCATGGCGGCGCGCGCCGCCGGCACGGCATTCCCCGACCTGTGCGTCGAGATCCTGCGGGGCGCCCATGTGGGATGACGTCAAGGCGCTCAACGCCGCGGCCATCACGCTCGCCGCGCTGGCGGCGATCGCGCTGGCCGCCGGTGGCCTGGTTTGGACGGTGCGCCAGCCGCTGTTCGCGTTCCGTGACGTCGTCGTCACCGCGCCGCTCGCGCGCGCCAACGCCGCCTACGTCGAGGCCGTGCTGCGCAGCGAGCTGCATGGCACGTTCTTCACGCTCGACTTCGGGGCCGCGCGCGCGTCGTTGCGCGAGGTGCCGTGGGTGCGCGGCGTGGCGCTGCGCCGGCAATGGCCGTCGCGCCTCGAGGTGACGATCGACGAGTACGCGCCGCTCGCGCGCTGGAACGACGTCGCGCTGGTGGATCCCGACGGTGCCGTGTTCGCCGCCGGCTACGACGGCGACCTGCCGCAGCTCACCGGCCCCGACGGCCAGGCGCCCGACGTGGTGACGCGCTACCGCGAGTTCCGCGACGTGCTCGCGCCGCTCGGGCTCGCGCTCACGGCGCTGACGCTGACCCCGCGGGGCAGCTGGTCGCTGAAGGCGGCGCATGGCGGCGGCGTGGTCGCGATCGAGCTCGGTCGCACCGACGTCAGCGAGCGGCTTGCGCGCATGGCGAGCGTCTATCCGCGCACGCTCGGCGCGCTCGAGCGCGCGGGCCGCAGCGTCGATTACGTCGATTTGCGCTATCGCGCGGGATTCGCGGCGCGCGTGCCGGGATTGCGCGACAAGCCGGTCAAGAAGGCGGCGTGACGCGCGCCGATCCCCACAACGAGACGAGAGCATGGTCAGGGAAACCAAGAATCTGATAGTCGGGCTGGACATCGGCACATCGAAGATCGTCGCCGTGGTCGCCGAGGTGAACCCCGACGGCGGGTTCGACATCGTCGGTCTCGGCACGCAGCCGTCGCGCGGGCTCAAGCGCGGCGTCGTGGTCAACATCGAGGCGACGATGGCGTCGATCCAGCGCGTGCTGGAGGAGGCCGAGCTGATGGCCGACTGCAGGATCGCCGAGGTCTACACCGGCGTCGCCGGCAGCCACATCCGCAGCCTCAACTCGAGCGGCATGGTGGCGATCAAGGAGAAGGAGGTGACGCAGGCGGACATCGACCGCGTGATCGAGACCGCCAAGGCGATCGCCATCCCCAACGACCAGCAGATCCTGCACATCCTGCCGCAGGAATTCATCATCGACGGCCAGGAGGACGTGCGCGAGCCGCTCGGCATGAGCGGCGTGCGCCTCGAGGTCAAGGTGCACATCGTCACCGGCGCGGTGTCGGCGGTGGAGAACATCGTCAAGTGCGTGCGCCGCTGCGGCCTGTCCGTCAAGGACGTGATCCTGCAGCCGCTCGCCTCCGCGCGCGCCGTGCTCAACGACGACGAGCAGGACCTCGGCGTGTGCCTGATGGACATCGGCGGCGGCACCACCGACATCGCCGTGTTCGTCGGCGGCGCGATCCGGCACACCGCGGTGATCCCGATCGCCGGCGACCAGATCACCAACGACATCGCGATGACGCTGCGCACGCCGACCAAGGAAGCCGAGGAGCTGAAGGTGCGCCACGGCTGCGCGCTGCGCCAGCTCGCCAATCCCAACGACGTCGTCGAGGTGCCCGGCGTCGGCGAGCGCGGTCCGCGCAAGCTGTCGCGGCAGATGCTCGCCGAAGTGATCGAGCCCCGCGTCGAGGAGCTGTACACGCTGGTGCAGGCGGAATTGCGGCGCTCCGGATTCGAGGAGCTCCTGTCGTCGGGCATCGTGCTGACGGGAGGCACGGCGCTGCTCGCCGGCATGGTCGAGCTCGGCGAGGAAGTCTTCCACCTGCCGTGCCGCGTCGGCCTGCCGGCGTACGGCGGCGGCCTCGCCGACGTGGTCAAGAGCCCGCGCTACGCGACCGCGGTGGGCCTGCTGCTGGAAGGCCGCGACCACTGGCTGCGCGACGAGGAAGCGCGCCAGCAGACCAAGGGCATCGGCGGCGCCGCCGAGCGGATGCGGCAATGGTTCAAGGCGAATTTTTGAGGCGCGCAAAAGTGCAAACCTACTTTTGCGCGGTCGGACTTCCTGAAAATCGCCGGCGGGGCCGGACGATTTTCAGCGGTAGCGGCTACGCAAGGACACTGTCGACGCGGGGCGTCGTGCGCAAGGCGGGCCATCCCGCGACACGCGACGAACGCATCGGCGCAATGCACAACAGCGAAGAAATCACCAACACGGCAATCAGCGGCAACGCAGCGGCAAACAGGGAATCTTGGCAATCGAAGGCGGCCAGCGCGAGCGCCGGTCACGGCATTCATCATCCGACAGGACGAAAGGAAGGGTAGCGACATGTTCGAAATCATCGACCAGACCACGCCGGACGGCGCAGTCATCAAAGTCATCGGCGTCGGCGGCTGCGGCGGCAACGCGGTGGAGCACATGATCACGCGCGGGCTCACCGGCGTCGACTTCGTGTGCGCCAATAC
>DASYSP010000031.1:0-2604 GCA_036003195.1 Casimicrobiaceae bacterium
TGCGGACCTCGGCGCCCGCGGCGGGGCCCGGCCTGTAGTGCTCGCGTCCTCTCATCGTTGCTTTCCTTTGCGGCGTTGCGGGGGGTGCTTGCGATCGAGGTGGCGCTCGAGCGCATCGACGTGGGCCGACCAGAAGCGGCGGAAGGGCGCAAGCCATGCGTCGATTTCCATCAACGGCTCGGGCCGCAGCCGGTAGAGGCGCCGCTGCGCGTCGACGCGCGCCTCCACGAATCCGGCTTCGCGCAGCACGCGCAGGTGCTTGGACACCGACGGCTGCGTCAGTCGCAGCTTGTGCCCGATGTCGCCGACGGATTGCTCCGAGGCGGCGAGCAGGCTGAGGATCGCGCGACGGCTCGGCTCGGCGATGATGTCGAATGTTGTTTCCACGGCACGTATATACCCTGTGACGTATATACATGTCAAGCCGGCGCCGCGTGCGACATCCCGCAAGCCGCCGCGCCGGCCCGGCGAATCAGGCGTACGCGAAGAGCGGAGGGAAGACGATCACGACGGCGGCCGCCCACGCGGCATAGACGGGCAGGTAGTCCGTCTGCCAGCGCTCCAGGGCGGCCGACGATCCGCGGCCGCGCAGGAAGCGGATCGACAGCACGGCAGATCCCGCCAGATTGACCAGGAGGACGATGTTTTCGCCCAGCGCCGCCACCCGATTCGGCGTGAATCCGAAGTCGTGGATCCGCGCCGCGACGGCCCACAGCGCGATCGCATCCGCCGCCAGCGCGCCGAGCACCAGCACCAGCTGCACGGTATCGAAGGCGCCGGCGGGCGATCGCGGATTGCGCGCCGAAACGCCGTAGAGCAGCAGGCCCACGACGACGACCAGCAGAAGGTCGAAGGCGATCAGCACGTCGCGCCCGATATCGACGCCGCGGCCGGTCCACAGCACGGTGCCGACGAAGACGATCAATGCGACGGCGAAAAAAGGGGTGAAGAGGCGCGTCAGCACCGGCGCCATGTTCTCGATCACGCTCTGCTTGGCCTCCACCAGCCAGGATGCGACCACGACCGCGCCGACGATGCCGCACGGCAACAGCCACGACTGGAACAAAGGCTCGAGATCGACGCCGATCGCCGTGAAGATCATGGCCATGAAGCCCATCAGCACCGCGCCGCCGAGGGCGATCAGCACGTAGTAGATGAACAGCTCGCCCGAGAACCGGATGAAATCCATGCGGCCGGCCACGTCGCCCCAGCGACCGCCGGCGTAGGCGACGCCCACCACCAGCCAAAGCGCGATCGGCAGATGCAGCGCCGCCAGCCTGGCGGTGCTTCCGCCCGCGGCGAACGGGTAGGCGTTGACGATGATGCCGCCGGCGACGAATGCCGTCGCCAACCGGCGCACCGTGCGCGCGTCGACGCCGCGCTTCCACACGAAGTAGAGCGTGAGCAGCGGCAGCACGAACAGCGACAGGTTGCGCGCGTAGAAGCCGGTGTTCGCGTCGAGCTGGACCCCGAACAGTTTCGGCGACTGGATGGCGATGGCCGCCGCGACCGCGAGGCCGAATGCCACGATCGCGTCGATGCGCGCGGCGCGCGGCGCGTCGGCGCAATCCAGCGGCATCATCACCAGCTGCTTCCACAGCCGGTCCGAGTGCTCGCGCGCGAATTCCCGCGACAGGGCGTCGAGATTGCCCATGCGCTTCACCGCCACCAGGAACGCCTCATCGGGCGCGAGGCCCGCGGCGACCAGCGTCGCCACCTGCTCGCGCAGGTGATCCTCGAGCTCCGCGACGTCGGCGTGATGCAACGCCTGCCGGCGGCGCAGATATTCGCGCCACTGGTCGATCTGCGCTTCCACCGGCAGCGCCTGTCCGCTTGCGCTCACGGCTCAGGCCGCCCGCGCCGGGGATTCCCGCGCCACGAAATCCGCAGCGGCGGCACGCAATGCCTGCCAGATGCCTCGCAGCGTCGCATCGACCGCCTGCCATTGCCGGCGCTCCTCGGCGAGGTGCGCGCGTCCCGCGGGGGTGATGCGGTAGTACTTGCGACGGCGTCCGCTGTCGGCGAGCTCCCAGCGCGCCTTGACCTGGCCGAGTCTCTCGAGACGGTGCAGCACCGGATACAGCATGCCGTCCGTCCACGCGATGTGGCCGCCGGACAGCGTGCGCACGCGCTGCAGGATCGCGTACCCGTAGCTGTCCTGCTCGGCGAGAATTGCGAGCACGATCGGCGTCGACGACGCCGCCATCAGATCCTTGCCGATTTCCATCGCTCCACCATCGAGGGTGTGTCGACGCCGCCTGCGGCGCTACCTTGCAGTACAATACATAGCACCACTATGTATGTCAAGTCGCAGGGGCGCACGTCGTGCCGGCGCGCGCGGGCCGTTACCGATTCGCGCACGTCGCACGCACGCCGCGCCGGGTCCGCGACGTGGCCAGTCAGCGCTTCGGAATATCGTCGACGTAGCGCTCGCGCGGCGGATAGACGCCGGCGAGGCGCGCGATCAGGATGGCGACGAACAGCGCGCCGGTAATCTGCTCGACCATGCATACGCCGCGTGCCTGGCGCGTGAGCGGCGCGATGTCGCCGAAGCCGGTGCTGGTGAGCACCGTCAGGCTGAAGTAGAGTGCGTCGGCGTACACG
>DASYSP010000032.1:0-41243 GCA_036003195.1 Casimicrobiaceae bacterium
GCAGTTCGATGCAACGGGCGATTGCGGTAAGGACATAGCGAAAATGGCCAACACGATTCACGTCGACGTCGTCAGCGCCGAAGAGCAGATCTTCTCCGGCGAGGTGGAATTCGTCGTGCTGCCCGGCATCGCCGGCGAGCTCGGCATCTATCCGCGCCACACCCCGCTGCTGACCGAGATCAAGCCAGGCGCCGTGCGCATGAAGCTGCCGAACATCGAGCGCGAGGAGCTGGTGTTCGTGCAGGGCGGCTTCCTCGAGGTGCAGCCGAACCTGGTCACGGTGCTCGCCGACACCGCGATCCGCGCCAAGGACCTCGACGAGGCGAAGGCGCTCGAAGCCAAGCGCGAGGCCGAGCAGGCGATGATCAACAAGCACTCGAAGGAAGAGGTCGCCGCTGCCGAAGGCGAGCTTGCGGTGGCGATCGCGCAGCTCGACGCCATCCGCCGCATGCGCAATCGCGCATAGTCCGCGCAACGGACAGAAATGCCCCCGCGCGAATCGCGTCGGGCAACCCGCGATGTTATGATTGTGCATTGCACAATCGAGATTTCCGCGCATGACTGACCTCAACCGCACGCTGGATCGCTCGGTGCGCATTTCGCGCACCGTGGCGGATGTGTTCCAGCGCCGCCTCGCCGTGGCGCGCACCCGCTACGAATCGCGGATGAAGGCGGCCTATGCCGCGTTTGCCGCAGCTGCGCCTGCCCGCAAGACGCCGGCCGACCTCTGGCGCGACGCGTTCGCCTACCAGGTCGACTTCGCGCAGCGTGGCCTGCTGTTCCTCGACACGTTGCGCCAGCGTGGCAACCAGTGGCTGGCGCACGAGGCGGCCGGCAAGCCGCCGGTGCTGCACTACGCGTACGAGATGATCGCCGACGCGCGCGGCTACGAGCGCCCGGCGAACTACGCGCTGGTGCGGATCATCCCGCCGAAGGGCGTGGTCGTCGACAACGACAAGCGGCCGTTCGTGATCGTCGATCCGCGCGCGGGCCATGGTCCCGGCATCGGCGGCTTCAAGGACGATTCCGAGGTGGGCGTGACATTGCGCGCGGGCCATCCGGTGTACTTCGTCATCTTCTTCCCGGAGCCCGAGCCCGGCCAGACGCTCGCCGACGTTACCGATGCCGAAGCCGAGTTCATCCGCATCGTCAGCGAGCGCCATCCCAATGCGCAGAAGCCGGTCGTCGTGGGCAACTGCCAGGGCGGTTGGGCGGTGATGATGCTCGCTGCCGCGCGTCCGGACATCGCGGGACCCCTCGTCATCAATGCCGCGCCGATGTCGTATTGGGCGGGCGGCGACGGCGGCAGCCCGATGCGCTACGTTCCCGGGCTGCTGGGCGGCGCCTGGCCGGCGCTGCTCGCGAGCGATCTCGGCGGCGGCAAGTTCGACGGCGCTTCGCTGGTCGACAACTTCGAGCGGCTCAATCCCGCCAACACCTGGTGGGAGAAGTGGTACCACCTCTTCGCCAACATCGACACCGAGCCTGCGCGCTTCCTCGAGTTCGAGCGCTGGTGGGGCGGGTTCTACCTGATGAACGAGGAGGAGATCCGCTGGATCGTCAACAATCTCTTCGTCGGCAACAAGCTGACCGCGGGCGAGGCGCGCCTCGGTCCCGGGCGTTATTTCGACTTGAAGTCGATCAAGCAGCCGATCATCGTGTTCGCGTCGATGGGCGACAACATCACACCGCCGCAGCAGGCATTCAACTGGATCGCCGACATCTACGAGTCGACCGAGGAAATCAAGGCGCATGGCCAGACGATCGTCGGCCTGCTGCACGAGGAGATCGGCCACCTCGGCATCTTCGTGTCGGGGCAAGTGGCGAAGAAGGAGCACACGCAGATCGTCGAGGTGCTGAACTACATCCAGACGTTGCCGCCTGGCCTGTACGGCATGCACATCGAGGAAACCGTCGCCCGCGACGGCACCGTCAGCTACGACGTCACGCTGAGGGAGCGCTCGCTCGAGGACCTGCGCACGTCGCGCGGCTACGAGAAGGTCGACGAGAAGCCGTTCGAAGCGGTGGCCGCGCTCTCCGAGCTCCTCGAGCGCGCGTATTCGCTGCTCGCGCGCCCGCTCGTGCGCGCGGCGACGCCTGACTGGTTCGCCAACGCCATGCGCGATCTGCATCCGTTGCGCGTGCAGCAATGGGCGTTCTCCGATCGCAATCCGTGGTTGTGGGCGCTGCCGTCGCTGGCGGCGGCAGCGACGGCCAACCGCAAGCCGCGCGCCGCCGACAACGCCGGCCTGCGCTACGAATCGCTGCATTCGGCGGCGATCACCGCAGGCCTCGATCTTTATCGCGACCTGCGCGACGCGAGCTTCGAGGCCGCGTTCTACGAGGTGTATGGCAACCTCTTCTCGCTGGAGATGGCCGACGAGCGCGCCGACTTCAAGCGCAAGCAGAAGTTCGACCCGCGCGGATTGCCGGCGGTGCGCGAGGTGCTCGACACGATCGAGCACGGCAGCCCGGTGGAGGGCCTGGTGCGCATCGCGATGCTGATCTCCAAGGCCGGCCAAGGCATGCACCGGCTGTCGCAGATGCAGCGCACGCGCGACATCCTGGCGCCGGAGAGCGGCATCGCGCACCTCACCGAGGACGAGCAGCGCCGCCTGCTGCAGGAGGAGACGATCGTCGTCGAATTCGAGCCGCTGCGCGCCAAGCGCTCGCTGCCGAAAGTGCTGCGCACCCGCGCCGAGCGCCGCCGCGCGCATCGGCTGCTGGATGCGGTGGCGACGGCCAGCCACCTCGACGAACGCCAGCGCACGCTGGTCGGCGAAATCCGCGCCATGCTGCCGCTCGCGGGTGCCGCCGCGGCGGACGCCAAGTCGCGCGCACGGCACGTGGCGGGCAGCGCGCGGCCGCGCGCGCGGCGCATGCAGCGCACCCGCGCCGCGGCCTGACACGTCTTCCCGCCGCCGATGGGCGCCGCGCGCAATCGGACGTTCGACGAAATCGCGGTCGGTGACAGCACGTCGACCACGCGCACGATGAGCGCCGCCGACGTCGAGGCGCTGGCCTTCGTCGCCGGCGAAGTGGAGCCCGAGCAACTGGTGGGCGCGTCCGCCGAGCTGGGGGAGCGCGCGCCGGGTGCGGCCGCCATCGCACTGGTGTCGAGCCTCGTGCTGCGCAAGCTCCCGGGGCCGGGCAGCGCGATCGTCGAAACGCGCGTGCGCGCGTCGTCCGCGATCGAAGCCGGCGACGTCCTCGATGCCAGCGTGCGGGTCGAGGCCAAGGATGCGGCGACACGCACGATCCGCCTCGCCTGCGCCTGTCACAACCAGCGCGACGAGATGCTCGTCGAAGGCACGCTGGTCGTCACCGCGCCGTCGCGCGAGCTGGCGTTCGAGGACATCGCCGACCCCGAGTTCATCTTCCGCCACCGCGACCGCTTCGCGCAGCTCTTCGCGCAAAGCGCGGCGCTGCCCGCGATCACCTGCGCGGTGGTCCACCCGTGCGATCGCGATTCGCTCGAAGGCGCGCTGGAAGCTGCGGCCCGCGGCATGATCGTGCCGACGCTGGTCGGCCCGGAGGCGAAGATCCGCGCCGCCGCGGCGGCATGCGGCGCCGATCTCGCCGGCGTCGCGATCGTCGCCACCGAGCACAGCCACGCCGCCGCCGCGATGGCCGCGGCGATGGCGCGCGACGGCAAGGTCGAGTCGCTGATGAAGGGCAGCCTGCACACCGACGAGCTGATGGAAGCCGTCGTCGCGCGCGAAGCCAACTTGCGCACCGCGCGGCGGATGTCGCACGTGTTCGTGCTCGACGTGCCGACGTACCCGCGCCTCCTCCTCGTCACCGATGCGGCCATCAACATCGCGCCCGATCTCGACACCAAGGCCGACATCGCGCGCAATGCGATCGACCTCGCGCGCATCCTCGGCATCGCCTCGCCGAAGCTCGCGATCCTGGCCGCGGTCGAGGTCGTCAACCCGAAGATGCAGGCGACGCTCGATGCGGCGGCGCTGTGCAAGATGGCCGATCGCGGGCAGATCGCCGGCGGCGTGCTCGACGGCCCGCTGGCGTTCGACAACGCGGTGAGTTCCGAGGCGGCCGCCACCAAGGGCATCGTGTCGCCGGTCGCGGGATGCGCCGACATCCTGCTCACGCCCGACCTCGATTCCGGCAACATGGTGGCGAAGCAGCTCCAGTACCTCGCGGGAGCGGCCAGCGCCGGCATCGTCATCGGTGCCCGCGTGCCGATCGTGCTGACGTCGCGCGCCGACAGCGTGCGCTCGCGGCTCGCATCCATCGCCGTGATGAAGCTCTGCGCGCACGCGATGCGGCGCTGACGCCGGGCGGCCGACATTTGCGCGCCGGCGGCGATCCGGTACCGTGACGCCTTGATCCGCATGCGCCTGCGCAATCCCCCGCCATGACCGACGCGATCCTCGTCATCAACGCAGGCTCGTCGAGCCTCAAGTTCTCGTTATTCGACCGCGCCGGGGACGCGATGACGCTCGCGCAGTCCGGCCTCGTCGACAACCTGCCCGGGGCGGCGCGCTTCGTGGCCAGGGATGGCGCCGGCGCGACGCTCGCCTCGCGCGACTTCGCGCCCGGCGCGCTGGCCGCGCACGACGGCGCGATCGAGTTCCTGCTCGAATACCTCGGTGCCGCGTCGGACGCCGCCGCCCTCGCTGCGGTGGGTCACCGCGTGGTACACGGGGGCGAGCGCTACACCACGCCGGTGCGTATCACGCCGGCGATCCTCGACGACCTCGCGCGCCTGTCGCCGCTCGCGCCGCTGCACCAGCCGCACAACCTCGCACCGATCCGCATCCTCGCGCGGCGCGCACCGGCGCTGCCGCAGGTGGCGTGCTTCGACACGGCGTTCCACGCCACGGCGCCGGCGATCGCCCAGGCCTTCGCGTTGCCGCGCGACATGACCGATGCCGGCATCCGCCGCTACGGCTTCCACGGGCTGTCGTACGAGTTCATCGCCGAGCGCCTGCGCGCGATCGACGGCGCGGCGGCCGCGGGACGCGTCGTCGTCGCCCACCTCGGCAACGGCGCGTCGATGTGCGCGATGGTCGGCGGCCGCAGCGTGGCGACGACGATGGGACTGACGGCGCTGGACGGCCTCGTCATGGGCACGCGTACCGGCGCGATCGATCCCGGCGTGCTGCTCTACCTGATGCGCGAGCGCGCGATGGATGAGCGCGCGCTGGATGACCTGCTGTACAAGCGCTCCGGGCTGCTCGGCGTGTCCGGCGTGTCGAGCGACATGCGCGAGCTCCTCGCCAGCGACGATCCGCACGCGGCGTTCGCGATCGACCTCTTCTGCTACCGCGCGGCGCGCGAGATCGGCTCGCTGGCGGCGGCCATGGGCGGCATCGATGCGCTGGTGTTCACCGCCGGCATCGGCGAGCACGCGGCACCGGTGCGCGAGCGTATCGTGCTCGCGCAGGCGTGGCTCGGATTCGCGCTCGACGAGGCGGCCAATGCACAGAATGCGCTGCGGATCAGTCCGCTGCACGGCAAGCCGGTGTATGCAATCCCCACCGACGAAGAGCTGATGATCGCGCGCCACACTCGCGGTATCATCGACGCATGAGCAACATACGCATCGAAAAGGACGCCCTCGGCGAAGTGCGCGTGCCCGCCGACCACCTGTGGGGCGCGCAGACGCAGCGCTCGGTCGACAATTTCCCGATCGGCCAGCCGCGCTTCCGCTTCGGTCGCGAAGTGATCCGCGCATTCGGCGTGATCAAGCAGGCGTCCGCCCGCGTCAACGCGGCGCTGGGCGAGCTGGCAGCCGACAAGGCGGCGCTCATCGAGCGCGCGGCGCAGGACGTGATCGACGGCACGCTCGACGCCGAGTTCCCGCTGGTCGTGTTCCAGACGGGCTCGGGCACGCAGTCGAACATGAACGCCAACGAGGTCATCGCCAATCGCGCGATCCAGATCGCGGGCGGCGTCGTCGGCTCCAAGAAGCCCGTCAATCCCAATGACGACGTCAATCGCGGGCAATCGTCGAACGACGTCTTTCCGGCGGTGATGCACGTCGCCGGCGTCGACGCGATCGAATCGCGCGTGCTGCCGGCGCTCGACCGGCTGCACGCGACGCTCGCCGCGAAGGCAGGCGCGTTCGCTGGGATCGTCATGCTCGGCCGCACGCACCTGCAGGACGCGACGCCCGTCATGCTCGGCCAGGTGATTGGCGGCTGGGCGGGCCAGCTCGAGGACGCGCGGGCGACGATCCACGCGGCGACGGCGGCGCTGTATCCGCTGGCGCTCGGCGGCACTGCGGTCGGCACCGGCCTCAACGCGCATCCGCAATTCGGCGAGCGCGTGGCGGCGGAGATCGCGCGCGTCACCGACAAGCCGTTCACCTCCGCGCCGAACAAGTTCGCGCTGATGTCGGCGCACGACGCGATCGTCACGGCCAGTGCCGCGCTGCGCACGCTCGGCGGCGCGCTGATGAAGATCGCCAACGACGTGCGGCTCTACGCGAGCGGCCCGCGCGCCGGCTTCGGCGAGATCACGATTCCCGACAACGAGCCGGGCTCGTCGATCATGCCCGGCAAGATCAACCCGACGCAATGCGAGGCGCTGACGCAGGTGGCGGTGCAGGTGTTCGGCAACGACGCCGCGGTGGCGTTCGCCGGCACCCAGGGCCATTTCCAGCTCAACGTCTACAAGCCCGTGATGCTGCACAACCTGCTCGAATCGGCCAACCTTCTGGCTGACGCGATCGACTCCTTCGACGTGCGCTGCGCGCGCGGAATCGAGCCCGACCGCGCGCGCATCGGCGAGCATGTCGCGCAATCGCTGATGCTCGTCACCGCGCTCAACCCGCACATCGGCTACGAAAATTCGGCGAAGATCGCGCTCAAGGCCTACCGCGAGCACACGGGTCTCAAGGAAGCCGCGCTCGCACTCGGGCTCGTGTCGTCGGAGGACTTCGACCGCTGGGTGAATGCGGAAGCGATGACGCGGCCCGGCTGAAGGACGGTGTTGGAGGCAGCTTTGCTGCGCGCGTCGGCTTGAGTCAGCGGCGGCGTTTCGGGTGCGCTGCAGGTGCCTTCGGTGTCGCCGCCGTCTGCGGCGTCGGCGCGAGGGCATCGCCCTCGTCGACCCACGCCTTGACCAGCGTGAACGTCACGGCCAGCACCACCGGCCCGACGAACAGCCCGATCGCGCCGAACGCGAGCAGGCCGCCGATCACGCCGATCATCACCAGCAGCAGCGGCAGGTCGACGCCACGGCGAATCAGCACCGGGCGCAGGAAGTTGTCGATCGCGCTGACGACGACACTCCAGACGATGATGAACACGCCCCACGCGGTTGCGTCGCGCCAGAACAGCCATATCGCGGCGGGCGCGAGCACCGGCACTGCGCCGATCTGCGCGACGCAGAGCACGAACATCACGGCGGTGAGCAAGAGCGCGTTGGGCACGCCGGCCACCGCGAGGCCGATGCCGGCCAGCACCGACTGCGCCATGGCGGTGACCACGACACCCAACGCGACGGCGCGCACGGCGAGGCCCGCGAGTTCGACCGAGCGCACGCCGCGCTCGCCCGCCACGCGCCGCGCCAGGCGCAGCGCGCTCGTCGCCACCGACTCGCCGGAGCTGTAGAGGATCGCGCTGAACACGACGATCAGCAGCAGATCGATGAAAACGGCGCCGATCGAGCCGGCGCGCGCGGCGATCCAGGTCGCGATGTTGCCGGCATAGGGCAACAGCGGGCGCAGCGCCGACAGCGGGTCGGCGCCGGCGAATTCGTTCCACTTGGCGGCGATCGATGTGCCGACCACCGGCAGGCGCGCCACCCATTCCGGCGGCGGCGGCAGCGAGGCGAGCCACGTGACGCCGGCGCGCATGTCGTCGAAGTGCTCGACGAACTGCTGCACGGCGACCACCAGCGGCACGATGATCAGCAGCAGGATCGCCAGCGTCATCAGCGTCACCGCGATCCAGCGGCGGCCGCGGACGTTGCGCTCGATCTCCACCTTGAGCGGCCACGTCGCGACGACGATCATCGTCGCCCAGATGAACGCCCCGAGAAATGGCTTGAAGATCCACAGGCTGCAGGCCAGCAGCCCGCCCATCAGCACGACGATCAGGAGCACGCGCGCATAGTCGCGGCTTGGCGGTGGGTCGTGCATCGCGTCCACGGTAACCGGGAGACGCGCCGATGGTACCCCATCCGGTAAAATTGCCGCTTCCCGCCCATGACTGATTCAACCTCGGATCTGCTGATCGTCGGCGGCGGCATCAACGGCGCGGGCATCGCGCGCGATGCCGCCGGTCGCGGACTCACGGTGACGCTGATCGAGCGCGACGACCTCGCCGCGCACACGTCGTCGCAGAGCACCAAGCTCATCCACGGCGGGCTGCGCTATCTCGAGCACTACGAGTTCCGCCTGGTCGCCGAGGCGCTCGCCGAGCGCGAGGTGCTGCTGAAGCTCGCGCCGCACCTGATCGAGCCGCTGGCATTCGTGCTGCCGCACGAGCCGCACCTGCGCCCGGCATGGATGATCCGCGCCGGGCTCTTCCTCTACGATCGCCTGGGCGGGCGCAACTCGCTGCCGCATTCGTTCGCGGTGCGGCTGCACGGCAGCCGCTGGGGTGCCGGCCTCGCGCCACGCCTCAAGCGCGGCTTCGTCTATGCCGACGCGCGCGTCGACGATGCGCGCCTCGTCGTCGCCAACGCGATCGCCGCGCGCAACCGCGGTGCGACGATCCGCCCGCGCACCACGCTGGTGAGCGCGCGGCGCGACGGCCCGCTGTGGCGCGCGCAGATCGAGCACGGCGGCACGCGCTCGGAGATCCGCGCGCGGGCGATCGTGAATGCCGCCGGACCGTGGGTGCGCGACCTGATCGGGCGCGTCGACGACCGTGACGTCAAGGCCGACGTGCGCCACGTCAAGGGCAGCCACATCGTGGTGCCGCGCGTCCACGACGAGGAGCACGCCTATATTTTGCAGAACGCCGACAAGCGGATCGTGTTCGTCATCCCCTATCAACAGAAGTATTCGCTGATCGGCACCACCGATGTTCCGGTCGACGACTTCGCCGACCCCGCGATCGACGACGCCGAGGTCGATTACCTGCTGGCGATCGCCAATGCGTACTTCGCGGTGCCGATCGCGCGCGGCGACATCGTGTGGACCTACAGCGGCGTGCGACCGCTGTACGACGACGGTGCCGCCGATCCCTCGGCGGTGACCCGCGACTATGTGCTCAAGGTGGACGCCGGCGACGCACCCGGGCGTGCGCCGCTGCTGTCGATCTTCGGCGGCAAGGTGACGACCTATCGCAAGCTCGCGGAAGCGGCGATGAAATCGCTCGCGCCGTTCTTCCCGGCGATGCGCGGCGACTGGACCGCCGGCGAGGCGCTGCCGGGAGGTGATTTCGACGGTGATCGCTCGCACCTGTTCGCCGAGCTGTGCGCACGCTATCCGCATCTCGGGTTCACGCTGCTGCGCGCGCTGGGCAATCGCCACGGCACGCGCGCATTCGAGGTGCTCGGCGACGCCGCGACGGAGGAGGATCTCGGCCACGCCTTCGGCCACGACCTCACGGCGCGCGAGGTCGAATGGTTCGTGCGCGAGGAGTGGGCGATGAGCGCCGACGACGTGCTGTGGCGGCGTACCAAGTGCGGCCTGCCGATGACGCCGGCCGAGCGCGCGGCGGTGCGCGCCCATCTGCACGCGCAGTACGCGCTGGCATGAAGACACCGGCGCTCGATCACGTTTGCGTGTTCTGCGGCGCCAACACCGGCAACCGCCCGGCGTACGCCGAAGCGGCGCGATTGCTCGGCCGCACGCTGGCGGCACACGGCATCACGCTGATCTACGGCGGCGGCGGCATCGGACTCATGTACGAGGCGGCGCGCGCGACGGTGGAGGCCGGCGGCCGGGTGATCGGCATCATCACCGAGGCGCTGATGGCGCGCGAGGTCGGCAACCGCAACGTGACGGAGCTCCACGTCGTGCAGACGATGCACGAGCGCAAGGCGATGATGGCGGAGCGCGCCGATGCGTTCGTCGTGCTGCCCGGTGGCTACGGCACGTTCGACGAAACCTGCGAGATGCTGACCTGGAACCAGCTCGGGATCCTGGCGACGCCGGTGGTGATGGTCAACCTCGAGGGCTTTTTCGACGGCTTCCTCGCGCAGCTCGAGCGCGCGCTCGTCGATGGCGTGCTGAAGCCGCAGCATCGCGCGATGCTGGTGGTGGTCACCGAAGTCGACGCCGTATTGCCGGCGATCCGCGCCTGGCATGCGCCTCGCGCGGCGGTGCCGTCGGCGGTCAAGCCGTGACGCCGAGGCCGGCCGGCGTGTACGCGGCCATGCGCGGAATGCACCGGCGCGGCGGCGGACGATGACGATGCAGCCGCTGGCGGCGCTGCCGCGTGACGGCGTGCGCGGCATCCTCACCGATATCGACGATACGCTGACGACGCGCGGCAGGCTGCCGGCACACGCGTATCACGCGATGCAGCGGCTGCACGACGCGGGCCTGCTGGTGATTCCGATCACCGGCCGCCCGGCCGGCTGGTGCGACCACATCGCGCGCATGTGGCCGGTCGCCGGCGTGGTCGGCGAGAACGGCGCGCTATGGATGCGGCACGATGACGCGCGCCGCAAGCTCGTGCGCCGCTTCGCCGTCGACGCGGCGACGAGCGCACGCAACCGCGCGCGGCTCGCGGGCATCGGCGAGCGCATCCTGCGCGAGGTGCCCGGGTGCGCGCTCGCGTCCGACCAGCACTATCGCGTCGCCGACCTGGCGATCGATTTCTGCGAAGACGTGCCCGCGCTGCCGGCGTCCGCCGTCGACCACATCGTCGCGCTGATGCAGGCCGAGGGCCTGACGGCGAAGGTCTCGTCGATCCACGTCAACGGCTGGTTCGGCGACTACGACAAGCTGTCGATGACCCGCGTATTCCTGCTCGAGGCGTTCGCGATCGATCTCGACGCCGACAAGGAGCGCTTCGTGTTCGCCGGCGATTCGCCGAACGACGCGCCGATGTTCGCCTACTTTCCGCGCTCGGTGGGGGTGGCCAACGTGCGCGAGCACCTCGATCGCATTGCCACCGCGCCGGCGTACGTCACCGCGGCCGCGGGCGGGGAAGGCTTCGCGCAGCTCGCCGAGCATCTGCTCGGCTGAGTGCGCCGTCTACTTCGCCAGCGCCAGCAGCTTGCCGATGTCGACCGACTTGACGGCGTCGGTGAGCGTCGCTTCGCTGACGTTGCTGCCGCTTGCGGTGACGGCGAAGCGATTGCCGACCATCACGCCGAACTCGCCCGATTTCGACTGCCGGTCGTAGCGCTGGTGCATCATCTGGCCGTTGACCGTGCGCGTGCGCTCGTAGCCGTTGTCGGTTTCCTTCTCGGCGTTCGGATTGAACTTGGCGGCAAGGCCCGCAAGCCCCGCCAGCGAGCCGATATCGGCGACTTCGAGCGTCAGCGAGCCTTGCGCGCCGTTGGCGTAATGCGCGGTGGCGCTGCTGCCCTTCATGCCGACGGCCTCGCCGCTCTGGCCCGACGCGTCGCTGCGCTGCATGCCGTCGATGCTCGCGGGCAGCAGGTCCTTCAGTGCGTGGAAATCGACCGGCTGCACGTCCTTGCCGCCGGTCGCCATCGTGCCCACCGCCGCGAGCGCGGTATTGAGGTCGACCGACTTCGCGGCGGCGGCCTTGGGATCCTGGCCCGTGACCTTCGCCGCCTTCTCCGCCTGCTCGGCCTGCTGCCCCATCTTGGTCAGCGCCGCCATCGCGTCCTGCACCCGCTGCTTGTCGGCATCGCTCTTGCCGCCCATCATGCTCGACAACGCGCTCGCAACTTCGGCATTGCCGCGATCGGCGCCGGACGCGCCCAGCTTGCCCATGGCGCCGGACATGCCCATGCCCATCGCGGTCATCAGCGCCCCGATCACGAGGCTGACGACGATGCCGACGACGATCGCGCACAGCACGGTGACGATCGTGTACCCCATCGCCTTCTCCTGCGGCGAGCGCATCATCACCGGCAGTCCGAGATACAGCAGGTAGAAGCCGTAGAGGCCGAGCAGGCCGGCGATGATGCCCAGCGCGGGCACGATCGTCAGGATGCCGGCCACCCATGCCGGCGTGAAGCTGTAGGCGGCGACCTTGAGCGCGCGCGTCGAGTCCTTCTGGCCGCCGAACGTCGGCGCCAGGGCGTTGATGATCAGCGACATCACGAACAGGCCGACGAACGTCAGCACGACCTGCAGCACGATCTGCAGGATCGCCGCGCCGACGCCGATGCGGATCGTGCCGATGAAGGGAATCGAGCGGCCGATGAGCATCATGCCAAGCGCGCCCGCGATCGCCGAGATCGCGACCAGCGGCGCGACGTACCCCATGTACACGTCGGCGGCGGTCTTGGCCTCGCCGCTGATCACCGGCCATTCGGTGCGCGGCGTGAGCAGGATGTTCTTGGCGCGCGAGACGAGGCCTTGGGTGTCGACCTTGCCGAGCGCTTCGCTCGCGGCATGCGCGGCATGCGTCGCGGCGGCGCCCATGCTCGCGGCGGCGGCGCTCGCCGAGGCACCGGCGTTCGCCGCAGCACCTGCGAACGGCGCGCCGCCGGCGCTCGTCGCGGCGACGGATGGCGTGCTCCCTGGTTGCGGCGTGGGAAGGTTGGGGGGCGGCACGCTTGCCGCCGGGGCCGGCACCTTGGCGCCGCAGTTGGTGCAGAAACGGGAATCCGGGTCGATCGCTTTGCCGCATTGACCGCAGTGCATGCTGCCTCCTTGCGTGAGGTTGGCGCACGGGCGTCCGCAAGCGCGACGAGGGGCGGCGCATCATCGCGCGTGGCACGCGGCGCCGCTTCCCTGCGCTCGAGCCCGCATTCTCGCGCGAATCGGTGACGATTTCACGCCCCGCGGGGCGAATACCGCGCAGCCGGTACTGTGGCGTCCTGCAGGATGCTCGTGTGGACCTTGGGGCCGCCTCAGCCGTGACGCAGCGCGCCACGGCCGGCGAACGGCAGCGTGGCGCCCCCTGCCTCCTCGATGCGCAGCAGCTCGTTCCACTTCGCCGTACGTTCGCCGCGCGCGAAGGCACCCACTTTGATCTGCCCGGCGTTCCAGCCCACGGCGAGGTGCGCGATCGACACGTCCTCGGTTTCACCGGAGCGCGCCGACACGATGGCGCCGAAGCCCGCGCGGCCGGCGGCGGCGAGCGCCGCGTGCGCTTCGCTCAGCGTGCCGGCCTGGTTGACCTTGATCAAGGCGGCGTTGCAGGCGCGATCACGTGCCGCGGCCTCCACGCGCGCCGCCGAGGTCACGAGCAGATCGTCACCGACGACCTGCAACCGCGCCGGAGCGGCGCGTGTGAACGCGATCCACGCCGCAGCGTCGTCCTCCGCGAACGGATCCTCGATCGACAGGATCGGATAGCGGTCGATCCAGCGCAGCAGCAGCTCCGCCAGCCCGTCGCGATCGAGGCTCGCGCCATCGCACGCCAGCGTGTAGCGGCCGTCGCGGCCGAACTCGGAGGCGGCGATGTCGAGGGCGATCGCGACATCCTCGCCCGGCTTGCAATGCGCGCGCTCGATCGCGCGCACCAGCATTTCGAGCGCGTCCTCGTTGCGCGCGAATTGCGGCCAGTAGCCGCCCTCGTCGGCGACACCGGCGAGGGTGCCGGCCTCCTGCATCAGCTCGCCGGCTGCGCGGTAGACGTCGGCGACGATCGCCAGCGCGTCGCTGTACGTCCAGGCACCGACCGGCATCACCATCAGGTCCTGCACGTCGATGCGGCGGCCCGCATGCGCGCCGCCGCCGAACACCTGGATCTGCGGCAACGGCAGCGACACCAGCGCGTCGCCGGCGAGATGCCGCCACAGGGGCAGCCGCGCCGCATCCGCCGCTGCATGCGCCACCGCCAGCGAGGTCGCGACGGTGGCGTTGCCGCCAAGCCGGGATTTCTGCGGCGTGCCGTCGAGCGTCACCAGCGCGGTGTCGACTGCCACCTGGTCGCGGGCGTCGAGCCCGGCGAGTGCGTCGGCGATGGCGCGGTTGACGTGGTCGCGCGCGACCTGCACGTCCATGCCGCCGAAACGCGTGCCGCCGTCGCGCAGCTCGACGGCCTCCTGCGATCCGCGCGACGCGCCCGCCGGCGCGATCGCGCGGCCGCGCGCGCCACCGGCGAGCTCGACGTCCACTTCCACGGTCGGCCGTCCGCGCGAGTCGAAGACGCGCCGGCCATGCACGCGCAGGATGGACGTCGCGCTCATCTGCGCCGCCCGCGGATGGCGTGCATCGCGATCGTGACGGCGACCGTCATTCCCGCGCAAGCGGGAATCCAGCCCTGACGTTGCGCCATGGCCTGGGTCGCCGCATGCGCGGGGATGACGACGATGTGGGCACCGCCGAGCAATTGACGTTGCGCCATGGCCTGGATCCGCGCATGCGCGGGGAGGACGACGGTGTGGGCACCGGCGCTCATCGCGCTCATCCGCGGCCCCATGCTTCTGCGATCGCGACGATCGTCATGGGCGGATCGACGATGCGCGGCCGCGCGAATGCGCGTACCTTCACTTTGTCGTCGGCGGTGAGGTACTCGGCGGGCGACTTGCCGTCGGCGCGCGCGAGCAGCAGCGCGGGTAGCAGCGCGGCGATCCGCGCCTCGAGCGCCGACCATCGCTCCCAGTGCGCATGCGCGCGGTAGGCGTCGACCAGCGCTGCCAGCGCCGAGAGATATCGGCCACGCCATTGCACGCGCCAGAGGCCCTTCAGCAGCAGGTGGTTGGCGACGAACGCGACGTCGAACGCCGGGTCGCCGAACCACGCGCATTCGGCGTCGAGGATCACCGGCCCGGCCGGGCCGATCAGGATGTTCTTCGGCGAATAGTCGCCGTGCACCAGCACGCGCTTGTGGGCGAGCGTGGTATCCACGCGCGCGGCGAACGCGCCGGCGAGGTCGGCGTGCGCGCGCCCGGTGGCCACGAGGTAGGGCTCGAGGCGGATCGCGTGGAAGATGGCGTCATTCGCGAAACGGCGGGCGGTGGCCGCATCGTCGGCAGTCGCGGCGTGGATGCGGCCGAGCACGTCGCCGACGGCGGCGGCCTCGGCGTCGACGATGAGCCCGTCGCGCAGCTGGTCCTTCCACACCGGATAGGTGTCCGGCGGCAGCCATTCCATGGCGAAAAGGCCGGCAACCGCATCCTCGCCAAGGATGCGCGGCGCATGGCCCGGACACAGGGCCCCGACCTGGCGCAGCCATGCGACTTCGGAGCGATTACGCTCGACGGGTGCCTGCCAGTCGCCGGCAACCTTCAATTTGGGCAGGGCGCGCTTGACGCACAGCGTCCTGCCGCCCGCGTCCACGCGGTAAATGTCCGACGAAACGCCGCCGGCCAGCGGCGCGAGCGAGAGCGGAGAGTCAGTGCTTACTCTCAGCATATGTCTTATTGCATCACACAGATTGTCGCGTTCGGCATGGTCCGATGGCGCAGAATGGAGGGTCACGGCGGCGGGTCCTGCGCAAGATTTGCAAGGCGGGAACGGGAATTGCACAACGAGTTTACCTACGCCACGAAGACCGCTGGCCAAGCCCCTGATCGAAAAGGGATGGTAATTGCGGTGCGGCAATCAGGGGGCAACCGATGACTCGCTACGGCTTCACGATCAAGACGCGGCATGGCCAACGTGTCGAAAGCATCCAGATCATGGCGATCACGCCAGAGGACGCCGAGCGACGGCTGCGACAGATGTACCAGCATTGCGACATCCTCGAGCGCCGTGAAAATGCCGTGCCGCGCCGCGTCGACGTGCTGGACGTCGAAAGCATCATCGGCCTCATCAGCAGCGCCGGGGCTTCAGCGCACGAAGCCGTGCGCGGCTAGCTCCGTCGCCAGCGCCTGGTAGTCGTGCGCGCCGCGGCTGGACGGCGCATGACGAAAGATATCGAGCTTGATCGACGGGCTTTCGGCGAGCTTGGCATTCTCGCGGATGCGCGTCTCGCACACCTCCTCGGGCCGGAACGTCGCGCGCATCGTGGCGTCGATCTCGGCGCTCATCTTGCGCCGCAGGTCGTAGCGGGTGAGCAGGTAGCGCCGCGGCAGCCGCCGCTTGAACACGGGTTCCAGCGCATTCAGCGCGCGCTCCACCTCCTTCGCCCCCTGCAGCGACAGATAATCGGCCGACACCGGCACCAGCACCAGGTCGCAGGCGAACACCGCATTGAGCGACAGGGCGTTGAGCAGCGGCCCGCAGTCGATCACCACGGGCATCGGCGGCAATGCCTTGTCGCGCAGCGCGAGGCGCAGCCGCGTGATGATGTTGACGCCCTTGCCGAGCAGCGCGTCGATCTTGGCGAGGTCGAGGTGCGCCGGGCACAGCATCACGCCGCTCGTGGTGATCGTGGCGATGTCGTCGATCGGCCGCTGGTGCATGAAGAACGCGAACATCGTGTCGTCGGGCGAGCGCGGCTCGACGCCGAGGATGTGGGACAGGTGCGCCTGCGGGTCGAGGTCGATGCCGAGCGGGCGCACGCCGCGTTGCGCCACCGCGGCGAGGAGATTGAGCGCCGTCGTGGTCTTGCCCACGCCGCCCTTGAGATTGAACACCGCGATGATCGACATGCGCGCGCAAGCCACGCAAAAGGCCGAGGGTACACCACGCGAAGTGCGCGCACGCTCCGCTGCCGGGCAGCCGAATGCGCCGGATGCGCAACGACCGGTCATCGATTCCCGCTATCATTGCAGCGCCGCAACGAGCGGTGTTCCTGACGACGCGACGCGAGCGTGCCGAATTCCCCTCTTCAGTTCGTGATCCTGGCGGCCGGCCAGGGCAAGCGCATGCGCTCCGCGCAAGCGAAGATGCTGCATTCGCTTGCCGGCATTCCGCTGGTCGCCCACGTCATCGAAGCGGCGCGTGAAGCCAGGCCGCTGTCGATCGCAATGGTGGTCGGCCATGGCGGCGACGCGGTCGAGAAGGCGCTGGCGGCGCCCGACCTCGTGTTCGTGCGCCAGGACCCGCCGCGCGGCACCGGTGACGCGGTGCGCTGCGCGCTGGCGGTGTTGCCGCACGACGGCGTCACGGTGGTGGCGAACGGCGACTGTCCGCTGATACCGGCGGCGACCTTTGCGGCGCTGGCCGACGTCGCCGCGCACGGCCGGCTGGCGTTGCTGACGGCGCGCGTCGCCGATCCGCACGGCCTCGGGCGCGTACTGCGCGCCGCCGACGGTAGCGTGCGCACGATCGTCGAGGAGCGCGATGCCAGCGCCGCCGAGCGTGCGATCCACGAAATCTACACGGGGGCATTGGCGGCGCCGAGCGCGCTGCTGGCGGCGTGGGTGGCCAAGCTCACCGCCCACAATGCCCAAGGCGAGTTCTACCTGACCGACGTCGTGGCGATGGCGCTCGCCGACGGCGTGCCCGTGCACGCGGAGCTTGCCGACGATGCCGACGTCGCGCGCGGCGTCAACGACCGCGCCCAGCTCGCCGATGCCGAGCGCATCGTCCAGCGGCGGCGCGCCAATGCGCTGATGCTCGGCGGCACGACGCTGGCCGATCCTGGGCGCATCGACGTCCGCGGCACGCTCACCGCGGCATCGGACACGTTCATCGACGTCGGCTGCGTGTTCGAGGGCGAGGTGACGCTCGCCGAGGGCGCCGAGGTCGGGCCCTATTGCCTGCTGCGCGACACTCGAGTCGGACCGGGCGCGCGCATCCACGCCTTCTCGCACCTCGAGGGGGCCGTTGTCGGCGCGCATGCGCGCGTCGGACCCTACGCGCGGCTGCGCCCGGGCGCTGCGCTCGCCGAGGACGTGCACATCGGCAACTTCGTCGAGGTCAAGGCAGCCACGATGGGCGCGCGCAGCAAGGCCAACCATCTCGCCTACATCGGCGATGCTACCGTCGGCGCCGACGTCAACTTCGGCGCCGGTTCCATCACCGCCAATTACGACGGCGCCAACAAGCACCGCACGCTGATCGGCGACGGCGTGCACATCGGCTCGAACTGCGTGCTGGTGGCGCCCATCGACATTGGCGCCGGCGCCACGATCGGCGGCGGCAGCACGATCACGCAAGCCGCTCCCGCCGGCGAGCTCACCCTCGCCCGCGCGCGACAAGTATCCGTCGCGGGCTGGCAGCGGCCACGCAAGGCGAAGCCGTCGTGAGCGCGCCGGTGATGCGCCAGCGGGAATCATGCAGCGATGGCACGGCGCGTGCATGCGGGCACTCATCCAGGAAAGGTTCATTCGCATGTGCGGCATAGTCGGCGCGTCCTCGACGCGCAACGTCGTTCCCATCCTGATCGACGGCATTCGCCGCCTCGAATACCGCGGATATGACTCGACCGGCCTCGCGGTGATCGGTGCCGGCACGGCGCCGGTGCTGCAGCGCCTCGTCAGCGTCGCGCGCGTCGCCGACCTCGCGGCGCAAGCCGATGCGCGGCAGCTCGAAGGCACCACCGGCATCTCGCACACGCGCTGGGCGACGCATGGCGCGCCGACCGAAAGCAATGCCCATCCGCACACGTCCGGCGGCGAGATCGCCGTCGTGCACAACGGCATCATCGAGAACTACGAGGAGCTGCGCACGCGCCTGAAGGCGCAGGGCTACGTGTTCGCCACGCAGACCGACACCGAGGTCATCGCGCATCTGGTGCACGCGCATTGGCACGCGCCCGGCGGCGGCGACCTGCTACGCGCCGTGCAGGCGGCGGTGCGCGAGTTTGACGGCGCATACGCGATCGCGGCGATCAGCACGCGCGAGCCCGGCCGCGTCGTCGGTGCCCGCGCCGGCAGTCCGCTGGTCGTGGGCATCGGCGCCGACGATCACTTCCTCGCGTCCGACGCGTCGGCGCTGGTGCCGGTGACGCGGCGCGTCGCGTACCTCGAGGAGGGCGACGTCGCCGACGTGCGGCGCGAAGGCTATGCGATTTACGACGCACAGGGCGCGCGCGTCGAGCGCGAGGTCATCACCGTGGATGCGTCCAACACGGCGGTCGAGCTCGGTCCGTTCCGCCATTTCATGCAGAAGGAGATCTTCGAGCAGCCGCGCGCCGTGGCCGACACGCTGGAAGCCGTGGCGTCGATCACCCCCGAGAATTTCGGGCCGAAAGCGGAGGCGGTGCTGCGTGCCGTCGACCGCGTGCTCATCCTCGCCTGCGGTACGAGCTATTACTCGGGCCTCGTCGCCAAGCAATGGCTGGAGTCGGTGGCGCGCATCCCCTGCGTCGTCGAGATCGCCAGCGAATACCGCTATCGCGACAGCGTGCCCGATCCGCGCACGCTGGTCGTCGTCGTGTCGCAGTCCGGGGAGACCGCCGACACGCTCGCTGCACTGAAGCATGCGAAGTCGCTCGGCCAGTCGCACACGCTCGCGATCTGCAACGTCGCCACCAGCTCGATGGTGCGGCTGACGCAGATGGTGTTCCTGACGCGTGCCGGCACCGAGGTGAGCGTGGCTTCCACCAAGGCGTTCACGACGCAGCTGGTCGCGCTCTTCCTCCTGACCCTCACGCTCGCCAAGCTCAACGGCCGCCTGACGCCCGCGGACGAGGCCAAGTGGCTGCAGGGCCTTAGGCACCTGCCCGCGGCGATGCAGGCGGCGCTGGCGCTCGAGCCGCAGGTGATCGCGTGGGCGCAAGCCTTCGGCAAGAAGCAGCATGCGCTCTTCCTCGGTCGCGGCCTGCACTATCCGATCGCGCTCGAAGGCGCGCTGAAGCTCAAGGAGATCTCCTACATCCACGCCGAGGCGTACCCGGCCGGCGAGCTGAAGCATGGCCCGCTGGCACTGGTCGATGCGCAGATGCCGGTGGTGGCGGTGGCGCCGAACGACGCGCTGCTGGAAAAGCTCAAATCCAATTTGCAGGAAGTGCGCGCGCGCGGCGGCGAGCTCTATGTCGTCGCCGACCTCGACAGCCACATCTCGCCGGACCCGCACATGCACACGATCCGCCTGACCGAGCATGCGGGACTTTTGTCACCGATCGTTCACGTGATTCCGCTGCACCTGCTCGCGTATCACACCGCGGTGCTGCGTGGCACCGACGTCGACAAGCCGCGGAATCTCGCGAAGAGCGTGACGGTGGAGTGAGGCCAAGCCGCGACGGCGGGGCGCTCCGTCACAATCCCTTGTAGAAATAGGTGGTCGCGCACGGCGCGCCGTCGGGCATGAGCGCGTAACGCGGGATCTCGCCCACGCGCTGCCAGCCGGCACGCGCGTACAGGCGCTCGGCGTCGCCGCCCGTCACGGCATCGAGCACGAGCAGCGTCCGGTGCTCGGCGCGTGCGGTGGCGTCGACCGCGCTCATCAGTCGCGCGGCGACGCCGTGTCGACGCGCACTCCTATGCACGAGCACCTTGGCGACGTCGGCGCGATGCGGCTGGTTGTCGGGGAGCGCCAGGATCAGCTGCGCGGTGCCGACGATGCGACCCGCGCCGGCCTCGGCCACCAGCAGCGCACGCGTGCCGCGCTTCACGCCTTCGGCGACCTCGCGCCAGAAGGCGAGTGCACGCTCGCGCGGCAGCGGCCACATGAAGCCGATCGACGCGCCACCGGCGACGCAGTCGATCATCACGTCGGCGAGCGGCTCGACGCAACGGTCCACGTCGGCGGCGCCGACGCGGCGAATGGTGACGGTATCGTTCATCGGGTCCCTCATGATCGGCATTCCGGCGCGTCCATCGACCCTGCGCCGCGCGCGGCCGCCCCGGCGTCCCGCGGGGCGGCCACCATGCCTATGGTATGTTGTGCCGCCCCATATGCAATCCTCCCGGGTGTCGGCACCGAGGAGATCCGCTTGACCACTGCGTTGCAGCCGCTATTCGACGTCGGCATCGTCGTGCCGACGATCGTGCGCCCCTCGCTCGTGCAGGCGGTTCGCTCGATCTACGCGCAGCGCTTTGGCGGGCGCATCCAGATCCTGATCGGCATCGACCGCTGGGTCGGCGAGCGCGCGCTGCTCGAGCAGCTCGTTCGCGAATGCCCGTCGCACATGTCCGTGACGACGCTGGACCTCGGCTACTCGACGTCGCAGCGCCATGGCGGCGTCTATCCCAGCCATTACGGCGGCGCACTGAAGACGATCCTGAGCTACGCGGCCAACAGCCGCTATGTCGCGTATCTCGACGACGACAACTACTATGCGCCGCAACACGTGGCGACAATGGTCGCCGCGGTCGCCGGCAAGGCCTGGGGCTTCGCGCTGCGCCATTTCGTCGACGACAATTCCGATCGCCTCGTCTGTGTGGATACCTGGGAATCGGTCGGGCCCGGTCGCGGCGTCTATCGTACGGCGCACGGCGGCTTCGTCGACACCAACTGCTATTTCCTCGACACGCTGGCATGCGCCGACGTGTTTCCGGAGTGGGCGTTGACGCGCTATCCGGGCGGCACCGGCGGCGATCGGCAGGTGCTGGAGAAACTGCGCGACCGTCCCTTCGGCAGCAATGGCGCGGCGACGGTGTACTACCGGATCCGGCTCGCCAGGCAGCATCCCTATCAGCTGTGGCAGATGAAACGCCTCGGTGTCGATCTCGCGGCCTTGATGGCGCCCGGCGACATTCCCGGCGATGCCGTGTGGCAGCGCTGCGCTGATTTCGACCGTCGCCAACGCGCTGCGAGCGCGCGCGGCGACGCGCGCGGGGCGGCATGACGACGGCGCCGGGCGCGCACCCGTTCGCACGTGCGCTGCCCGCGACCTGCAGCGCGGCGATGCTGCGTGCGCAACTGCGCGGGGCGACGCTCATCGGCGACGGCGCGACGGCGTTCGACGGCGTCGCCGCGCTATCGTCGTCGGCCTCGCATACGCTCACGTTCTGCGACGCCGTCGGCGACACCGAAGTGCTGGCAGCGACTGCATCATCGGTCGTGATCGTCCGCCAGGACGTCGTGCATGCACCGCGTCCGGACCAGGCGTTCATCGCGGTCGCCGACGTGCGCGCTGCCTTCATCGACGCCGTCGCGTGGCTGCTGCCCGGCACCGCGCGGCCCGTGGCGCCCGCCGGCATCGACCGCCGCGCGCGCATCGAACCGACGGCGTCGGTATCGCCCGCTGCATTCGTCGGCGCCGATGTGACCATCGGCGCCCGCACCTGCATCGGACCCGGCGCGGTGCTGTACGACGACGTGCATGTCGGCAGCGATTGCGTGATCGGCCCGCAGGCGGTGATCGGCTGGGTGGGACTCGCCTATCACGACGACGCCCACGGACGGCGGCGCTTCTTTCCACATCTCGCGGGCGTGCGCATCGGCGAGCGCGTCGACATCGGCGCGCAGACGTCGGTGTGCCGCGGCATGCTGTCGCATACCACGATCGGCGACGACGCCAAGCTCGGCAGCCTCGTCTACGTCAGCCACGGTGTCATCGTCGGCGCGCGCGCGTGGCTGTCCGCGGGCACCGCGGTCGCAGGACATTCGCACATCGCCGACGGCGCGCTGCTCGGCATCGGCAGCATCGTCGTCGACAACGTGACGATCGGCACCGGTGCGCGCGTCGGCGGCGGCAGCGTCGTCGTCCGCCACGCCGACGCCGGCGAGAATCTGCTGGGCGTGCCGGCGGCGGCGGTGCCGGCGATGCGACGCTTCGGCCCGACGCCCCGCGATTGAGGCGGCGGCCGGGGAATTCGCGTAACCGCCTAGAATGGCGGCGAGTGGACGCGCAATCCCGCCGTCGACGTCGACGCGCCGCCCGCGATGCGAGCCGCGCGATCAAGGAAGCGCCATCGCGACGCTGAACGAACGGCACGCCCACGTCACCGCCGCGGCGGCGCTGACCATGGCGCTCGCGACACTCTGCATGGCGTGCATGGACGCGACCAGCAAGTATCTCGTGGCCCGGTATCCGGCGCCGTTCGTCGTCTGGATCCGCTACGCGCTGCAGACGCTGGTGCTGGTGGCGGTGCTCGCGCCGCGCATGCGCGGTCGCCTCGTTGCCACGCGCTCGCTGTCGCTGCAGATCGTGCGCAGCGTGACGCTGGTGGCGACTTCATTGCTGCTCGTCGCGGCGTTCCGCGCGATGCCGCTGGCCGATGCCACCGCCATCAGCTTCGCCGCGCCGTCAATCGTCACGATCCTCGCGATCGCGCTGCTCGGTGAACGCGTGACCATGGCGCGCGTGGCGTCGGTCGTCGCCGGATTCGCCGGCGTGGTGCTGATCGTGCGGCCCGGCACCGATGTCTTCCGCGGCGCGGCGCTGCTGCCCCTCATCGCCGCCACCACCACCGCCGCGTACCAAGTGCTCACGCGCAAGCTGGCCGGCGACGACACGCGCGCGATGCTGTTCTACAGCTCGGCGGTGGGCGCCGTGATCCTGTCGCTGTTCCTGCCGTGGCGCGGATTCGCGCACGACTTCGGCGCCGGCGACGTCGTCGCGATGGCCGCCCTCGGCCTGCTCGCGATCGCCGGCCACTTCCTGTTCATCCGCGCGCTGCAACTCGCGCCGGCGTCGGGAATGGCGTCGATCACGTATGTGCAGCTCGTGTTCGCCACGCTGATCGGGCTCGTGGTGTTCGGCGACTTTCCGGACGCGCTGACACTGGTCGGCATGGCGGTGATCCTCGCCAGCGGCGTATTCCTGACGTGGTACGAGCGGCGGCGGAGCGGCGCGCCGGTGGTGTCGCCGGTGCGAGCCGCGACGGCGGCGTCGCCGACTCGGGCGCCGCCGGCAGCGGGCGACTGAAGCGACGGGCCGTTACGCGCCGACGAGCCGCAGCACCGCCTCGCCGTACTTGGCGAGCTTGGCGCTGCCGATGCCGCTGATGTCGCGCAACGCCGCGGCGTCGCCGGGCCTGCGCTGTGCGATTTCGGCGAGCGTGCGGTCGTTGAAGATGACGAACGCCGGCACGCCCTGTTCGCGCGCCTCGTTCAGCCGCCACGCCTTGAGCCGCGCCAGCAGCGGCGCGTCGATGCCGGTGACTTCGGCGGCACCCCGGGCGCCACGCGAGCGCGCACCTCCACGCGGGCGCGCCACCGCGCGCCGCATCGACACCGCTGCCTCGCCCTTGAGCACAGGGCGCGCGGCCGCACAGAGTTTCAGCGCGCCGTACGCGCCGTGGTCGACTTCGGCGAGGCCGAGCGCCACGAGCTGGCGGAACACGAGCCGCCACGTCGTCTCGTCGGTGTCGGCGCCGATGGCGAATACGGAGAGCCGGTCGTGGTCCCAGCGCGCGACGCGCTCGCTCGCCTTGCCGCGCAGCACGTCGACCAGGTGCAGCGCGCCGAAGCGCTGGCCGGTGCGGTAGATCGCCGACAGCGCCTTCTGCGCGAGGTCGGTCGCGTCGAACGTCACCGGCGGCGCAAGACAGGTGTCGCAATTGCCGCACGGCGTGCTGGACTCGCCGAAATAGGCAAGGAGACGCACGCGGCGGCAACCGGCGGTCTCGCACAAGCCGAGCAGCGCGTCGAGCTTGGCGCCGGATACGCGCTTGTAGTCGTCGCTGGCTTCCGAGAGGTCGATCAGTCGGCGCTGCTGTACGACGTCGGCGAGGCCGTAGGCCATCCAGGCGTCGGCCGGCTCACCATCGCGGCCGGCGCGGCCGGTTTCCTGGTAATAGCCTTCGACGCTCTTCGGGATGTCGAGGTGCGCGACGAAGCGCACGTCGGGCTTGTCGATGCCCATGCCGAACGCGATCGTGGCGACGATCACCACGCCGTCCTCGCGCTGGAAGCGCATCTGGTTCGCCGCGCGCGCCGCGTTGTCCATGCCGGCGTGATAAGGCAGCGCGAGGATGCCCTTGCTGGCGAGCCACGCCGCCGTCTCGTCGACCTTGCGTCGCGACAGGCAGTAGACGATGCCGGCATCGCCCGCATGCTCGCCCGTGATGAACGCGAGGAGCTGCGCGCGCGCATCGTCCTTGTCGACGATCGTGTAGCGGATGTTCGGCCGGTCGAAGCTCGCCACGAACGTCCGCGCGTCGCCGAGGGCGAGGCGCTCGACGATCTCCGCGCGCGTCTGCGGGTCGGCAGTGGCGGTGAGCGCGATGCGCGGCACGCCGGCGAAGCGCTCGTGCAGCAGCGAGAGCTGCAGGTACTCCGGGCGGAAATCGTGTCCCCATTGCGACACGCAATGCGCCTCGTCGATGGCGAACAACGCGAGCGGCACGCGCGCGAGGAGGTCGAGGCAGCGCGGCGTGGTGAGGCGCTCCGGCGCGACGTAGAGGAGATCGAGCTTGCCGGCCACCAGATCGCGCTCGACGGCGCGCGCCTCTGCGGCATCCTGGCTCGAGTTGAGGAACGCCGCGCGTACGCCGAGCTGGGTGAGCGCCGCCACCTGGTCCTGCATCAGCGCGATCAGCGGCGACACCACCACCGCGGTGCCCGCGCGCACCAGCGCCGGTATCTGGTAGCACAGCGACTTGCCCCCGCCCGTGGGCATCAGCACCAGCGCATCGCCGCCGCCCGCCACGTGGTCGACCACGGCCTCCTGTGCGTGGCGAAACGCGGTGTAACCGAATACGTCGCGCAGGACTTCGCGGGCGGATGAGCGTGGATTTCGGTCTTCGGGCATCGGGCAGTCAAGCATGAATTGATGTGGGTGTCACTGCGTCCTTGCGGTTGCCGCGCCGGCGGCGCCGGGCGACGACTGTGGCACCATTTGCGTCGAAACCGCGTGCCGGTGCCGCCACCGCGCGCCGCCGGACCCTTGTGTGACGCAACATTTGCGTCGGCCGGTCATCCAAGCCATTCCGGCCGCCCGCATCCATGCCTCCCTACCGCCCCTGGTTCGACGACCCGCAGCGCCGGACCGACGTCGTCACGATCCCGCTGTTCTGGCTGGCGCTCATCCTGTCGCTGCTGGTGCATGTGGCGGCGCTCTGGTATTTCGCAATGCGCCAGCCGGTGCTGCTGCCCGGGCTGGAGGAGAGCGACGTGAACATCCCGATGTCGGTGCGGCTCGCCGAGTCGCGGCCGGCGTCGCCGCCGCCCAGCGGAGCCCAGCCGCCCCCGCCTCCGCCGCCGGCCGCGTCGCCGCCGCAGCGGGCGCCGAGCGTGACGCGCCCGCGCGTGCCACCCGTGATTGCCGCACTGCCCAACGTGCCGAGCACGGAGCGCCTGCCCATGGCGCCCGAGCCGATCGCGCCGCCGACCGTCTCCACGCCGCCCGAGCCGATGGCGGGCGACCTGTCGTCGTATATCGAATCGCAGCGGCGGGCGCGTGGCGAGCGGCCCTCGCAGCCCTCCGCCAATCCGGCCGACGATGCCGAGGCGCGCCGCGACCGCGCGATCGCCGCCAACCTCGCGTCGGCCAACGACTCGCCGACCTACTACGGCGAGCCGAAGAACAGCGGCGGCGTCTTCAACATCACCTACATCGGCTACGACGACGCCGAGTTCGTGTTCTTCGGCTGGATCAAGGAGATCCGCCGCCGCGCGCCGCAGAAGATCGAGGTGCGCACCGGCGACAACGCCAACATTCGCATCGCGATCGTGCGCAAGATGATCGACATCATCCGCCAGTACGAGCAGGGCGACTTCACGTGGAAGTCCGAGCGCATCGGCCACGAGGTGACGCTGTCGGCGCGACCTGGCGACCAGGCGACGCTGGAGGATTTCCTGATGCGCGATTTCTTCGACGCGCAGCCGCCGCCCGATCCGCGCTCGATACGCGGCCGGGGTCGCGCGGCGCGCTGAGCGGCGGCGGAGCCGCGCATCGAGCACTGCCAGTCCACAGGCCTGAGATTGCCGTTGGCGTAGCGCATGTCCCGCGTCGGGGTCCTTGCGCGGGCGTACAGCCGCCAATGTTGCATCCGGCATCCATGCGCTAGGATGCCGTCATGGACGTGGCATTCATCGTCGACCCCCTGACCGGCCTCAAGCCATACAAGGACACGAGCATCGCGATGATGCGCGCGCTCGCGCGACGCGGGCACCGGATCTACGCGATGCAGCAGGACGCGCTGTGGTGGCGCGGCGGCGGCACGCGCGCGACCGTGCAGCACCTGACGCTCGGTGCGGGTGACGACGACTGGCACCGCGCCGGCGACGCGGAAGTGCGCGAGCTCGCGCAATTCGCCGCGGTGCTGATGCGCAAGGATCCGCCGTTCGACATGGAGTACGTGTATTCGACGTACATCCTCGAGCAGGCCGAAGCCGCCGGCGCGCGTGTCTTCAACCGCCCGCGCGCGATCCGCGACAACAACGAGAAGATGGCGATCGCGCCCTTCCACCAGTTCATCTCGCCGACGCTCGTCACCCGCGATGCGGATCTCGTGCAGGCGTTCATCGACGAGCACGCCGACGTGATCGTCAAGCCGCTCGACGGCATGGGCGGCACGTCGATCTTCCGCGTGCGCGCCGACGACGCCAACCGCAACGTCATCGTCGAGACGGTGGGCGGCCTCGGCGCGCGCACGATCATGGTCCAGCGCTACATTCCGGAGATCGCCGACGGCGACAAGCGGATCATCCTGATCGCCGGCGAAGTCGTGCCCTACGCGCTGGCGCGCATCCCGCGCCCGGGCGAGACGCGCGGCAATCTCGCCGCCGGCGGCCGCGGCGTCGCGCGCCCGCTCACCGCGCGCGACCGCGAGATCGCCGAAGCGCTGGCGCCCAAGCTCTGGGCGCAGGGCCTGCTGGTGGTCGGCCTCGACGTCATCGGACCGTACCTCACCGAGGTCAACGTAACCAGCCCGACCTGCTTCGTGGAGATCAGCGAGCAGTCGGGATTCGACGTCGCCGGCAAGTTCGCCGAGGCGCTGGAGACCGTGGTTGCGAGCGACGTCCGTCGCACGTGATCGGCGGCGGCGTCATGCCGCGTGAATTTCTGCTTGCGCGGCCATGCCGGCGCGCGGCGGTTGCGCCTGCGAATGCAACGACCTGCGACGCGGCGACGTGCCACGCGTCCCCGGCGCAACGCGCGGACCGCTGCTGGCACGGGCGTTGCGTCATCCGTGGTCGCGCTTCCGCTACCATAGCCGGAATTACCCGACGCCCATCATGATCGGCATCCTTCTCATCGCCCACGACACGCTGCCGCAAAGCCTGATCCACACGGTGACGCACGTGCTCGGCATGCACCCCCCGCAGTTCGAGGGCATGTCGGTGGCGGCGCGTGACGACCCGCTGAACCTCGTGCCACGGGCACGTGCGCGCCTCGCGCGGCTCGACGACGGCAGCGGCGTGCTGATCGTGTCCGATCTCTACGGCGCGTCGCCGTGCAACCTCGCGGTGAAACTCCTCGACCCGCCGCGCGTCGAAGGCGTTGCCGGCGCGAGCCTGCCGATGCTGATCCGTGCACTCACCTACCGCGACCGCGACATGGCGACACTGGTGAGGAAGGCGGTTTCCGGCGCGCGCGACGGCGCCCTGCACCTCGAGCCGATCCATGCAGCAGCGCGAGGTTGAGATCGTCAACAAGCTCGGCCTGCACGCGCGGGCGTCGGCCAAGCTGACGCAACTCGCCGCCAAGTACCAGAGCGACGTGCACATGGCGCGCAACGGCCGCAAGATCAACGCCAAGAGCATCATGGGCGTGATGATGCTGGCGGCCGGCAAGGGCGCGAAAGTGACGATCGAGGTCGACGGACCCGACGAGGACGAGGCGATGGCGGCATTGTGCGACCTCATCGGCAATTGTTTCGGCGAAGGACAGTGAGGCGCCGATGCTGGTGAGCTTCGCCCTCAACGGCATCGGCGTGTCGAGCGGCATCGCCATCGGTCGCGCCAAGCTGATCTCGCATGCGACGCTCGAGGTCGCGCACTACCGGCTGTCGCCGGCGCAGGTCGACGAGGAGATCGCACGCTTCGATTCCGCGGTGCGCGACGTGCAGAAGGAGCTCGAGGGCCTGCACGGCGCGCTCACCGCGGGCGACGTTCCCGGCGAGTTCGGCGCGTTTCTCGACGTGCACTGGATGATCCTCAACGACCCGGTGCTGGCCGAAGCGCCGCGGCGGCTGATCGCCGAGCAGCACTGCAACGCCGAGTGGGCGCTGCTGCAGCAGATGAACGTGCTGGTCGAGCAGTTCGACCAGATCGAGGATGCGTACCTGCGCGAGCGCAAGACCGACGTCGTGCAGGTGGTCGAGCGCGTGCTGAAGCGGCTCACCGGCAGCCACGGCACGATGCATCCGGCGGCCAACGAGGCCAACACGATCCTCGTCGCCCATGACCTGTCGCCGGCCGACGTGATCCAGTTCAAGTCGCACCACTACGGCGCATTCCTCACCGACCTCGGCAGCGTCACATCGCACACGGCGATCGTGGCGCGCAGCCTCAACGTGCCGGCGGTGGTGGCGACGCACAACGCGCGGCAGATGATCCGCGACGGCGAGATGCTGATCGTCGATGGCGGCAACCACGTCGTCATCGTCAATCCCGACCGCGCGATACTCGCCGAATACCGGCTGAAGCAGTCCGGCATCGAGCTCGAGCGGCAGAAGCTGAAGCGCCTCAAGGGCAAGCGCGCGGCGACGCTCGACGGCCGCGCGATCGAGCTGTTCGCCAACATCGA
The DNA here is from genome assembly GCA_036003195.1 of Casimicrobiaceae bacterium. Taxonomy (GTDB): domain Bacteria; phylum Pseudomonadota; class Gammaproteobacteria; order Burkholderiales; family Casimicrobiaceae; genus VBCG01. The sequence goes on from DASYSP010000032.1 coordinate 29,382, forward strand.
GCTGCCCGACGACGTCGACCACGCGCTCGACATGGGCGCGGACGGCATCGGCCTGTTCCGCTCCGAGTTCCTGTTCCTCAATCGCGACGGCCTGCCGACCGAGGACGAGCAGTTCGAGGCCTACCGTGCCGTGGCGCAGGGCATGAAGGGTCGCCCGGTGACGGTCCGCACGTTCGACCTCGGCGCCGACAAGACCAAGGAGGGATTGGGCGGCCTCGCGCGCGTCGCGCCCAATCCGGCGCTGGGCCTGCGCGCCGTGCGCTTCTGCCTGGCCGAGCCGCGCCTGTTCCAGACGCAGCTGCGCGCGATCCTGCGCGCGTCGCACCACGGCAACATCCGCATCCTGCTGCCGATGCTCGCCAGCATCGGCGAGATCGTCGCGTGCCTGGCGGCGATCGATGTCGCGAAGGAGGCGCTGCGCGAGCGCAACATCGCATTCGACGAGGCGATCGAGGTCGGCGGCATGATCGAGATCCCGGCCGCGGTGCTCGCGATCGAGGCGTTCGCCGCGCGCCTCGATTTCCTGTCGATCGGCACCAACGACCTCATCCAATACACGCTCGCCGTGGACCGCGCCGACGACACGGTGTCGTACCTGTACGACCCGACCCATCCGGCGGTGCTGCGCCTGCTGGCGATGGCCATCGGCGGCGCGCACAAGGCCGGCAAGTCGATCGCCGTGTGCGGCGAGATGGCGGGCGACGTCGCGATGACCCGGCTCCTGCTGGGCCTCGGCCTGACGAATTTCTCGATGCACCCGGCGCACCTTTTGCAGGTCAAGCAGCGTGTGCTGGCGAGCAGCTACGACGCGCTCAGGCAATCCGTGACGCGTGTCTGCCGCCAGGACGACCCCGTCAAATACGCGGCGATGCTCGAAAAGCTCAACGCCTGACGCGGCATGGCGGTGCCGGAATGGGCATGCGCGCGCCGCTGTTGGCAGGCATGCCGCGCCTTCGCGCTTTATGCTAATGTCATGAACATGAATCGATGGCTGGTCATCGGCCTTGGTGCCGCCAGTCTCGCGCCCGTGGCGGCGCGCGCGGTGGACGTGGGTGCGCCGGCACCCGCGTTCGCGCTGCCCGATGCGGCGGCCAAGACGGTGTCGCTTGCCGCGCTCAAGGGCCACGTCGTCTATGTCGACTTCTGGGCGTCGTGGTGCGGGCCCTGCCGCAAGTCGTTTCCGTGGATGAACGCGATGCAGCAGAAATACGGCGCGCAGGGCTTCACCGTGATCGGGGTCAACGTCGACAAGCGTCGCGGCGACGCCGATCGCTTCCTGACGCAGGTGCCGGCGCAGTTCACCACGGTGTTCGACGCCAGCGGTGCGACGCCCACCACCTACGACGTGAAGGCGATGCCGAGTTCGGTGCTGATCGACGCCGCCGGCAACGTGGCGCTGGTCGAGGAAGGGTTTCGCGACGAGCGCCGCGACGCGCTGGAGGCGCGCATCCGCGCGCTGCTCGCGCACTCGTGAGCGCCGCCATGCGCCTGCGCCGCGCGATCCTCGTCGCATTGTCCATCGCCATCGCGGGCTGCGCGTCGATGTCGCCGCCCAAGCCCTGGGAAAAGGGCGACCTCGCGCGGCCGTCGATGCAGGTCGGCAGCGACCGCCTCGCAGCCAAGTACACCGACCACATCTATCAGAGCAAGGAAATGACGAGCGGCGGCCAGGGCGTGGGCGGGGGCGGCTGTGGCTGCAACTGAGGACGCGCAGGCCGCGGCGCCACACTCGCGCCGCACCTCCGCGTCTCGGCCGCCGGATCGCGTGGCAGGCCCGCGCACGCGCGCCAATCCGTTGCTGGCCGCGGCGCTCGCGCTGCCGGGAATCGTGCCCACCGCCGCGCTCGCGCAGTCGATGCCCGACCAGGGGATCTTCGCACTCAAGTACCTCGACTACCGCGACTGGCAGCCCGGCGCCGACCGCATGACGGTGCGCAGCCCGTCGATGTACGTGCTGGCGCCGTTCGCAGGCCAATGGACGGTCGAGGGCTCGCTCGTCTACGACGCGATGTCCGGGGCGTCGCCGCTGTACTTCAACACGCTGTCGGGCGCCTCGGGCCTCGGCGTCACCGACTATCGCACCGCGGGCGACGTCAAGGTCACGCGCTATTTCGACCGGTATTCGATCGGCGTCGGCGGCGCGTATTCGCATGAGCGCGACTACATATCGAGGGCGGGCTCGCTCGACGTCCGCTGGTGGACCGCCGACAAGAACGTCACGCTCGACTTCGGCTTCGCCGGCGACGCCGACTACATCCATCCGTCGGCGCGCGAGCTCGACAACGGCCGGCGCGACACGCTCGACTTCCTCGCCGGCGTCACCGTCAACCTGTCGCCGCTCGACCTCGTGCAGTCGACGATCACGTATTCGACGGGGCACGGCTACTATTCCGACCCGTACAAGCCGCTCGACACGCGCCCCGGCGAGCGCCGCGTGTTCGCGTGGCAGACGCGCTACAACCACTACTTCGCGCAGCCCGACGCCACGCTCCAGCTCGGCTACCGGTATCTCGGCGATTCGTTCGGCGGCGAGTCGCATGCGTTCGACGTCGCCTGGGCGCAGGCATTGCCGGGCAGCGTGACGCTGACGCCGAGCCTGCGCTACTACACGCAGTCGGCGGCGGACTTCTGGTTCGGGCCGCCGTACCCGCAGGGATTCGTCGTGGGCCAGAATTTCACCGCCGACACGCGCCTGTCGGCATTCGGCGCCTTCACCGCCGGCCTCGGCGTGGTCAAGGCGCTGGCAGACGGCTGGACCGTCGACCTGCGCTTCGATTTCTACCGCCAGCGCGCGGGCTGGCGCGCGTTCGGCACCGGCAGCGAGGGCATCGAGCCATTCTCCGCGCGCTGGATCGCCGCCGGCGTGTCCAGGGCGTTCTGACGTCGTGCTGCATCGCCGCGCGTTCCATGCGATGGGCGGCGACAACGAGCTTTTGCTGGGCGGCGGCGACGACCTCGACGCCGTGGCATCGCGCGCGATCGCGGACGTGTTGCGCATCGAGCGCAAGTATTCGCGCTTCCGCGACGACAGTGTGGTCGCGGCGATCAACCGTGGCGCGGGTGATGCGCCCGTGGCGATCGATGCCGAGACCGCGGCGCTGCTGGGATACGCGCAGACCTGCTACGAGCAGAGCGGCGGACGCTTCGACATCACCGCGGGCGGTCTCTCGGCGCTTTGGGACGTTGCGCGCAAGTCCGCGCGGCGACCCGCGCGCGCGGCACTCGACGCCGCGCGCGGCGATGTCGGGTTCGACGCCGTGGAGTGGGATGCGCAACGCATTCGCCTGTCGCGGCGCGGCATGCGCATCGACTTCGGCGGCATCGGCAAGGAGTACGCGGCCGACCGCGTGGCGACGATCGCGCAGGAAGGCGGCGCGCGGCACGGCTGCGCCAACCTCGGCGGCGACGTTCGCGTATGGGGCGGACGTCCCGACGGCGGCGCGTGGCGCGTCGGCATCCGCCACCCGCGCGCGGTCGCCGACGCAATCGGCGGCGTCGACCTCGCCGACGGCGCCGTGGCGACGAGCGGCGACTACGAGCGCTTCGCCGAGATCGACGGCGTGCGCTATTGCCACATCATCGACGCGCATAGCGCCTTGCCGGTCGCCGCCTGGCAATCGATCAGCGTCGTCGCGCCGCTGGCGATCGTGGCGGGCAGCTACGCGACGATCGCGATGCTGCTCGCGCAGGCGGCGCCGGCGTTCCTCGACGCGGCCGGATTGCCGTGGCTCGGCGTCGGCGCCGATGGCGCATTGCACGGCAAGCTTGCGTGACGGGTCCCGCGCGCCGCGTCACGGCGCATCGTCTTCGACCTGCCGGTAGAGCCACGCGCCGATGGCGCCGCCTGCGATCGGCGCCACCCAGAACAGCCACAGCTGGCTGATCGCGGCCATTCCCGCGTAGAGCGCGACGCCGGTGCTGCGCGCGGGATTCACCGACGTATTGGTGACCGGGATGCTGACCAGGTGGATCAGCGTGAGGCACAGCCCGATGGCGATCGGCGCGAATCCCGCGGGCGCGCGCCGGCCCGTCGATCCCATGATCACGAACAGGAACATCGCGGTCATGACAACCTCGCACACCAAACCTGCGCCGAGCGAATAGCCGCCGGGCGAGCGCTCGCCGTAGCCGTTGGATGCGAAGCCCGCCGCAGTGTCGAAACCGGTCTTGCCCGACGCGATCACGTACAGCACGCCGCCCGCGACCAAGGCGCCCAATACCTGCGCGACGATGTACGGCAAGACTTCGCGAGCCGGAAAGCGACGTCCCGCCCACAGGCCGACCGAAACGGCGGGATTGAGGTGGCAGCCCGAGATGGGGCCGATGGCGTAGGCCATCGTCAGCACCGTCAGTCCGAACGCCAGCGCGACGCCGGTGAATCCGATGCCGAGGCCCGGAAACGCCGCGGCGAGCACCGCGCTGCCGCAGCCACCGAGGACGAGCCAGAACGTGCCGATGAATTCTGCGCCGTAAGCTTTCAAGGGATCCTCCTTGGCTGTCGACGTAGCGCGGATGCGCTGCGGACGGGGCGCCCGCCGTGCCATTCTGGATCGAAAAGGACGCGAGGTCGACTGCGCCGAAGGTGGCCGCGGGCGCTTACTGCGGCGCGCACCAGCCGACGCCGATGCCGTAGCCTTCGGGCGCGTAGCCCTTCGCGATCATCTGCTGGCGCACCGCCGGGTCGGTGGTGAAGCGGTGGTTCGGCGCGCCGCCCATGCCGTTGTTGAAGAGGCGATACACGGGCACGTTGCCGGCAGGGCAGTTGCCGGCAGTGTCCGGCAGGCTCGCGTAGAAGAGCTGCGGGTCCTCGAGCGTCCAGTCGGGGAACTGGCTGATCGTGGTTTCGCATCCGAGCCCGTGCGGCGCGTAGAAATGCGTGCTGACACCGAGGAAATGATCGTTGAAGAAACGGCACACGCCCACGCTGCCGGAGGGCGGGCCGGCCGGCGCCCACGCCGCGAACGACAGCCCGGTCGGCTGCCATGCGTCGAACGGCGGCTTGCCGAGCAACTGGATCTCGCCCGCGTTGGACGTGATGAAATAGTGGTCGAGCGCAGCGTTGTAATACTCGATCACGGTGACTTTCGTGCCACTGCTGCTCGTGCCGCCGATGCCGCTGCCGGACAGCGCGATCGTCAACGGATCGGTGGCGCCATCGTTGGTGACGGCGAGCGTGGCCGAGCGAGCGCCGGCAGCCGCGGGCGCGAAGGCGACGCTTGCCGTGCACGTCGTGCCGGGCGCGACGACGCCGCACGTCGACGACAGCAGCGGGAATTCGGCCGAATTGCTGCTCGCCAGCGCGGTGACGCGCACGGCGAGGCTGCCGGTGTTGCGCAGCGTCACCGTCTTCGGCGCGCTCTGCGTGAACAGCGCCTGCGCGGCGAATGCCACCGGGCCGGGACCCGTCAGGTTGCCTTGCGGGGGCGCGCTCGCGCCGCCGTTGCCCAGGAGCGCGATCGTCAGCGGATTGGGCGTGCCGTTGCCGATGATCGACAGGGTGCCGGAGCGCGCGCCGGCGACGCCGGGCGCGAACACGACGTCCACCGTGCAGCTGGCGTTCGATGCGACGTCCGCCGGCGTCGCGAGGCAGGTGCCGCCGGCCAGCAGGAACTCCGCGTTGTTGCTGCTCGCCACCGAGCTCAGCGTGCCGCTCGCGCCGCTGACGGAGATCGTGAACGTGGTCACCGCTGATTGAGTGCCGACCGCGACGGTGCCGAAGTTCTTCGACGCGGGCGACGCCGTGAACATCGGGCCGCCGCCTCCCGGGTTCACCACGCTGTCGATGTATGCGGCAATGTCGGCTTCGTCATCCGCCGACAGTGGATACAGACCGGCGGGACCGAACAGCGGGCGCATGTCAGGCGCCGAATCGGGATTGGTGTTGATCGCGAAGTCGATGAGCCCGGCGTCGTTGGCCGCGCCGCGGAACAGCACGTTCATCGGGTTCGTCGTGTCGTTGACGTTGTGACACGTGTTGCAACCGGCCGAGCCCCCCGGAAACGAGGCGCTCGCCTGCCCCTGGTAGAGCTTTTTGCCATTGCCCGCGCTCTGCGCGGCCACGCTCGTCGCGGCAGCGCAAAGGAAGATCGCGGCGAGGGCGATGCAGGAGCGCACGTGGGTAACCCGGCACGCCGGCCCATGCCAGCGTCATAACGGCACTATGACAGCGTCATGGCGCTGCGGCAAGCCGCGGGCGGGTGGCGACGACGAACGGTTGCCGGCGGGACGCCTGGACCCGGCTCGCGCCCATGGTGCCGAAAGCCCTTGGTTCCGGCGACGCGGTGCGCGTCCGGGGTGGAGGTGGCTCGCGCGCACGTCGTAAAGCGTGCGGGCGAGTGTACGGGGCAACGCGCTAGACTTCGCGTTCCGCGCCGATTTGAGCCAGCTTGCAGGCGCGTTACAAATTTCGCTAAAGCGGTTGGGTGAGCGTTCCGCAACCCGACTCGCGCAAGAGGGCTGGTCGGGTTTTTTGTCGGGCGCTAGATCCATGGCTTCCTTTTCCGCTACCACCGGCGGCACGCCGCCGGCCTCCGCCGCAATCGCCGCCACCACCCGCTCGGTCGGCGTCGTGGCATCGCAACGCGCACGCTTCGAGCAGCCCCTGAAGCTGTCGAGTGGGCGCTCACTGCCGACTTATGAAATCGCCTATGAGACGTACGGCGAGCTCAACGCCGCGCGCTCGAATGCGGTGTTGGTGTGCCATGCGCTCAACGCGTCGCATCACGTGGCGGGCTACTACGCGAGCGATCCGGCGGACATCGGCTGGTGGGACAACATGGTCGGCCCCGGCAAGGCGCTCGACACCGACCGCTTTTTCGTGGTGGGTGTCAACAATCTCGGCAGCTGCTTCGGCTCGACCGGCCCGGCGTCGATCGATCCCGCGACGGGCGAGCCGTGGGGCGCCCGGTTTCCGCTGATCACCGTCGAGGATTGGGTCGACACGCAGGCGCGGCTGGCCGACGTTCTCGGCATCGACACGTGGGCGGCGGTGATGGGCGGCAGCCTCGGCGGCATGCAGGCGATCGCATGGGCGATCCGCTATCCGCGCCGCGTGAAGCACGTGCTCGCGATCGCTGCCGCGCCCAACCTGTCGGCGGAGAACATCGCGTTCAACGAAGTCGCGCGCCAGGCGATCCTCGGCGACCCTGAATTCCACGGCGGCGACTTCTACCGGCATCACGCGATACCGCGCCAGGGACTGACGCTGGCGCGGATGATCGGCCACATCACGTACCTGTCGGGCGAGCAGATGGAAACCAAGTTCGGCCGCCAGTTGCGCGAAGGGCTCAACTACTCATTCGCGCCCGAATTCCAGATCGAGTCGTACCTGCGCTACCAGGGCGACAAGTTCGCCGACTACTACGACGCCAACACGTACCTGCGGATCACCAAGGCACTCGATTATTTCGACCCCGCCGCGCGCACCGGCGGCGAGCTCGCCGGCGCCTTCGCCGGCGTCGACGCCAGTTTCCTGCTGGTGAGCTTCACCACCGACTGGCGCTTTCCGCCGCAGCGCTCGCGCGAGCTGACGCGCGCGCTGGTGCAGAATCGCATCGACGTCTCGTCGGCCGAGATCGACGCGCCGCACGGCCACGACGCATTCCTGCTCGACGATGCGCAATACCATGCGGTGGTCGCCGCGTATTTCGCGCGCGTCGCACGCGAAATGGAGCGCGATTCAGAAAGCCGTCATTCCCGCGAAAGCGGGAATCCAGCCGTGACGCTGGCGACGGCCGATTCGCACGCAGACCCGAAGTCAGCCGGGGCGAGCTTCGACACGGCGACGCGCGCCGACCACGCGATCATCGCGCGCTGGATCGCGCAGGGCGCCCGCGTGCTGGACCTCGGCTGTGGCGACGGCAGCCTCCTCGGGCACCTCGCGCGGGCGCGCGGCGCCACCGGCTACGGCCTCGAGATCGGCGACGCCGGCGTGCTGGCGAGCATCGCCGGCGGCGTCAACGTCATCCAGCGCGACCTCGAAGGCGGGCTCGCCGGTTTCGACGACGCCTCGTTCGATTGCGTGATCCTGTCGCAGACGCTGCAGGCGATGCGCAGGATCGAGACGATCGTCGACGAGATGCTGCGCGTCGGACGCGAAGCGGTCGTGTCGTTTCCCAACTTCGGCCACTGGTCGCACCGGCTGCAGATCCTGCGCGGGCGCATGCCGGTTTCGGATGCGCTGCCCTACCAGTGGTTCGACACGCCGAACATCCACCTGTGCACGGTGGCCGATTTCGACGCCTTCCTGCGCGAGCGCGGCTGCCGGGTCATCGAGCGCCACGTGCTGGCCGCCGGGCGCGAAGTGACGCTCGCGCCCAATCTCCTCGGCGAGCTCGCGATCTACCGCTTCCGCCGCGCCTAGCGCGCAAGCTGCGGCACGCTGCAAGCCCGCGAGTGCGCGTGGCGATGCGGCACAATGCGCCCACCCGAACGATGGTGGTGGCATGCGGACACGCGAAACCTGGCGCGAGGCGCTTTTCAACCGGCGGATGCTGATCTGCATCTTCACCGGCTTCAGCTCCGGCCTGCCGCTGTACGTGCTGATCAACCTGATTCCCGCGTGGCTGCGCAGCGAAGGCGTCGACCTCACCGCGATCGGCCTGTTCACGCTGATCCAGCTGCCATTCACCTGGAAGTTCCTGTGGTCGCCGCTGATGGACCGCTACGCGCTGCCGATGCTCGGCCGGCGCCGGGGCTGGATGCTGGTCACGCAGATTTTGCTGCTCGTGACGATCCCGCTGTTCGGCCTGCTGCGTCCGCAGCCCGACCTGTGGACGATCGCCTGGCTCGCGGCTGCGGTGGCGCTGTTCTCGGCGAGCCAGGACATCGTGCTCGACGCCTATCGTCGCGAGATCCTGCCCGATGCCGAGTTGGCCCTCGGCACGTCGATCCACGTCAACGCCTACCGCATCTCGAGCCTGGTGCCGGGGGCGCTGGCGCTGATCCTCGCCGATCACCTGCCGTGGAGCGCGGTGTACATCGTCACCGCGCTGTTCATGCTGCCCGGCATCGCGATGACGCTCGCCGTCGACGAGCCCGCGCAATCGAAGTCCGCGCCACGCACGTTGCGCGAGGCGGTGGTCGAGCCGTTCCACGAGTTCGTCACGCGCGCCGGATGGCGCACGGCGCTGACGATCCTGGCGTTCGTGTTCCTCTACAAGCTCGGCGACTCGATGGCGACCGCGCTCGCCACGCCGTTCTATCTCGACATGGGCTTCAGCAAGACGGACATCGGCGTGGTCGCCAAGAACGCCGGCCTGTGGGCGAGCGTGATCGGCGGCCTCCTCGGCGGACTGTGGATGGTGAAGATCGGCATCAACCGCGGGCTGTGGCTGTTCGGCGCCGTGCAATGGGCGTCGATCCTCGGCTTCGCCGCGCTCGCCCATGCGCACCGCCCCGACCGCCTGCTGCTCGCGTTCGTCATCGCCTTCGAGGCGCTCGGCGTAGGCCTCGGCACGGCGGCCTTCACCGCCTACATCGCGCGCGCCACCAATCCCCGCTACACGGCAACCCAGTTCGCGCTGTTCACCAGCCTCGCCGTGGTGCCGCGTTCGCTCGTCAACGCCAGCACCGGGTGGATCGTCGAGCGGCTGGGGTGGGTGGACTTCTACCTGCTGTGCGCGCTGCTGGCGGCGCCGGGCATGGCACTACTCTTGCGTGTGGCTCCCTGGTTCGGGGGCGAGGGGGGAGGAGGAGGTCATGAATCCGCAGAAGTTCAGCGCGATCGCGCATCGCGATCATGACTACTGCAATCCATTGTCGGCGGCCAAGATCGAGCGCCTGCTCGACCTGCTGCCGCTCGGCGAATCCTCGCGCGTGCTCGACCTGGGCTGCGGGCGCGCCGAGCTCGCGCTGCGGATCATCGAGCGCTTCGGCTCGCAGGTCGTGGCGATCGACAATTCTTCGCTGATGCTCGATGCCGCGCGCGAGCGCGCGCAGTGGACGGGCGCGCTCGGCCGGCTGCACCTCGACAACGTCGACATCCGCGATTTCGTCGCCGATCCTGAAACGTTCCATCTGGTGGTCTACCTCGGTGCGGGCGGCATCGACGGCGGCATCGCCGGCATCCTGCGCAAGCTCAAGGACTGGACCCAGCCCGGCGGCTACGTGCTCGTCGGCGACGGTTACTGGAAGCGCAAGCCGGGGTCCGAATACCTCGCGGTGCTCGAGGGCGGCGAGGCCGAGTTCCACGACCACCGGGGCAACGTGCAGGCCGGTATCGACGCCGGCCTCGTGCCGATGCACGCGGCGGTGGCGTCCGACGACGAGTGGGACGAGTACGAGTGGAAATACGCGCGCTCGATCGAGCGCTACGTGCGCGAGCAACCCGACGACGCCGACGCCCCGGCGATGCTCGACCGTATCCGGCGCTGGCGCGATGCCTATCTGCGCTGGGGCCGCGACACCCTCGGCTTCGGCGCCTACCTGTATCACCGCACGGCGCCGCGCGGCAACTGACGCCGGTTCGCGCGCTGCCAGCCGCGCGCCGGCCGCCGTTCGCCCCCTCCGCAACACGCGCGGCGCGCGTTCCGCGCTAGACTCGCCGCCATGAAACGTTCCGGTGCGCCCGTCAAGACGATCCTCGCGCTGCTGGCCTGCGGCGCGCTGGCGGCTTGCGCGTGCCTCGCGCCCGGCTACGCCGACATGCGACTCGAGGACCTGTTCAATGCGGAGCGCACGTTCGCCCGCGACGCGTCGCGGATCGGGGTGCGTCCCGCCTTCCTCGCGCACTTCGCCGACGACGCGATCGTGTTCATGCCGGGACCCGTGCGTTACGTCGAGCATGTCAAGGCGCATCCGACGACGGGTGACCCCATGGCGACGCTGCTCGAATGGGGTCCGCAGGCGGGCGCGGTGTCGCGCGCCGGCGACCTCGGCTTCACCACCGGGCCTTCGCGCTGGAGCCGGCGCGGCGATCCCGCCGGCGAGGTCGGCTACGGCTATTACTTCTCGGTGTGGACGCGCGTCGGCGGTGCCTGGAAAGTGGCCGTCGACGCGGGCGTCACGCTGGGGGCGCCGGCGCCGACGGAGGGCGTGCCGAACATGCGCACGCCGATCGTGTGGCACGCCGAGGAACCGCGGCTCGACGCCGTGCAGCGCGCGGCGACGCTCGAGGCGCTGTTGGCGATGGAGCGGATGCCGCGCACGCGCGCGGCGGTTGCGGGCGGAGGTGCCGCGTCCGAAGCCGGCACGCCATGGGGCGACCTCCTCACGCCGTCGCCGATCGTCGTGCGCGACGGCGCTCCGCCGCTCACCGGCGACGCGGTGGCGCACGACGCCGTCGCATCGCCCCCCACGCGCATCGAATGGTCGCCGCAGGCCGGCGCCGTCGCCGCGAGCGGCGACCTCGCGTATACGTATGGTACGTCGCGGATGACGACGGCCACCGCGTCGACCGTGGCCGGCTACTATGTTCATGTCTGGCAGCGCGAAGGCCGCGACGCATGGCGGCTGCGTGCCGAAGTCGACCTGCCGGGCGGCTGATCGCCGCACGGGTGCCATCCCCGAATGCGTCAGGTGTCGTCCCCGCGAATGCGGGGATCCAGTGACGCGTACCGCCGCGACGGGCAGAGGCCCGCATGGGCACGGCGCGCGCCTCGTCATTGCGACGACGCCGTCGGCGCCTCCAGCGCGTCGAGCCTTTCCTGCGCCTCGAGCCACGCGCTTTCCGCGCGTGCGAGCTTCCACGTGACTTCGCCCTGACGCTCCAGCGCCACCACGAGCTCATCCTTGGCCGCGGCGTCATAGGCCTCGCTGGTGGCGAGCCAGTCGTCGAGCTCGCGCTTTTCCAGGCTCAGCGCCTCGATCTCGGCCTCGAGGCGCGCCTGCGCCGCCAGGTGGGGCTTGCGCGCGGCGTGGCGC
>DASYSP010000033.1:0-38789 GCA_036003195.1 Casimicrobiaceae bacterium
GAGCTGACCTTGGAATACGCGATCGACATGCCGATCGTGTATTTGTTGGTCGCGGCGTTGAGGTTGTCGCCCGCATAGCCGAGGTTGTAGAAGGGATTGATGCCGGACGGCACCAGGGGATAGAGATAGTCGCCGTCGGAGGTCGCAAGCGCAGCGCTTGTCGACGTCGGGCCGACGCCGTTGGTGCGGCAGTACGCAGGATCGTCCTCGTGGCCGACGCTCCAGTCGGAATTGCACCACTGGCCGACGATGACGTGGGCAGTGAGGTCGGCGTAGACAACTGTCGACGCCCATGGGTCCACCGGAACCTGCGTCCAGGTCGCCGTGTGTCCCGCGTCCATGCTGTCGAAGAACGTGCCGTCGTCGTGTGCCGGCGGCGAATACGTCAGCATCGGGTTGTAGTACAGGTGATTGAACGCGTTGTTGTGCGCCGGTGCCGGCCACAGCTTCCAGTAGGCGTAGGCGGGGTATGCAGTGCCGCCGTTCACCGACGAGTTGGTCTGGTCGGAATACACGGCGGTGCTCGGGTACACCGGGACACCGGGGCTGGTGCCGACGTCGACGCCGGGCGAGCAGCGCGGAATCGAAGTGTCGCAACCGGAGCCCGGGCCGGCGGCGCTGTACACCACGACCGGCGTGCTCGTGTCCTGCGTGGAAAACGTCGTGAACGGATAGTTGTATTGCTGAAAGATGTAACCCGGCGTGACGTCCTTGCCGAAGCCGAATGCGGAGAAATCGCCCTGGTAGCCAGGCGCGCCGCAGATCGAGTTCATCGATCCCGTGCCATCGCGGCAGTAACGGTCGATGACCGTGTCGGGCAGGAAGTCGAACAGCATCGACGTCGAGTCGTCGATCGTCAAAACGATGTTCGGTTTCGACGAATTCTTGACGTTCAGCGGCTCGTCGGCGAGCGCGGTCAACGCGGCGTACGTCGGGGTGGCAACCGGCCCCAGTCCCACCAGGAGCGCAAGCGTTGCTGCAAGCGCGCGGTTGAGGCGGGACGGTTTGCGGAATGTCTTCATGTTCTTCCCTGAGCGGATGCCGTCACCCGCGGATCATGGCCTGGACGAATGCCAACGAATTGTTGGGGCCGTCCACGCGCACGGTGACGCGATACAGCGGGAACTTGCCGACGTTGATTGCCTCGTCGCCGGTGGTGGTGCCGAGCGCCTGCTTCGGTTGCATCAGCTCGCATTGCGACTGGATGGGTCCGGATGGCAGCGCAAGCGCGGTGGCGCACATGCGCTGGATCACGTACTTGACCGAATTGCCGCCCTTCACGTTGTCGGCGACGAGGGCCTTCGGCCACGCCCCGCTCTGCTTCCACAAGACATCGGGGATGCCCGCCGGCAACGCCGGCTGCGCCGACTTGGTCGAGTCCTTGGCCGGATCGAACGTGGCCAGGTAGAAGTTGGCCGTATCGTCGTTGGTAGTGTCGATCATCGCGCCCGGGTCCAGCTTGGTGTCGCCCGTGTAGACGTGCGCGATCGCGTCCTCGATCGCCCAGTTGGCCTGCAGCAGCGCCGACTGGCGGAAGGCGATGTTGCCCGTGACAGACGTGGTCGTGTCGATCGAGCGGATGAGCGCGACACCGGCCAGCGACATCGCGATCATCACGATCAGCGCCACGAACAGCGCCACCCCCCGCTGGTGTCGGGGGCCGATGCTGCGGAACGGAATGCGCATGTGCATGGTCATGTCGCCTTGTGGATGTTCCACACGGCGTTGCGCAGCGGAACCACCATTTCGTAGACGCGATAGCGGAAATTGCCGGCACCGGGCGTTGGATCGATCGTGCCGGTGATGGGCGCGGGACAGGCGATGCTGTCGCAGTCGCCGAACAACGTGTAGCTGAAGGTGTTCGAGGTCGCGCCCGGGCAGACGTCGGCGTACGCGCACTTGTCGTACGTCTCGCTGCGCACGATGAGCGCGAGGCGCACCGCCTTGATGCGCGACAGGTCGGTGTAGGTCTTGGTGGTCAGCACGGCGTTGGCCGACCAGTCCTCGCCGCCGTCGTTGGTGGCCTTGACCCATTTCTGGATGAACCCTGTCGCCGGATCGGCAATACCGTACTGGACTTTCATCAGCACGATGTTGTTGGCGATGGGCACCGGTGTGTCGACAGCGGCGAACGGCTGGCTCGGATTGTCGACGTCGACGTTGAACAGCTCCTGGTTGCGCAGCGTGCAGGTGGTGTTGATCGCGCTGCAGTCGGTGGCGGCAGGCGCGACGTCGAACTGGATGCGGCGGGGCGATGCGCCCAGATCCATCAGCATTGCGTCGCCGGCGAACACCGACGCATCGGAAGGCGCGGTGTGCTTGATCGTGACGTAGCCGTCGCCGTCGGGCGCGCTGACGTCGGTGACGATGCTGCTGGCACACTTGCCCGCGCCATTCGAATCGCTGCTCATCATGATCACGACGTCGTTGGTCCTGTAGCCGAGCGGGCTCTGCACGACATAGTCCGCGGAAGGATCGATCGTCGGCGCCGAGCTGAAGTTGGTGGGCGTGACCGTGCGCTCGGAAGCGCCGTAGTTGACGACGAACGTGTCGGATGTCGCATCCGAGCCGCTGTCGGTGATCAATACGGGGATCGGTCGCAGCGTGGTCTTGATGTCGTTGACGTACGGGCATGCGTCGAGGCTGTCCGCGGCGACCGCGATATTGGCCCCGGCGTCGGCGAACTGCAGCGCCATCATGAAACTGGACAGCAGGCCGTTTTGCTGCGCGTCGCCGGCGCCGGTGGCGTTGCGCTTGATGCCTTCGGACACGTCGAATACCTGGTAGATCACCAGCACGGCGATCAGGGCGATGACGATGCCGACCATGACGTCGATCAGGCTGAAGCCGCGTGCGCGACGCGGGAGAGGGCGAAGTTGGCTCATGGCGCGACGTTGTTGCCGACGACAGCTTCGGTGACGTAGGCGTGCGGCGCATCGTCGTTGGGCGCCTGCCAGGTGATCGTGATGAGCGCCATGACACCGTTGGCCGATTGCAAATCGGTGAATGAGACTGTAGTGGCGGCACCCGGCAGTCCCGAGCCGGCCGCCGTGACCTGGCTGTTCCAGTTCGTATAGCCGGTGCCGCCGGTGGCGTAGTAGGCGACGACGTCCGTCGGGTCGTGCGCCCACATGCGCCCGGCGAGCGATTGCGCATAGAACGCCGCCTCGGCGCGGTATTGCGCGTCGCCGACGGCCGCCAGCGACCGCGCCTGCAGTCCCACGATGCCGAGGATGCCGAACGAGATGACGAGGATGGCGACCAGCGCCTCCAGCAGGAACGCGCCGCCCTGGCGCTTGGCGGAGGAAAAAGTTTTCATGTCGTCGGGCAGCCCACTGGGTCACTGGACGCGTAGGCGGGGTCGCACATCTTCATGCCCGCTGCCACGCCCGTGCCGCCGATGAGCACGCGAAGCGTGCGCGGGTTGGAGATCGCCGTCGTCGTGACGTCCACCGATGCCAGGGGGTCGGTGCCATCGGCGTTCTTGATGATCTGCCCGTAGCCGTTGAACGTGACCGTGCCCGTGGCCGACACGCTCGCGCGGTTCGCACCCTCGTTGAATTTGTACGTGCGTGCGCAGGTTTGCTTTTGCACGCCACTGCCGGCGACGCAGGCGACGAGGTCGTAGTCGTTGCTGTCGGGATCGGTGACCTGCACCTGCCAGCCGTCGGCGGCGAGCACGAAGCGCGCCGGCGAATTGAAATGGATCGCCTGGCTCTGCGCGGCACGCAATCCTGTCAGCACACTTTCGGTGGCGTTGCGGACCTCGGTGTTGGCGATCATGTCCCCGTACATCGGCAGCGCGAGCAGGGCGAGCAGCGTGAAGATCGCCACCGCGATCAGCAGCTCGATCAGCGTGAATCCGCGTTGGATCAGGTCGCGCATGGCCATCACCCGCAGGTGCCGTCCTTGCGCGTCGCCCAGCAGTCATTGGGCGACGGCGTCGTCCATCCGCTCGGCAGTCCTGCCGTTGACTTTGCGTTGGCCTGGTTGACCGTGTACGAAAACCCGGCGGTGCCCCCGGCGGCGGTGCCGTCGGCGGTGAGCGTATAGGTGTTGACGGCTTCGTTGCTGCAGGTCAGGGTGAACGACTTGACCTGCGCCTGAATCGCATCGTGATACAGCGCGCAACCATCGTGCGTGTCGTCCTTGTAGACGCGGTTATCGAGAAAATACTGCTCCATCCGCGTGCGCCAGTTCGACAGGCCGGTGGTGGCCTCGATGATCTTCGAGCGCTGGATGTACTGCCAATAGCTCGGCAATGCGATCGCGGCGAGGATGCCGGCGATCACGACGACGATCATCAATTCGATCAGCGTGAATCCGCGTGTGCGGCCGGGATTCGTATGCATGTTTGCTCCCCATTTCGACGGGTGCATCGTATTGAATCCCGGCGCCTCCGGGGCGGCCATGCTGACCAGTGGCGCGGGTGGATGGAATGGACGGTGACGCTTGTGTTGCATTCGTAGCGGCACGTCCAAACGGCGGATTACGAACGGTTTTTCAGCACGGATCGGCGGTATTTTCGATGCGCACACGGCCGCTGTTGGCGAGCACCACGTGGATCGCGTCGACGCCCGGCCGGCACAGCGTGAACGTGCCCATCTGCAGGCCGCCACCGAGTAGGCGCGGATGCCCGTAGGCGGTATACGAAACAAGGTCGGCGACGGGCTTGTTGCCGCGGATGGTGATGCCATCCGGTGCGGCCGGCTCGATGCGGATCGGCGGGTCATCTGCATCGGGCTGGCCGGCGCCGCCAGGATCTGCATGAATGATCCACCCCGTCTCGAAGCCGCCGCCTTTGCTGCACGATATGCGATCGGCGGACTTACAGACATTTACGCGCGTATTGCGCTTGATCGCTTCCGATCGCGCAAATTGCAGCGCCCAGACCAGCGCCTGGGCTTCCCCTTGAAGCCGATACCAGCGCAGGTATTTGCCGAACGCCGGCACTCCGAGCCCGGTGACGAGCGCGAGTATCGTGACCGCCGCCACGGCTTCGAGGAGGGAGAAGCCGGCGTCGCGCGTGCGTCGAACCGGGAGGGCAGCCATTCGAGCAGCGTACGAAGGGGCCCGGCCCGCCGCTCTCGGGCGGATGACCTAGGACAGATGGTGGATTTGGACGCGGAAACCGCTTCGCGGCTATCGCCCGTCGAAGATCGGGCCGGCGCTTCAACCAATCGTTGCTCGACGCTTGACGGGTTTTATTTTAAGTTTAATATATTTACATCATAGATATCTGGCGAAGGGAATGCGCATCCTCTGCATCGGAGGTGGACCGGCCGGTCTCTATACGGCGCTGCTGCTCAAGCGCGCCGACCCGGGTCACGTCGTTCGCGTCGTCGAGCGCAACCGGCCCTACGACACGTTCGGGTGGGGCGTCGTGTTTTCCGACGCGACGCTCGACAACCTGCGTGCCGCCGACGCCGAGACGGCCGATGCCATCGCCGGCGCGTTCAACCACTGGGACGACATCGACGTCCATTTCAAGGGACGCACGATCACCTCCCGCGGCCACGGCTTCTGCGGCATCGGTCGCAAACGCCTCCTCAACATCCTGCAGCACCGCTGCGAAGCCCTCGGCGTCGATCTCGTGTTCGACTGCAACGTCGACGACGAAACGCAACTCGCGCGGGAATTCGGGGCCGACCTCGTGGTCGCCGCCGATGGCGCCAACAGCCGCGTTCGCGGCCGCTACGCCGACGCGTTCGCGCCCGACGTCGACCTGCGTCGCTGCCGATTCGTCTGGCTCGGCACGCACCAGCGTTTCGACGCCTTCACCTTCGCGTTCGAAGCCACCGAATTCGGCTGGTTCCAGGCGCACGCGTATCAATACGACGCCGACACGTCGACGTTCATCGTCGAGGCGCCCGAAGATGTGTGGCGGCGCGCCGGCCTCGACCGGATGTCGCAGGAGGAGGGCATCGCCTTCTGCGAGCGGCTGTTTGCGCGCTACCTCGGCGGCAACCGCCTGATGAGCAACGCCGCGCATTTGCGCGGATCGGCGATCTGGACCCGTTTCCCGCGCGTGGTGTGCGCGCGCTGGACGCACCGGTTGCGCGTCGACGGGCGCGAGGTGCCGCTCGTGCTCATTGGCGACGCCGCTCACACCGCGCATTTCTCGGTCGGTTCGGGCACCAAGCTCGCGCTCGAGGATGCCATCGCGCTGGTACGCGAGCTGCAACGTCATTGCCGTGAACGCGGAGATCCACAGCCTGGCGCGACGCCACGGCCGGATTCCCGCATGCGCGGGAATGACGGTGAGCGGGCGAAGGACGACCCGCGGTCGCTCGCCGCCGCACTCGCCGCGTACGAATCCGAGCGCAGCGTCGAAGTGCTGAAGATCCAGAACGCGGCGCGCAACTCCACCGAATGGTTCGAGAACGTCGACCGCTACAGCGCGTTCGAAGCCGAGCAGTTCGCCTACAGCCTGTTGACGCGCAGCCAGCGCATCTCGCACGAGAACCTGCGGCTGCGCGACTCGGCCTTCGTGGCGCACGTCGAATCGTGGTTCGCCGATGCTCCGCGGGCGGTGCCGCCGATGTTCACGCCATTCACCTTGCGCAGGCTCACGCTCCCCAACCGCGTCGTCGTGTCGCCGATGGCGCAATACTCGTGCGTCGACGGCGTCCCCGACGACTACTACCTCGTGCACCTCGGCAGCCGGGCGCACGGCGGCGCCGGTCTCGTGTTCACCGAGATGACCTGCGTCGCCGCCGATGCGCGCATCAGCCCGGGATGCGCGGGCCTGTGGAACGATGGCCAGCGCGATGCATGGCGCCGGATCGTCGACTACGTGCACGCACGCACGCCGGCGAAGATCGCGGTGCAGCTCGGTCATGCCGGCCCCAAGGGATCGACGCAACTGGGGTGGGAGGCCGCCGATGAGCCGCTCGCTACGGGCAACTGGCCGCTCGTCGCGCCGTCGACGGTACGCTACGGACCCCGCAACCAGTGGCCGAAGGCGATGACGCACGCCGACATGGAGATGGTGAAGGCGGATTTCGTGCGCGCAACCCTCCGCGCCGCCGACTGCGGGTTCGACTGGCTCGAGCTGCATTGCGCGCATGGCTACCTGCTGTCGGCGTTCCTGTCGCCGCTCACCAACTGTCGAAATGACAGCTATGGTGGCGACATCGCCGCGCGCTGCCGCTACCCCCTCGAGGTATTCGCGGCGATGCGCGACGCGTGGCCGGCCGACAGGCCGATGTCCGTGCGGGTATCGGCGCACGACTGGGCGCCCGGTGGCAACACGCCCGACGACGCCGTGGAGATTGCGCGCCGCTTCAAGGCTGCGGGTGCCGACCTGATCGACGTGTCTTCGGGCCAGACCACGCGCGACGCCAAGCCCGTGTACGGGCGGATGTACCAGGCGCCGTTCGCCGACCGCATTCGCAACGAGGTCGGCATCGCGACGATGGCCGTCGGCGCGATCTTCGAGCCCGACCACGTCAACAGCATCCTCATGGCCGGCCGCGCCGACCTTTGCGCGATCGGCCGACCGCATCTCGCCGACCCCTATTGGACGCTGCACGCGGCGGCCGCGCTCGGCTACCGCGACATGCCGTGGCCGTCGCAGTATCTTGCGGGCAAGTCGCAGCTCGAACGCAATCTCGCGCGCGAGGCGGCGTCGCCCGTAATATCCCGGTCCATGGAAACGTTGCCATGAACGAAGATACCGTCCGCCTCGGCGGACATCACGGCCAGGCCGTTGCGCCGAGCGTCGATCCCGTGCCTCTCGCGGGGCTGCACGCCGTAGTCACCGGCGGCAGCCGTGGCATCGGCTTCGCGGTCGCGTCGCGCCTGGCCGCCATGGGCGCATCGCTGACGCTGCTCGGACGCGATCGCGAGCGCCTCTATGCGGCGATCTCGGAGTTGCCCGGCGCGACCTGCGACACACAGGTCTGCGACGTCGGCGACGAAAGCGCGGTAGCGCGCGCGTTCACGGCGATCGCCCGCGTCAAGCGCCCGCTGGCGATACTCGTCAACAATGCCGGCGTCGCGCGCAGCGCCAAGTTCTCGCGCACCGACCGACTGCTGTGGGAGGAAATGCTGCGCGTCAACCTGACGGGCGCGTACCTGTGCGCGCACGCCGCCATGCCGCTGCTGCTGGCGGCGCCATGGGCGCGCGTGGTCAACATCGCCAGCACGGCGGGTCTCGTCGGCTACCCCTACGTCACCGCGTATTGCGCGGCGAAGCACGGCCTGGTCGGTTTCACGCGCGCACTGGCTCAGGAGCTGGCGACGACCCGCGTCACCGTCAATGCCGTCTGCCCGGGCTACACCGACACCGAGCTCGTGCGCGACGCGATGGCGAACATCGTCGCGCGCACCGGCAAGAGCGAGCACGAGGCACGCGGCGCGCTCGCTGCGCGCAACCCGCAGGGCCGTCTCGTCACGCCGGAGGAGGTCGCGGCGAGCGTGGCATGGCTGTGCCTGCCGCAATCGCAGGCAATCACCGGGCAGGCGATCGCCGTCGCCGGCGGCGAGGTGCAGGTCGGATGAGCGCGCGGGACTTGCGCGCGAACCTGCGGATGGCCGCGTGACGCAGACTGCCCCACGCACGGAAGTCGCCGGCGACGCCGAGTCGCGTGCGGCTGCACATCATCACGAGGCGTTGCGCCTGTGGCTGCGCCTCTACGCCTGCACGGCGACGATCGAAGGCGAGGTGCGCGCACGGCTGCGCGAGCGTTTCGCGATCACGCTGCCGCGCTTCGACCTGCTGTCGCAGCTCGAGCGGTATCCGCAGGGCCTCAAGATGGGCGAGCTGTCGCGGCGGATGATGGTCACCGGCGGCAACGTCACCGGACTGACCGACCAGCTCGTGGCAGAGGGGCTCGTCGAGCGCCGCGCGATTCCCGGCGATCGTCGCGCGCACGCAGTGTGCCTGACGGCCGCGGGGCGCGCCGCGTTCACGACCATGGCGGAGGAACACGAGCGCTGGATCGTCGAGCTGACGGCAGCACTGGACGCTGCCGACCGCGAGGCGCTCTATGCGCTGCTCGGCTCGCTCAAGCGCGCGGTGGGCGCGGCGCTCGAGGGCAAGGCGCTGCACGCATGATGCGGCGGCACGCATCCGGCCGGGGTTCGACATGACCATGCCGCCAGCACGGCAACCGATGCGCGGCTATCGCGCCCGGCACTTCGGATGGAGCTGCGACGCCGATGGCAAGGTGGCGACGATCACGCTCGATCGGCCGCAGAAGAAGAACCCGCTGACGTTCGAATCGTATGCCGAACTGCGCGACCTGTTTCGCGCGCTGGCATTCGCGGACGACGTCAAGGCGGTGGTGCTGCAAGGCGCCGGCGGCAATTTCAGCTCCGGCGGCGACGTGCACGAGATCATCGAGCCGCTGACGCGTGCGGCGCCGCCGGAACTGCTCGCGTTCACCCGGATGACCGGCGACGTCGTCAAGGCGATGCGGCACGCGCCGCAGCCGGTGATCGCCGCCGTTGACGGAATCTGCGCAGGGGCGGGCGCAATGCTGGCGCTCGCAGCCGACGTGCGCATTGCAGCGCCGGACGCGAAGGTGGCCTTCCTGTTCGTGCGTGTCGGCCTCGCCGGCGCCGACATGGGGGCCTGCGCGCTCCTGCCGCGCACGATCGGGCAGGGACGTGCCGCCGAACTGCTGTTGACCGGACGCACGATGGACGCCGCCGAGGCGCTCGCCTGCGGGTTCTTCAATCGCGTCGTCGGCCAAGATGCGTTGTTCGCCGATGCCGGCACGCTGGCGCGCACGCTGGCCGACGGTCCGACGCTCGCCCACGCAATGACCAAGAAGCTTCTGCACGAGGCGTGGGCGATGGACCTCGATGCCGAGATCGACGCCGAGGCAGAAGCCCAGGCTCGCTGCATGCAGACCGAGGATTTCCATCGCGCCTACCGTGCATTCGCCAGCCGCACCAAGCCCCGCTTCGAGGGCAATTGATGCGCAGCGACCATCTCGACTGGCCGTTCTTCGACGACTCGCACCGCGCCTGGGCAGCGCAGGTCGATGCCTATTGCGTCGCGCGGCAAGATTGTCCGCATCCGCTCACGCGCGACGACGTCGATCGCGCCTGCCGCGTGGAAGTGCGCGCGATGGGCGCCGCAGGCCTGCTGCGCGAATGCGTGCCGCAGGCGCACGGCGGGGCACGCCCGAGCGTCGACTCGCGAGCGCTGTGCATCGCGCGCGAGCGCCTCGCCTACGATGACGGGCTGGCCGACTTCGCGTTTGCAATGCAGGGGCTCGGCAGTGGCGCGATTGCGCTCGCCGGCGGCGACGCCGACCGTGCGCGCTGGCTGCCGGCAGTCGCCGAAGGCCGGGCGATCGCGGCGTTCGCGCTGACCGAGCCGCAGGCAGGCTCCGATGTCGCTGCGCTCGCGACGTCGGCGCGCCACGACGGCGGCGACTACGTCCTCGACGGCGAGAAGACGTGGATCTCCAACGGCGGCATCGCCGATTTCTATTGCGTGTTCGCGCGCACGTCGGGCGAACGCGGCAGCGCTGGCCTGTCGGCATTCGTGGTGCCGGCAGACCTGCGCGGCGTGGCGATCGTCGAACGCCTCGACGCAATCGCGCCGCATCCGCTCGCCCACCTTGCGCTGCGGGATGTGCGCGTGCCGTCGACGGCAATGCTGGGCGCCGAGGGCGACGGCTTCAGGCTGGCGATGCGCACGCTCGACATCTTCCGTGCCTCGGTCGCGGCAGCCGCGCTGGGCATGGCGCGCCGTGCGTTCGACGCCGCGGTTGCGCATGCACGGTCGCGGGCGATGTTTGGCGGCCGGCTCGGCGACCTGCAACTCACGCAGGCGGCCCTCGGCGACATGGCGACGGCGATCGATCGCGCGGCGCTGCTCGCGTATCGCGCGGCGTGGCTGCGCGACGTGAAGGGCGTGCGCACGACGCGCGAAGCGGCAATGGCCAAGCTCGAGGCCACCGAGTCGGCGCAGCGCGTGATCGATGCAGCGCTGCAGATGCATGGCGGCGAGGGTGTGCGGCAGGGCGGCGTCTGCGAGCGGCTGTATCGCGACATCCGCGCGCTGCGCATTTACGAAGGCGCATCCGAAGTGCAGCGGCTGGTGATCGGGCGCGACGCGTTGAAGACCGCAGAGGCGGGCCGCGCATGATCGCCAGCGCGCACGTCGACACGTTCGCCCGCGACCACCTCCCGCCGAGCGACGAATGGCCCGATTTCGTATTCGACCTGCCGTCGCTCGCCTATCCCGACCGTCTCAACGCCGCCGGTGCTTTGCTCGACGCCGCGATCATGCGCGGCTGGGGCGAACGTACGGCGATCGTCGCACCGACGCAGGCCATCGGCATGCCTTCCACCAGCACTGCGGTCGCCACGGCCGCGACGGGTGGAGAGCAGCAGGCTGCCGAATCGCCATTGCGCTGGACCTATGCCGAGCTCAACGTCGTCGCCAGCCGCATCGCCCATGTCCTGACGCAGGACTTCGGTGTGCGCCCGGGCAACCGCGTGCTGCTGCGTGGACCCAATTCGCCGATGACGGCCGCATGCTGGTTCGCGATCATCAAGGCCGGCGCGGTGGCGGTGGCGACGATGCCGCTGCTGCGAGCCCGCGAGCTCGCCGCGGTGATCGACAAGGCGCAGGTGAGCCACGCGCTGTGCGATGCACGGCTTGTCGCCGAGCTCGAGGCGGCACGTGCGGCCTGCCCCACGCTGCGGCATGTCGCGCGATTCGCGACCACGGCCGCCGACGGCCTCGAGACCTGGATGCGGCAGAAGACGGCGACCTACGAGCCGGTGGCGACGGCCGCCGACGACGTGGCGATGATCGCGTTCACGTCGGGCACCACCGGCACGCCCAAGGGCACGATGCATTTCCATCGCGACATCCTCGCGGCGTGCGATTGCTGGCCGATCCACACGCTTTGTGCGTCCGCCGACGACCTGTTCACCGGCAGCCCGCCGCTGGCCTTCACGTTCGGTCTCGGCGGACTGCTGCTGTTTCCGTTGCGCATCGGCGCATCGACGCTGCTGCTCGAGAAGGCATCGCCTGAGGCATTGCTGGCGGCGATTGCCCAATTCCGGCCGAGCGTCCTGTTCACCGCGCCGACGTCGTACCGGGCGATGGCGCAGCGCACCAAGGAATTCGACCTCGCGAGCCTGCGCAAGTGCGTGTCGGCGGGTGAGGCGCTGCCGGCCGCAACACGTGCGCTGTGGAAGGACGCCACCGGCATCGAGATCATCGATGGCATCGGCTCGACGGAATTGCTGCACATCTTCATCTCCCACCGCGAGGACGACGCGCGTCCCGGGGCCACCGGCAAACCGGTGCCCGGCTATCGAGCCTGCGTGATGGATCCCGCCGGACGACCGCTGCCGGCCGGCGCCGTCGGCAAGCTGGCGGTCAAGGGACCTACCGGCTGCCGCTACCTGGCCGACGATCGCCAGCGCAACTACGTGCGCGACGGCTGGAACTACACGGGAGACGCCTACCTCATCGACGACGACGGCTATTTCATCTACCAGGCGCGCACCGACGACATGATCGTCAGCGCCGGCTACAACATCGCGGGTCCGGAAGTGGAAAGCGCGCTGATGCTGCATCCGGCGGTCGCCGAGTGCGGCGTCATCGGCGTGCCGGACGACGAGCGCGGTCAGGTCGTCAAGGCGTTCGTGGTGCTCAAGCCGCCACATGAGGGTGATGCAGCGATGGCGAGCGAGCTGCAGGATTTCGTCAAGCGCACGATCGCGCCGTACAAGTACCCGCGCGCGGTGACCTTCCTCGACGCGCTGCCGCGCACCGAGACCGGCAAGCTGCAGCGCTACCGCCTCAAGGTGCTGGCATGAAGACCCTGCAACCCGCCGGATGGAAGCCGCCGAAGGGTTACGCCAACGGCGTGGCAGCGCGCGGCACCACCATCGTCGTGGGCGGCCAGGTCGGCTGGAACGCCGAACAGGTGTTCGAGTCCGACGACTTCGTCGCGCAGGCGCGGTGCGCGCTGCAGAACATCGTCGCGATCCTGCGCGAGGCGGGGGCCGGACCCGAGCACCTCGTGCGAATGACCTGGTACGTCGTCGACAAGCGCGAGTACGCGGCGAGCCTCGGCGCGCTCGGTGCCGCCTACCGCGACGTGATCGGCCGGCACTTCCCCGCGATGACGGCCGTCGAGGTGAAGTCGCTGATCGAGGATCGCGCGCGCGTCGAGATCGAGGCGACGGCGATCGTCCCCGATTGAGCGGCCGCGAACGCTCGCCCGGAGTGCGCGATAATGCGAATTCCGCCCCGGCAACGCCACCGATGAACGCCCCCGACCGCGCTGTCTCCAAGCCCGTGTTCCACTGGGATGATCCGCTGCTCCTCGAGGCGCAATTGACGCCGGAGGAGCGGATGGTGCGCGACACCGCGCGCGGCTACGCCCAGGACAAGCTCGCGCCGCGCGTGCTCGAGGCCTTCCGCCACGAGAAATCCGACCCCGCCATCTTCGCCGAGATGGGCGCGCTGGGCCTCCTCGGCGCCACGCTGCCCGCCGAGTACGGCGGCGCCGGGCTCGGCTACGTCTGCTATGGACTCATCGCGCGCGAGATCGAGCGCGTCGACTCGGGTTACCGCTCGATGATGAGCGTGCAGAGCTCGCTCGTCATGTTTCCGATCTTCACCTACGGCAGCGAGGAGCAGCGGCGCAGATATCTGCCGAAGCTCGCGAGCGGAGAATGGATCGGCTGCTTCGGCCTGACCGAGCCCGACCACGGCTCCGACCCGGGCTCGATGGTGACGCGCGCCCGCAGTGCGGAGGGCGGCTACCGGATGCACGGCGCCAAGACGTGGATCTCCAATTCGCCGATCGCCGACGTGTTCGTCGTGTGGGCGAAGACCGACGACGGCGTCGTGCGGGGATTCATCCTCGACAAGGGGATGAAGGGATTGTCCGCGCCGAAGATCGAAGGCAAGTTCAGCCTGCGCACTTCGATCACCGGCGAGATCGTGATGGACGACGTGTTCGTGCCGCAAGCCAACCTGCTGCCCGGCGTCAGTGGCCTCAAGGGTCCGATGGGCTGCCTCAACAGCGCGCGCTACGGCATCGCGTGGGGCGCGCTCGGCGCCGCCGAATTCTGCTGGCAGGCCGCGCGTCAGTACGTGCTCGACCGCAAGCAATTCGGCCGCCCGCTCGCGGCCAATCAGCTCGTGCAAAAGAAGCTCGCCGACATGCAGACCGAAATCGCCCTCGGTCTGCAGGGTTGCCTGCGCCTCGGGCGCATGAAGGACGACGGCGTGGCCGCGCCGGAGATCACGTCGATCCTCAAGCGCAACTCCTGCGGCAAGGCGCTGGACATCGCACGCACTGCGCGCGACATGCATGGCGGCAACGGCATCGTCGACGAGTTCCATGTCATCCGTCACGTGCTGAACCTCGAGACCGTCAACACCTATGAGGGCACGCACGATATCCACGCCCTGATCCTGGGACGCGCGCAGACCGGCATTTCCGCGTTCTGATGTCGCCAGGTGACGATCGCAGCGGGGCGTTCGACAACGTGCGCGCTCGCGCAAAGAGCCGGTGGCCGGGATGAAGCTCTACGACTATTTCCGCTCGTCCGCCGCGTACCGCGTGCGCATCGCGCTCAATATCAAGGGTATCGCGGTCGAGCGCGAGTTCGTGCACCTGCGGCATGGCGCCCAGCACGGCGCGGACTATCGCGCGCGCAACCCCTACGGACTCGTGCCGGCGCTCGCGCTCGACGACGGACGCATCCTTACGCAGTCGCTCGCCATCATCGAATACCTCGAGGAAGCGCAGCCGCGTCCGGAGTTGCTGCCGCGCGCAGCCGAAGATCGCGCACGCGTGCGCGCGCTGGCGCTGGCGATCGCGGCCGACATCCACCCGATCGACAACCTTCGCGTGCTGCAGCACCTGAAAAGGGCCTTCGGCGCCGACGATGCTGCGCGCGACGCGTGGTACGCGCACTGGATCACCACCGGATTTGACGCGCTGGAAATGGACCTGGCGCGCGATGCCCGCACCGGGCGCTTCTGCCACGGCGACACGCCCACCCTGGCCGACTGCTTCCTCGTGCCGCAAGTCGCCAACGCGCGGCGCGCCAAGGTCGACCTCGCGGCGTATCCGACCCTCGTGCGCATCGACGCCGCATGCCAGTCGATCGCGGCATTCGCCGACGCCGCACCGGCGCGCCAGCCGGACGCCGAATGATTCATTCACCCGCAGGAGCATTCAACTCATGAATTTCGCGATTCCCGCTTGGGAGATGCCGTCGGTGCCGATCCACGGCACGGCCGAGCGCTTCCCGGTGCGCCACATCTATTGCGTCGGGCGCAATTACGCCGAGCATGCGAAGGAAATGGGCGGCGACGCCACCAAGGAGCCGCCGTTCTTCTTCTGCAAGGCGGCCGATTCCATCCTCGCCGTCGACGCCGGCCATCGCGGCCGGATGCACTATCCGCTGGCCACACAGGATCTGCATCACGAGATCGAGATGGTCGTCGCCATCGGTCGCGCGGGGACCCAGCGCACACCGCAGAACGCGCTCGAACTCGTGTTCGGCTATGCGGTGGGACTCGACATGACGCGCCGCGATTTGCAGAACCAGATGCGCGAAAAGAAGCGTCCGTGGGATATCGGCAAGTCGTTCGCGCAGGCCGCCCCGATCGCGCCCATCCACCGCGTGGCCGAAGTCGGGCATCCGGCCCGCGGCGCCATCACGCTCGCCGTGAACGGCACGCAGCGCCAGCGCGGCGATCTCGGCGACATGATCTGGGAGGTGCCGAACATGATCGCGTTCCTGACGACGATGTACGAACTGTTGCCTGGCGACCTCATTTTCTCGGGCACGCCGGCGGGCGTTGCCAAGGTCGTTGCGGGTGACCGGCTCGATGGCAGCATCGCCGGTCTCACGTCGCTGGCGGTGGATCTCGTGGCCTGACATGGCGACGCCGCACGCGACGTGGCGCCGCGTGCGGCCGGGCGCACAGTGAACTACACGCGCGAATTCGTCGAGGCCGGCTACAACAACCGTGCCGCCGTGCCCGAGCACCCGCAATGGTTCGCGCGCTGGGCGGCGGAATCGGCCACCGTGCGCGCATCGTTGCGACCTCGCATCGACCTGCGCTACGGCGCCGGCGCCAAGGAGACGCTCGACCTTTTCCTGCCGCGCGGGCGCGCGCATGGCACGTTCCTGTTCCTGCACGGCGGCTGGTGGCGCGGCCTCGACAAGTCCGATCACTCGTTCGTCGCGCCACCCCTGGTCGCGGCGGGCTATGCGGTCGCGGTGGCGAACTACGACTTGTCACCGGCCGTGACGATCGCCGAAATCGTCGTGGAATCACGCCGCGCGCTGGCGTGGCTTGCGCGCGAAGGCGCCGCGCACGGCGCGGATCCGGCGCGCATCGTCGTCGGCGGTCATTCGGCCGGGGGCCATCTCACCGCGATGATGTACGCCGCCGACTGGCGGGCCGCGGGTTTTGCCGTGCCGCCGTTTTGCGCCGGCGTGTCGCTGTCCGGCTTGCACGATCTTCGCCCGCTCACGCTGTTCTCCGGCAACGCCGACTGGGGGCTCGACGACGCGGAAGCGGCGCGCCTCTCGCCGGTGCTGGCGACGCCCGCGGCATTGCCGTTGCTGATCGCGGTCGGCGCCGGCGAGACGGGCGAATTCGTGCGCCAATCCAGGTTGCTGTGGGATGCATGGCCGGCGACCCGCCCGATGGGCGCGAGCGGCATCCTCGCCATCGACGGGCGCCACCATTTCGACGTCGTGTATGACTACGCGGACCCGCACAGCGCGTTGACGCAGGCGACGCTGGCGCTCTTCGACGCCTAGCGGATCCGGGCGCGAGCGGACGACCGGTCCGCAGCGCGCCTGCGTCCAACTGCGGGGCGCGAACGAGTTGACGGGCGGCCGCGGGTCACCTACCGTGGGGCAGATGACTCGCGGTCATTTTCAAGGGATGGTGATGGCGCTCGGGCGACGTGCGGTACGCGCGGAGGACAAGGCGGCACGACATCGCGCGATCCTCGATGCAGCGGCTCGCCTGTTGCGCGCTGACGCTGACCGCATGGCGAACGTCGCGGACGTCGCGCGCGAAGCTGGCCTCGCCAAGGGCACCGTGTATCTGTATTTCTCGGGCAAGGAGGAGCTGCTGCTGGCACTGCACGAACGCAACGCCGCCGCATTCTTCGATGCGCTGGTGTCGCGCATTGACGGTCCGGGCCTCATGTCGATCGACAAGGTGCTGGCGACCCTGCGAACGCACATGATCGACGATCCATTGTTCCTGCCGCTTGCGGCGCGCTGCCTCGGCGTCATCCAGCAAGCGCTTGGTGCCGACGTCGTCACGCCGTACCGCGTGCGCCTCGCGCGCCGCCTCCAGCACGCGGGCGCCGGCCTCGAACGCCATTTCGCGGGCCTCGCGCCGGGAGGCGGCGTCGATCTCCTGCGGCAGAGCTTCGCGCTCATCCTCGGCCTATGGCAGTTGCAGGCGGTGGCAAAGCCCGCCGCCCCGCATGCGGCGGAGGGGCCATCGCGCACGGCGGCGGCATTTGCGGGCGACGTCGATCGCGCGCTGTCGGCGCTTTGGCGCGGCGCGCTCGCGGCGCCGTCGCGTGCGCGGACTTGAGCGCAATGCCGACGTTCTCCGCCGCCGATAGGCGCGACTTGCGTGCGTCGCACGCGCGCAGCCTTCGGCGCGGTAAAATCCGGCCTGGCCGCCCGCGCGCGGCGCTTCCGTAGTCCTTCCGCCATGGCGCCAACCCCGATTCCCGAGATCATCGACGACCTGAAGGCCGGCCGCATCGTCGTGCTGGTCGACGACGAGGACCGCGAAAACGAGGGCGACCTCGTGTTCGCCGCCGATTTCGTGACGCCGGAGAAGATCAACTTCCTCGCCAAGTACGGTCGCGGCCTCGTCTGCATGCCGATCACCGCGGCACACGCCGAGCGCCTCAATCTTGCGCCGATGACATCCCGCAACCGTTCGGTGCACGGCACGAATTTCACGGTCTCGATCGAGGCTGCCGAGGGGATCGCCACCGGCATCTCGGCCGCCGACCGCGCGCACACGGTGCAGGTGGCGTCGCGGCCCGACGCCAGGCCCGCCGACATCGTGCATCCGGGACACGTGTTTCCGCTGATTGCGCAACCCGGCGGCGTGCTGATGCGCGCGGGCCACACCGAGGCGTGCTGCGACCTGATGCAGCTCGCCGGGCTCACGCCGGCCGCAGTCCTGTGCGAGATCATGAACGACGACGGCACGATGGCGCGCATGCCGGACCTCGTGCGGTTCGCGCAGGCCCACGGCCTTCGCATCGGCACGATTGCCGATCTCATCCAGCACCGCAGCCGCACGGAGAAGCTGGTCGAGCGCATCGCCGAGCGGCCGCTCGCCACGCAGGCAGGCCCCTTCCGCCTCGTCGTCTATCGCGACAAGCTCACCGACGCCACCCATCTGGCGCTGGTGCGCGGACCCATCTCGCCCGACACCGAGACGCTGGTGCGCGTGCACGAGCCGCTGTCGGTGATGGATCTCCTCGACACGCAGAGCGAGTCGCACTCGTGGTCGATCACCGACGCGCTCGAAGCCATCGCCGACGCGGGCCGCGGCGTAGTCGTGCTGCTGCATCGCCCGGAAAGTGCCGGCGAGCTGCGGCAGCGCGCGATCGCCGCCGCCGCGCCGCCGCCGCCGAAGATGGACCTGCGCAACTACGGCATCGGCGCGCAGATCCTGCGCGACCTCAACGTCGGCCGCATGCGCCTGCTCGCCAAGCCGCGCAAGATGCCGAGCATGGCGGGCTTCGACCTCGAAGTGGTCGGGCACGTCGAGAAGCCGCCGCGGCGCGCGGCTAGCTGATCGGCAACGATGGTCAAGCGACTCCTGAGCAACCTGCGCGGCGCGGACCGCCGCGTCGGTATCGTGCTGTCGCGTTTCAACGCCGAGATCGGCGAGGGCCTCCTCGCTGGCGCGCTGCGCGCGTTGCACGAGGCCGGCGTGCGCGACGACGACGTCGTCGTGGCGTCGGTCCCCGGCGCGCTGGAAGCGCCTCTGGTGCTGCAGAGCCTCGCCCAATCCGACGCGTTCGACGCGCTGGTCGCGCTGGGCGCGGTCATCCGCGGCGACACCTATCACTTCGAGGTCGTCGCCAACGAATCGGCGCGCGGCGTGTCGGAAGTGGCGCTGGAGTTCGGCATTCCGGTGGGCAACGGCATTCTCACCTGCGACACCGACGCGCAGGCGCTGGCGCGGATGGATGCCAAGGGCTACGAGGCCGCGCAGGCGGCGCTCGAGCTCGCGAACCTGCTCGATGCCGTCAGCGACGCCGACTAGGACCTCGCCGCGCCGGCGCGCGCGCGAGCTGGTGCTGCAGGGTCTCTACCAGCGCCAGCTGTCGGGCAATGCCATCCTCGACGTGCACGCGCAGCTTGCGCAGTCGAAGGGCTACGCGCATGCCGACCAGGCGTTCTTCGACGAATTGTGGAGCGGTGTCGCCGGCGAATACGACGCGCTGCTGGTGGCGCTCGCGCCCTGCCTCGATCGCGCCGCCGCCGAGCTTTCGCCGGTGGAGCGCGCGATCATCGCGATCGGCGCATGGGAGCTCGCGCATCGCCCCGAAACACCCTATCGCGTGGTGATCAACGAGGCGGTCGAGCTCGCCAAGGCATACGGCGGCACCGACGGCCACAGGTTCGTCAATGGCGTGCTCGACAAGCACGCGTCGACGGTGCGCGCCGACGAGATCGCGGCGCGCGCCCGCGAGCGTGCGCCATGACGCGATGGACGAATTCGCGCTGATCGCTCGTCATTTCACGCGCGCGCCGCGCGCTGGGGATGTGGTGCTCGGCATCGGCGACGACGCCGCGATCCTTGCCCCGGCGCCGGGCGCGGAATGGCTCGCGACGGTGGACATGATGGTAGAGGGCCGGCACTTCCTCGCCGGCGCCGATCCGCGACATCTCGGGCACAAGCTGATGGCTGTCAACCTGTCGGACATCGCGGCGATGGGCGGGCGCCCGCGCTTTGCGTTGCTGGCGGTGGCGCTGCCCGCCGACGATGAGGCCTGGCTGACGGCGTTTTCGCATGGCCTGTTCGCGCTGGCGGAAGCGCACGGCGTCGATGTCGTTGGTGGCGACACCACGCGCGGCCCGCGCAATGTCTGCCTGACGCTGCTGGGCGACGCGCCGGCGGGAACTGCCCTGCGTCGCGCCGGAGCGCAGGCGGGGGACGACGTCTATGTCTCCGGCACGCTCGGCGACGCGATGCTGGCGTTGGCGGCGATCGAAGGCCGCACCGCGCTCGCGGCGCCGGTGCTTGCCAGCCTGCGCGCGCGCCTCGACGCGCCGACGCCCCGCGTGGCGCTCGGGCAGGCGCTGCGCGGTGTCGCGTCGGCGGCGATCGACATATCCGATGGCCTCACCGGCGACCTCGGTCATCTCCTCGAGCGCAGTGGCGTCGGCGCCGTCGTCGAGCTCGCCTCGCTGCCGCGTTGCGCCGCGCTCGATGCCAAGTTGCGTTCCGCCGAGCGCGACGCGGCGCTGGAGTGCCTGCTCGCCGGCGGCGACGACTACGAACTCTGCTTCACTGCGGCTGCCTCGCGCCGCGACGCCGTCGGCGCGGCGTCGCGCACCGGCGGTGTCGCCGTCACGCGCATCGGCCGCGTGGTCGCGGGTAATGCGCTCCTCGTGCACGATGAGGACGGCAAGCCGCTGGCGCCGCTGCCCCGCGGGTTCGATCATTTCCGCGCCGGCGACGGCCGAAGCGGCGCGCTGCGCTAAGCTCCCACCCCATGTCGCAGCCCGCGGTGCCGGTGTCGTTCCTGTTCGTGCGCCCCGCGCATTTCCTGGCACTCGGGCTGGGCGCCGGCCTCTCGCCCGTGGCACCGGGCACGTTCGGCACGCTGGTGGCGTGGCCGATCGCGTGGGGATTGCACGCAACCGGCTCGGATGCCGCGTACCTGGCGGTGACTGCGGTCCTCTTCGCGCTCGGCATCGGCGCCGCCGATGTCACGGCGCGCGACCTCGGCGTCGCCGATCATGGCGCGATCGTCATCGACGAGGTCGTGGCGTTCCTGTGCGTGCTGTTCTTCGTCGACCGCGCGCCGCTGTGGCAGCTTGCGGCATTCGTGCTGTTCCGCGTGTTCGACATCGTCAAGCCGCCGCCGATCCGCGCCGTCGACCTGCACATGAAGGGTGGCTTCGGGGTGATGTTCGACGATCTGCTCGCCGCGGGCTATACGCTGCTCGTGCTCGCACTCGCGCAGCGCGTGCTGTCATGACCTCCGATGCCGAACTTCGCCGCATCGAGGAGCAGAGCCTCAACGTCGCGCATTTCGCACCGCAGATCTTCTACGACGGCTGGCTGCTGCGGCTGCTGCCGGGCAGGACCAAGCGCGCGCGCTCGGTCAGCGCGTTCTTCGGCTCGTCGCGCGACGTCGTGCACAAGATCCGCCACTGCGAGGAAATCTATGCCGAAGCGGGGCTGCCCGCGCTCTTCCGCGCGACGCCGTTCGACATGCCGCGGGACCTGGACGGCGTGCTCGCAGCGCAGGGCTACGCGCGTTTCGACGACACGCTGGTGATGGTGGCGACGCTCGAGCGGCCGCCACATGTCGGTGCAGACAGCGCGCTCGAGGTGCGGTTGCCTTCGCTCGCGGAGTATTGCGCGGCGGTAGCGGCGATTCGCGGCTCGAGCGACGAGCAGCGCGCCGTGCACCAGGCGCGCCTCACCGGCACCCCCATCGAGCGCCGTGGCGCCGTGGTGTACGCCGACGGCCGGCCCGTGGCCTCGGGCCAGCTTGCCTGCGAGGACGGCATTGCGGGGCTGTTCGACGTGGTGGTGGCTGATGGCATGCGCCGCAAGGGTCATGCGACGGCGCTGTGCGCGCGCCTCTTCGCATGGGCCTGGGACCATGGCATGCGCACGCTCTACCTGCAGGTGACGGCCGACAACGAAGCCGCAGTGGCGCTTTATCGGCGTTTCGGCTTCACCGCGGGCTACGGCTATCACTATCGCGCGCGTCCCCACGAGCTCGGATGAGTGCGCGACGCCCATCGTCATCGGACGCCGCCCCGTCCAATGCGGTGCGCGACCCCGCGGGCGGGGCCGACCATCGCGAGCTTGCGCGCGCGCTGATCGATGCGCTGCGCGCACGCGGCCTGCATGTCGCCACCGCGGAATCGTGCACCGGCGGCGGCATCGCCGCCGCGATCACCGACATCGCTGGCAGCTCCGACGTATTCGAGTGCGGATTCGTCACCTACTCGAATGCCGCCAAGTCGCGCATGCTGGGGGTCGACGGTGCGCTCATCGCGGCGTGCGGGGCGGTATCGGAAGACATTGCACGCGCGATGGCGGATGGCGCGCGCGTGCAGAGTGGCGCGCGGTGTGCGGTGGCCGTGACCGGTGTCGCGGGCCCCGGCGGCGGCACGCCCGCAAAGCCGGTCGGCATGGTTTGCTTCGGCTACGCGCTGCCAGACCATCCGGCGACGAGCGAGACCTGCCACTTCAGCGGCGACCGTGCAGCTGTGCGTTCGGCGGCGGTGGGGCACGCGCTGGACGCCATGCTGCGCCAGCTAGATCGTCTATAGGTATTTGAATATTATGAAATAAACGATTCCGGCCAGGCTCCCTTGCGGCCTGTGAACTAGGCCTTTCGGATGGCTTGCGTCGAACGAACGTTCTATGCGATGATCCTCGCACGCTGACCTGCCCGGCTCGACGCCGCGCCATACTCCCGGAGACCCATCATGCCTTTCGACACCCCCATGGACGACCAGAAAAACAAGGCACTCGCCGCCGCGCTCGCGCAGATCGAGAAGCAGTTCGGCAAGGGCTCGATCATGAAGATGGGCGCTGCGCAGATCGAAAACGATCTCAGCGTGGTGTCCACCGGCTCGCTCGGCCTCGACATCGCGCTGGGAGTCGGCGGATTGCCGCGCGGTCGCGTCGTCGAGATCTACGGCCCGGAATCGTCAGGCAAGACCACGCTGTGCCTGCAGGTGGTCGCGCAGATGCAGAAGATGGGCGGCATCGCCGCCTACATCGACGCCGAGAACGCGCTCGATCCCGTCTACGCATCCAAGCTCGGCGTCAACGTGGGCGAACTTCTCATCTCGCAACCCGACACCGGCGAGCAGGGCCTCGAGATCGCCGACATGCTCGTGCGCTCCGGCAGCGTCGACGTCATCGTCATCGACTCGGTGGCGGCGCTGGTGCCCAAGGCCGAGATCGAGGGCGAGATGGGCGACCAGCTCCCCGGCCTGCAGGCGCGGCTGATGAGCCAGGCGCTGCGCAAGCTCGCGGGCAACATCAAGCGCGCCAATGTGCTCGTCATCTTCATCAACCAGATCCGCATGAAGATCGGCGTGATGTTCGGCAATCCCGAAACCACCACCGGCGGCAATGCCCTCAAGTTCTACGCGTCGGTACGCCTCGACATCCGCCGCATCGGCGCGATCAAGAAGGGCGAGGAAGTGGTCGGCAACGAGACTCGGGTCAAGGTGGTGAAGAACAAGGTGGCGCCGCCGTTCCGCGAGGCGCTGTTCGACATCCTCTACGGCGAGGGCATTTCGCGCGAAGGCGAGATCATCGAGCTCGGCGTCAATCACCGCATCGTCGACAAGTCGGGTGCGTGGTACGCCTACAACGGCGACAAGATCGGCCAGGGCAAGGACAACGCCCGCGAATACCTGCGCGAGCATCCCGAGCTTGCCGCAGAGATCGAAGCCAAGATCCGCGCTGCAGTGGATGTCCCGGCGCCGGGAAAGTTGAACCAAGCGTCCGCTGCCGACGCCTGATGGGCCTGCAACGCGCGGTCGCGCGGCGCCGGCCCGCGCGGGATGACCGCATTCACTTCATCGCGCGCCAGGTCGAGCGTCTCGACGACCACGCGTTCGCGGCGTTTCTCGCATGGTTCGACCAGTACGCCGACTTGCGCTGGGCGGGCCGTTTTGCCGCCGACGGTGCGGGATTGTCGGGCGCGGTCGCGGCTACTCCGCGGCCGCCCGCATCCGCCACGCTTGGGAACCTGGTCCACGCAGCGTGGACGACGGCACTCACCACAGGCTGGATCGCCTGCGAACCCGCGCCGACGGACAGGTTCGTGCGGCGCGATCCGCAGGAGTGAAGCGCGCCCGGGTGCCTGTCAGTGCGAGAGTCGCCGCGGTGCGAATGCTCGCGCGCCGCGAGTACGGTCGCACCGAGCTCGCGCAGCGGCTGGCGCGGCGTGGACTGCCGGCGGACGACATCGCCGCCGCCCTGGACGACCTCGAGCGGCTGGGACTCCTCTCCGATGCCCGATATGCGCACGCCCTGGTTGCGCAGATGACCGGCCGCTACGCGCGGCGCGCGATCGCCTACACGATGCGCGAGCGCGGCGTCGCGAGCGACGCGGTGGCCGATGTCGATGTCGAACTGGGTGCGATCGACGATGAAACGGATGCGCGCGCCATGCTCGCGCGGCGCTTTCCCGACCCGCCGGCCAACGACCGCGAATTGGCACGCCAGGTGCGATTCCTGCAGGCGCGGGGCTATGGGCTGTCGCTGATCCTGCGTATCGTCCGCGAGAGGCCGCGCGCCGTCTGACGAAGGCACGTGTGGCAAGCTCCGGGTGTCGACGCGGCCCCTCGAGCTCGCGCGCGGGCGAAAGTGTCGAACGCCGCGGCAACCCAGTATAGTGACGCATTTCCATGCGTCGCGTTCCCATGGCTGCACGTCGTTTCGAGATCAACGCGCCAGCGATCATCAGCGAAGCCGTCGACGGCGAGGTGATGGTGATGAACCTGCGTGACGGCATCTACTACAGCGTCACGGGCGGCGCGGCCGCGATCTGGCCGGCGTTGATCGGTGGTGTCGCTCTCGACGAAATCGCGGTGAGTGTGGCGCGCACCGCCGGCGCACCGCTGGCGCGGGTCGCCGCCGATCTCGACGCATACGTGGCGCGCCTCGGCGATGAAGGCATCCTGCGGGCGGCGACCGCAGCGGCGCACGATCCACCGCGAATCGCCGCCGTCAGCAGCTACCAGGGGTTCGCGATCGAGCGCTTCGACGACATGCGCGCGATGCTGATTCTCGATCCGGTGCACGAAGTCGGCGAGTTCGGGTGGCCGCAAGAGGGCGGCAACAAGGCGTCATGACTGCGGTGAACGACGTCGGGGTCCGCGACGCCATTCGCGCGCTGACCGCGGCACTCGACATCACGGCCGCGCACACGACCACCGTTGCGCGCACCTACCGGATCGGCGGCGACCGCTGGACGATCCGCATGACCGCGGACTCCAAGGTCGAGCGCCTGCTCGATGCGTGCGCGCCGTTGCGTACGCACGATGCGCAGGCGGCCGAGCTCGAGCTTTTCATCTGGAACGATGCCGTCGATCGGGTGGCGCTGCCCGATTCGGCGGTCCTGCGCCGCGAGTTCGCACCGGCAGATGGTCTCGGTGGCTATTCCGACGCGGCCAGCCACGCGTTCTTTCAGCCCGATGCCGGCGTGCTGTCGATGCTCGACGTCGACAGGCGCCGTGCGCACTGGTGGCTGCGCGATGCGTCGACCACGCCGTACTTCGAGCGCGCGGCGCCGTTCAAGCACATTGTGCAATGGTGGACCGCGGCGCGTGGCGGCGCACTGCTGCACAGTGCGGCCATCGCGCAGGGCGAGGGCGATGCCACGCGTGGCGTGCTGATCAGCGGACCGAGCGGCAGCGGCAAGTCGTCGACGGCGCTTGCCTGCCTGGCGTCCGGGCTCGGGTTCACCAGCGACGACTACGTGGTCGTCGACGGTGGCGAGCCGCCGCGCGTGCACCTCGCCTATTCGACGGCCAAGGTACTGCGCGGCGACTTGCCGCGCTTCGCCGACTACACGGCGCATTTCCGCAATCTCGTGAATGCCGACGAGAAGCCGATGATGTTCGTCGACCAGTTCGCGCCCGCGTCGATCCGGATATCCTTCGCGCCGATCGCCTTCGTACTGCCGCAAGTCGCGCATGCGCGCCGCACGCGATTCGTGCCGATCCACGCTGCCGAAATGCTGCGCGCACTGGCGCCGAGTTCGGTGCTGCTGTTCCCCCTGGCCGGCGCGCGCTCGCTGCAGCGCATGGCGCGGCTGTGCACGCAGTTGCCATGCCTGCGCGCCGAATTGGCGGACGATCCACGCGACGTCGGCGAGGCTTTCTCCGGCCTGATCGCCGATCCCGCCGCGCACGGCATGCGAGCAGTGGCGTGATGCGCGTCAGCGTGGTGATGCCGTTGTACAACGGCGAGGCGTATGTCGCCGAAGCGCTCGACAGCGTTCGCGCGCAGACGCGCCATGCCGACGAGATCGTCGTTGTCGACGACGGCTCGCAGGACGCGAGCGCGGCGATTGTCGCGCGCTATGCGGATGTGCGCTATGCGTACCAGCCCAATGGCGGATGCGCCGCGGCGCGCAACCGCGGCGTGGCCGAGGCGAGCGGCGACGCGATCGCGTTCCTCGACCAGGATGATCGGTGGCTGCCGGGCCATCTTGCCCGCATGCTCGGCGTGCTCGAGCGGGAGCCGCAAATCGGCTTCGTCGCCTGCGCGATCGCCAACTTCCTGTCGCCGGAGATGACCGCCCCACCGCCGGGCGTCGTGCCGGCGATGCTGGACGTGCCGCAGCACGGCATGGGCACCAACACGCTGGTGGCGCGGCGCGTCCTGTTCGAGCGCGTCGGCATGTTTGATCCGTCGATGGTGCCGATGGACGATAGCGAGTGGCTGCTGCGCGCCCTCGACGCCGGCGTGCGCTTCGTCCACCTCGACGAGCCCACGGTGTGCCGGCGCATTCACGCCGGCAACCAGTCCAATCTCGCGCGCGGCAGCGCGGGGCAGGCAGCGCGGATGGCGCGCGCGCTGCATGCTTCGCTCAAGCGGCGACGCATCGCGTCATGAGCACCGTCGATGTCGTCATTCCGGCGTTCAATGCGGCGCTGCATCTGCGCGAGGCGCTCGCCAGCGTCCTCGCCCAATCGCATGCCGTGGCCCGCGTGATCGTCGTCGATGATGCCTCCACCGACACGACGGCGCAGATCGTCGGCGGGTACGGCGCACCGGTCGAGCTGATCGCGCTCGGGCGCAACGGTGGCGCGGCCGCCGCGCGCAACGCGGGCATTGCGGCTGCCGATGCTTCGTACATCGCGTTTCTCGATGCCGACGATCGCTGGATGCGCGACCACCTCGCCATCCAGTGCGCGGCGCTCGACGCCGACGCCGCGGCCATGTTCTGCCTGTGCCGGACGCGGGAGTTTGCGAGTGACGAGCTCGATGCGGCCGAGCGTGCTGCCCTGGTGCAACGCGACACTACGCAGCTCGAGGGGTGGCTTGCCAGCGCGCTCGTGGCGCGCCGGGAGGTTTTCGTGCGCATCGGCGGGTTCGCTTCGGACTTGCGCGTAGGCGAGGCGATCGAATGGTTCGGGCGCGCGCGGGAATTGCCGCACGTGCATGTCGACGCCGTTGGCGTCGAGCGTCGCCTGCATCGTGCCAACAGCACCCGGCGCGCTGCGGTGACCGGCAGCGACTACGTTGAAGCCGTGAGGCGCCATCTCGCGCGACGGCGCGCGGCCAAGCCGACGTGAGCCTCGGTGGCGGCTGGCATCCCGACGCCGGCCAGGAGCTGTTGCTGGCGGCGACCATCGGGCCGGAGGCAGGTGCGGCGGACGCCTTCGCGCAGTGGCGCCGCACGCATGACATCGACACGCTGGACGCCGGTTCCACTCGGCTGCTGCCGCTGCTGGTGCCGCGCCGCGAGCTGCTGCACGCCGAGGACGCGCCGTGGCCGGTCATCCGCGGGGTCTACCGTCGCGCCTTCGTGCACGGGCAGCTCGTCTGCCGGCGCGCGGGCGAGGCCGTGGACAGGCTGGCGGACGCCGGCATTCCCGCGCTCGCATTGAAGGGCGGTGCGCTGATCGGCTACTACGACGGCAATCCGGCGCTGCGACCGATGAACGATTTCGACGTCCTGGTACCGCGCCAGTCGGCGAATCCCGCCATCGATACGCTGCTGCGCAGTGGATGGCGCGCGCAATGGCCGCAGCCGGAACTGCTGCCGGAGGTCTATCACGGCGCGTGCTTCGTGTCGCGCGACGATCTCGACCTCGACCTGCATTGGGCCGCGCTCCCCGCGGATGACGGCGCGCACGATGCGGCATTGTGGCGCGACAGCGTGGCGGCCGGTGTCCCGGGCGTCGCCGCGCGCATGCCTTGTGCGGAGGATCTGCTGACGATCGTCTGCGCGCATGCCGCTGCGTGGTCGCCGATCTCCCCCGTGCGCTGGGTCGCCGATGCGATGCATATCGTCGGCAGGGCGGGCGACAATCTCGACTGGTCGCGCGTCGAGCGGGCGGCGCGTGCCTGGCGCGTGACGCTGCACCTCGCCGATACGCTGGACTACCTCGCGGAGCGCTGGAACGTCGGCGTACCGGCGGCCACGCTCGCCACGCTGCGCGCTGCGCCGGTCGATGGCGTCGACCTGCGCGGCTATGAATCGGCGGCGACGATGCCCGGCATCGCTGCCTACCTGATGCGCCCTTGGCGCCGCTATCGGATTCGTGCACGCGCGGTCCCGGCCTGGCGTTCGCTGCCCGGATTCGTTCGCTACCTGCAGATCACCATGGGCCAGCGCCACTGGCACACGTTGCCTGGCGAAATCGTCGTCCGCATTCGCCGTTTCCGCAGCGGCCGCCGTATGGGTTCGCGCTAGTGCGTCAGTCGCCCGGCGGCAGCGCGTGCTTCGAGCCGGATTCGACCGTCGAGACACCGCGGGATGCAAGCGGCGCATGCGCGCCCGCGTGTGCCGGCGCATGTCCCGCTCGCGGGGACTCTTCTACCATCAGGGCGAACAAGCGCTGCTCGGCGTTGCGCTGAATCGCTTCGGCGTCGTCGCGCGCGCGCCGCGCCAGCCGCGCCGCGAGCGCCCGATCGTCGCGCAAGGCGATGACCGCGCCGGCGAGCTCGTCGGTCGACCGTGCGAGCAGGGCGTTGGCGCCTGATGCGAGGTAATGCGCAAAGCCCCCCTCCGCGTTGCAGACGACGGGCACGCCCGCGGCCATCGACTCGAACACCACCCGGCCGAACGCCTCGTACCAGGTGTTCGACGTGCGGTAGACGAACGCGTCGAGGCTGCGCAGGAACGCGGGAGCGGGCATCGCTCCCTCGGGCAGAATCTCGATGCCGGGAACGTCGGCAAGCTCTCGCGCTATGCATGTTGCGCCCATCAATCGCACGTGAATGCCGGCGGCGGCGAGGCGGCGATAAAGTGCCGGATCCTCCGCGTGATGCTTGGTGACATCGTCGCGGGAAAGCCGGCCTACCGTAAAAACGCGATTAGGCGTATCACGCGGATCCCGAAACGTGAACAGGCTCAGGTCGATCGTGCTCTCGAGCACGGGTCCGACGCCGCGGTGGCGCGCGCGCAGTCCTACCGACGTATAGACGACTTCTGCCGAGCACCCGCTCGCCGCGATACGCGCGAGGTTGTTGCGTAGCCAGTGCGGCTGGTCGGTATTGAAGATCACGAGCACGCGCTGCGGCGAAGCGAGCGCAATCCAGCGGCCGACGCTGAAGTAGGTGCCGACGAACACCAGCGTGCCGTGGCGGGGAAATCGCCCGAGCACCGGATGGACCACGCTGGCCCGGGCCTCCTCGACCAGTCTCGACGAGGCATCGCGCGCCGCCCATACGGTCACGTCGACGTGACGCGCACGCAACAGGCGCGCCATGTCGATCGTGCGCCGCTCCGACCCGCCGCACGGATTGCGCAGCGGATTGATGAGGTGCAGCGGAGCGTCGTGGTCGTCGCGAGGCACGCTTCGATTGTGCCCAATCCGCGGCGGCATGTCTGCCCGGCGCTGTAACGGGAGTTTGCGGTGGCCGTCCCGGAACTCGACGGCATACCCGGCCCTTGGGAGAAGCGACGCCGGGCGGTACAATGCAACCTTTTGATTCTTGGGCGCATTCGCGTGCGCCACGCCGGGATCGCCGCGCATGACCGTCAACGAGATCCGCCGCCAGTTCATCGAGTACTTCGTGTCGCAAGGGCACGCGCACGTGCCGAGTTCGTCGCTCGTCCCGGCCAACGACCCGACGCTGCTGTTCGTCAATTCCGGCATGGTGCAGTTCAAGGACGTATTTCTCGGCGTCGACAAGCGACCGTACAAACGCGCCACGTCCTCCCAGCGCAGCCTGCGCGCCGGCGGCAAGCACAACGACCTCGAGAACGTCGGCTACACCGCGCGTCATCACACGTTCTTCGAAATGCTCGGCAACTTCAGCTTCGGCGACTATTTCAAGCGCGATGCGATCCGCTTCGCATGGGTGCTGCTGACCGACGTTTACGGGCTGCCAAAGGAAAAGTTGTGGACGACGGTCTACTTCGAGGACGACGAGGCCTTCGACATCTGGACCAAGGAGATCGGCGTGCCGCCGGAGCGCTGCATCCGCATCGGCGACAACAAAGGCGCCCGCTACGCGTCCGACAACTTCTGGCAAATGGCCGACACCGGACCCTGCGGACCGTGCTCGGAGATCTTCTACGATCACGGACCCCATGTCTGGGGAGGTCCGCCGGGTTCGGCCGAGGAGGATGGTGATCGCTATATCGAGATCTGGAATCTCGTGTTCATGCAGTTCGACCGCGACGCCAGCGGCAAGCTGACGCCGCTGCCCAAGCCTTGCGTCGACACCGGCATGGGCATCGAGCGCCTGGCGGCGGTACTGCAGCATGTGCACTCGAATTACGAAATCGACCTGTTCCAGGATTTGATCCGCGCGGCAGTGCGTGAAACGGGCGCCAAGGACCTGCTTTCGCCATCGCTGCGGGTGATCGCCGATCACATTCGCGCGTGCGCGTTTCTCGTCGTCGACGGAGTCATTCCCGGCAATGAAGGGCGCGGCTATGTGCTGCGCCGGATCATCCGCCGCGCGATCCGCCACGGCTACCAGCTCGGCCAGAAGCAGCCGTTCTTCTACCGGCTCGTGGCCGACCTCGATCGCCAGATGGGGGGAGCCTATCCGGAGCTGACGCGCGACAAGGCCCGCGTGGCCGAGGTGCTGAAGGCCGAGGAAGAGCGCTTCGGCGAAACACTCGAAAACGGCATGCGCATCCTCGAGGAGGCACTCGCGCGCGTCGAGAAGTCCGGATCCAAGACGCTCGACGGGCTCACCGCGTTCACGCTCTACGACACGTTCGGCTTTCCGCTCGACCTGACGGCCGACGTAGGCCGCGAGCGCGGCGTCGCCGTCGACGAGGCCGGCTTCGACAAGGCGATGGACGAGCAACGCACACGTGCCCGCGCGGCTTCGCAGTTCAAGATGGGTGACACCCTCGCCTACGACGGGCCGAAGACCGCGTTCCGCGGCTATGAGTCGCTCACCGAAGAGAGCCGCGTCGTCGCGCTCTACAAGGGCGGCGCTGCCGTCGATTCGATCGTCACCGGCGATTCGGCGGTGGTGGTGCTGAACCGCACGCCGTTCTATGCGGAGTCGGGCGGGCAGGTCGGCGACCGCGGCGAGCTTTCGCGCACCGGCAGTTGCCTCACGCTGTTTGCGGTCACCGACACGCAGAAGATCCAGCCGGACGTTTTCGGCCACATCGGCGAGGTCAGGAATGGCGAGATCAAGGTTGGCGACACGATCGG
Source organism: Casimicrobiaceae bacterium (assembly GCA_036003195.1). Taxonomy (GTDB): domain Bacteria; phylum Pseudomonadota; class Gammaproteobacteria; order Burkholderiales; family Casimicrobiaceae; genus VBCG01. The sequence goes on from DASYSP010000033.1 coordinate 31,600, forward strand.
TGCCGCGGTCGACACCGACGCGCGCGGGCGTACGGTGCGTAACCATTCGGCGACGCACCTGATGCACAAGGCGCTGCGCGAAGTGCTGGGACCCCATGTGCAGCAGAAGGGCTCGCTGGTCGATCCCGAGAAGACTCGCTTCGACTTCACCCACCATGCGCCGTTGACGGACGATGAAATTCGCCGGATTGAATCCATCGTCAATGCCGAGATTCTCGACAACCATGCCACCGCGGCGCGGGAGATGCCGATCGCCGATGCGCAGCATCTTGGCGCGGTGATGCTGTTCGGGGAGAAATACGGCGACGTCGTGCGGGTGCTGGACATCGGCAGCTCGCGCGAGTTGTGCGGCGGCACGCACGTCGCGCGCACGGGGGACATCGGCTTGTTCAAGATCGTGTCGCAAAGCGGCGTCGCCGCCGGGATTCGCCGCGTCGAGGCGGTCACCGGCAAGGGCGCGCTCGCCTGGGTCCAGGCGCAGGAGCGGATTCTCGACGCCGCCGCGACGGCGCTGAAAGCGCCGGTGAACGAGGTCGACGCACGCATCGCCCAGTTGATGAGCGAGGCGCGCTCGGCCGAGCGCGATCTCGCGCGACTCAAGGCGAAGCTCGCCTCGTCGGCGGGCGACGATATCGCCGGCAGCGCCGTCGATGTCAAGGGTGCGAAGGTCGTCGCAGCCGCGCTGGATGGCGCCGACGTCAAGAGCCTGCGCGAAACCGTCGACAAGCTCAAGGACAAGCTCAAGAGCGCGGCGATCGTTCTTGGCAGCGTCAACGACGGCAAGGTCACGCTGATCGCCGGCGTCACGCCTGATCTGGTTGCCCGGGTGAAGGCGGGTGACCTCGTCAATTACGTCGCGCAGCGCGTCGGCGGCAAGGGTGGCGGTCGTCCCGACATGGCGCAGGCGGGTGGCACCGACGCCGCAGCGTTGCCGGCGGCGCTCGCATCCGTCGAGGCGTGGGTGGGGGAGCGGCTGTGAGCCTGTCGCTTGCCGCGAGTGTGCTGCTGGACGCCGACGCGCCGCAATTCGCCAGCGACAACAATGCCGGCATCTGTCCCGAGGCCTGGCAGGCGCTCGCCGACGCCAATGCCGGCCACGCCGCCGGCTACGGCGATGATCGCTGGACGCGGGAAGCCGAAGATGCCGTGCGCGCCGCGTTCGACAGCGACGCCCCCGTGTACTTCGTGTTCAATGGCACCGCGGCAAATTCGCTTGCGCTCGCCGCCATGTGCCGCAACACCGACGCGGTGATTTGTCACGCCTTCGCGCACATCAACGTCGACGAGTGCGGCGCACCCGAATTCTTCAGTGGCGGCGCCAAGCTGCTCACCGTCGACACGCCGCATGCCAAGCTTACTTGTGACGCGATCACGTCGCGCGCCGGCGTCCTCCATGGCGAGCACGCTTCTCGCCCTCGCGGGGTGAGCGTCACCCAGGCCACCGAGCTCGGCGCGATCTATGCGCCGACCGAATTGCGGGCCCTCACCGAGCATGCACACGCGCTCGGCCTCAAGGTGCACATGGACGGCGCGCGCTTTGCCAATGCGGTCGCGGCGCTGGGTTGCGCGCCGGCGCACATCGCCAATCGCGTGGGCGTCGACGTGCTGTCGCTGGGCGGTACCAAGAATGGCCTGCCGTTCGGCGAGGCATTGGTGTTTTTCGATCACGCGCTTGCCGACGAGTTCGCGCGCCGGCGCAAGCAAGGCGCGCAGCTTGCCTCGAAGATGCGTTTCCTCGCGGCGCCCTGGACGGCGATGTTGCGCAGCGGAGCGTGGCTGCGGCATGCGGCGCATGCCAATGCAATGGCACGGCGCATGGCCGATGCCATCGCCAGAGTGCCGGGCGCGACGTTCATCGCGCCGACCGAGGCCAATGGTGTGTTCGTGCACCTGCCGCCACCGGTCATCCGTGGACTCGAGACGCGCGGCTGGCGCTTTTACGTATTCGTGGGGGACACCGGCTGTCGCTTCATGTGCGCCTGGGATACGCCGCCGGCCGCTGTGGACCGGTTCTGCGCCGACTTGCGCGAGCTCGCCGCGGGGCCGTGATTGGCACGGTGACGTGACGCCGATCGGCATCACGGGTACGCCACACGCCGGCACCGTGGTGCCATTGTTAGACGATAGGGGTAAAGCATGGGACTGCGTCCGGGCATCACGCTGGATATTGCCAATGCGCGCAGCAAGGGACGGCTGCCGGAGCTGATGGGCTTTCGCGTGACGCATGTCGAGGACGGTCGCATCGACGCGGAGATCGACATCCGCCCGGAGGTCCTGGCGCCCAACGGCTACCTGCATGCGGCGACCGTGGTCGCACTGGCCGACACCGCCTGCGGCTATGGATGTCTGATGCACCTGCCGGACACCATGGCGAGCTTCACCACGATCGAGCTCAAGTCCAATTTCATCGGCACGGCACGCGAGGGCACGATCGCCGCGATCGCGCGGCCGGTGCACCAGGGCGCAACGACGCAGGTATGGGACGCGACGGTGCGCCGCAAGTCGGACGATCGCACGATCGCGCTGTTCCGTTGCACGCAGATGCTGCTGCCGCCGAGGTGACGTGCGAGCCGGCCGCGGCCGCGTCCGGCGCGTGTCGCGCCCGAAGTCCTATTCAGGTCTACGCCCGTGCGAAGTTCGTCGCGTGGACTCGTGCATGGCTAAAGCGTCGGCCGGCTGCCAATGAGTGACAGGAACTCCTCTCGCGTGGCCTGTGACTCGCGAAAGCTGCCGAGCACCGACGACGTGACCATCACCGAGTTCTGTTTCTCGACGCCACGCATCATCATGCACAGGTGACGGGCTTCGATCATCACCCCCACGCCCGTGGCGCCGATGGTTTCCATAATTGCCTGCGATACCTGCTCGGTCAATCGCTCCTGGAGCTGGAGCCGGCGCGCGAACATGTCGACGAGACGCGCAAGCTTCGACACGCCGAAAACCTTTCCCGTCGGCAGATAGCCGATGTGGCAGCGGCCGTAGAACGGCAGCATGTGATGCTCGCACATGCTGTAGACCTCGATGTTCTTGACGATGACCATGCTGTTGGTCGTCTGGGTGAACACTGCGTCATTGATCACTTTCCCGAGGTCCGCGCGATATCCCGAGGTCAGGAATTCAAGCGCCTTGGCCACGCGTGAAGGCGTCTTGACCAGGCCCTCGCGGTCGGGGTCTTCGCCAATCGCGATCAGGAGCTCGCGGGTGAGGTTTTCGATCTTCTTCAGGTCGACGGCCATGGGATTCGAACCAGTGGTGAGGACGACCATTTGATTATGACAGCCTGCCGCGCGTTCCCGTTGCCCGAGGGGAGAAGGTGGCGCCTGCTGTCTCGGGCCGCGCTCGCGGCACGCACCGGTGGATGCGAGCGCTGCGATAACGCGAGCTTTGCCGCGCGCCGGCCGTGCGCGCGGCTGCAACGAGGCGGCAGTGATCGCCCGCCACAGGTGAATGGCTATAATCACGCTCTATCGTCACAGCGCCGGTGTATCGGATGAAAATACTCGTTGCCGTCAAGCGCGTCGTTGATTTCAACGTCAAGGTTCGCGTCAAGCCCGATGGCTCGGGCGTGGATCTCGCGAACGTCAAGATGTCGATGAATCCGTTCGACGAGATCGCCGTCGAGGAAGCGATTCGACTCAAGGAAAAAGGCATTGCCACCGAGATCGTCGCAGTTTCCTGCGGTGTCGCGGCATGCCAGGAGACGCTTCGCACGGCGCTCGCGCTCGGCGCCGACCGCGGAATTCTCGTCGAGACGACGGTCGAATTGCAGCCGCTGGCCGTCGCCAAGCTGCTCGCGGCCATTGCCGCCAAGGAGTCGCCGCGCCTGATCGTGCTGGGCAAGCAGGCGATCGATGACGATTCCAACCAGGTCGGCCAGATGCTCGCGGGCCTGCTGGACTGGCCGCAGGCAACCTTTGCATCGAAGGTGGACATTGCCGGCGATTCGGCGACGGTCAAGCGCGAGGTCGATGGCGGTCTCGAGACCGTTGCGATGAGCCTCCCGGCGGTGATCACGACCGATCTGCGGCTCAACGAGCCGCGCTACGCCACGCTGCCCAATATCATGAAGGCGAAAAAGAAGCCGATCGAGACGTTGACGCCCGATAGTCTCGGCGTCGACGTCGCGCCCAGGCTCACGACGCTCAAAGTCGAGGAGCCGAAGAAGCGCGTCGGCGGCGGCAAGGTCGCGAGCGTTGCCGAACTCGTCGACAAGCTCCGCAACGAAGCGAAGGTGATCACATGACCGCGCTCGTCATCGCCGAGCACGACGCCAATGGTCTCAAGGATGCAGTGCTGAACGTCGTCACCGCGGCTCAGAAACTGGGTGGGCCGATCGATGTGCTGATTGCGGGCGACGGCGCGGATGCGGCGGTCAAGGCCGCCGCGACGATTCCGGGCGTCACGCGCGTCATTCATGCAGCGGGCACACAATTCACGCAGCCCACGGCCGAAAACATCGCCGCGCAGGTGCTGGCGCTGGTGACCGCAAGTCATTATTCGCATGTGCTGGCAGCGGCAACCGGCTTCGGCAAGAACGCCATGCCCCGCGTGGCGGCCAAGCTCGACGTGGCGCAGATCTCCGACATCACGGCGGTCGTGTCGCTGGACACCTTCGTGCGTCCCATCTACGCGGGCAACGCGTTCGCGACCGTGCGCAGCGGCGATGCCGTCAAGATCATCACGGTGCGGCCGACCGCGTTCGACCCGGCCCCCGCGACGGGCGGCAACGCTGCGGTCGTCGAGGCTCAGGGTGTTGCCGATACCGGCAAGGTGCGGGTCACCGGTCAGGAGATCACCAAGTCCGAGCGCCCGGAACTTGCGGGAGCGCGCGTCGTCGTTTCCGGGGGGCGTGGTCTTGGCAGCGGCGAGAATTTCCGGATGTTGGAGGCGCTGGCGGACAAGCTGCACGCTGCGCTCGGCGCATCCCGCGCCGCGGTGGACGCCGGCTACGTGCCGAACGACTATCAGGTCGGGCAGACCGGCAAGATCGTGGCACCCGACTTGTACATCGCGGTCGGAATTTCGGGAGCGATCCAGCATCTCGCCGGGATGAAGGACAGCAAGGTCATCGTCGCGATCAACAAGGATCCCGATGCTCCTATATTCCAGCTCGCCGACTACGGGCTGGTCGGCGACCTGTTCGAGATCATCCCCCAGCTGACGTCGGCGCTTTGACCATGAGCACGTATCGCGCACCACTTTCGGAGATGCAGTTCGTGATGAACGAGCTGGCCGGCCTCGCGCAGGTCGCGACGTTGCCGGGTTTCGAGGATGCGACCGAAGACACCGTGTCGGCCATTCTCGAGGAAGCTTCCCGATTCGCGACGGACGTTCTCGATCCGCTCAACCAACCCGGCGATCGTGAAGGGGCAGTGAGAATGCCGGACGGCAGCGTGCGCACGCCCGCAGGTTTCAAGGACGCCTATCGGAAGTTCGCTGACAACGGCTGGAACGGCCTCACCAAGAACCCCGAGTACGGTGGCCAGGGTCTTCCGCAGCTGGTGTCGACGCCGATCGAGGAAATGTGGCATTCGTCGAACATGGCATTCGACCTGTGTCCGTTGCTGACGCAAGGCGCCATCGAAGCGATCGAGCTCGCCGGCACCGACTACCTCAAGTCCACGTTCCTGCCGAAGATGGTGTCGGGCGAGTGGACCGGCACGATGAATCTCACCGAGGCCCAGGCCGGATCCGACCTCGCCGCAGTGCGCACACGCGCCGAACCGCAGGCTGACGGCACCTACAAGCTCTTCGGCCAGAAGATTTTCATCACGTACGGCGAGCACGATTACACGGCGAACATCGTGCATCTGGTGCTTGCCCGCCTGCCGGACGCGCCGCCGGGCGTCAAGGGAATCTCGCTGTTCGTCGTGCCGAAATTCCTGGTAAACGCCGATGGCTCGCTCGGCGCGCGCAACGACGTCACCTGCGTGTCGATCGAGCACAAGCTCGGCATTCATGCCAGTCCCACGGCCGTACTCGCCTATGGTGACCGCGGAGGCGCAACAGGGTACCTCGTCGGCACCGCGAATCGCGGTCTCGAGTACATGTTCATCATGATGAACCTCGCGCGCTTCTCGGTCGGCATGGAAGGCGTGGGGATTTCCGAGCGCGCGTACCAACGGGCAGTGACGTTTGCACGCGAGCGCGTGCAGGGACGCCCGGTCGGCCTCGGCGCCACCGGCACGGTTCCAGCCATCATCGAGCATCCCGATGTCAGGCGGATGCTGATGACGATGCGCGCCTTTACGGAGGCAATGCGAGCCGTTGCGTATGTCACAGCGGCGGCGCTCGACAATGCCCGGCATCACCCGGATCAGGCGGCACGCGCAAGTCATCTTGCGTTTTCCGAGTTCATGGTGCCGATCGTCAAGGGCTGGTGCACGGAGACCGCGCAGCGCGTTACCAACATCGGCCTGCAGGTTCATGGCGGCATGGGTTTCATCGAGGAGACCGGCGCCGCCCAGCACGTGCGCGATGCACGGATCATCACGATCTATGAAGGCACGACTTCCATCCAGGCCAACGATTTCATCGGCCGCAAGACGGCGCGCGACGCAGGTGCCGTGGCGAAACGGGTCATCGGCGAGATTTCCGATGTGGCAAAGGCGCTCGCGGCGTCCGGCGATTCGAGCCTTGCCGACCTGGGCAAACGCCTTAATGCCTCAGCAACCACGGTATCCGGCGCGGTAGCGTGGCTACTGAAGGCCTACGCCGCCGCGCCGCGCGATGCCTTTGCGGGCTCGGTGCCGTATCTCGAGATGTGGGGGGTTCTGTGCGGCGGCTGGCAATCGGCGCGCGCGGCCCTCGTCGCCTCCCGCAAGCTCGTCGCCGGCGAGGGCGATGCCGAGTTCATGCGGGCGAAGATCGTCACCGCACGCTTTTACGGAGAATCGATGTTGCCGAAGATCGACGGTCTTGCCGCCGAGGCAATGGGTGGAAGCGATCTGTCGCTGGCTCTCGCCGCAGAACGTTTCTAGATCGATTGGGGACGGCCTAACGCGAACTCTTTTCGGACCTGTGCGAGCCGACGAACGGTTGAGATCGGCAGAGTCGACGGTAGGTTTGGCGTATAATCCTGACGGACCCCTTACGCTGTGGGGAGTCACTCCCCACTGTCATATGCTACGGCGCCTCAAGCTGATGCCGTCGCAATTCAAGGCATCAGGATATGTCCCGCCCGTCATGCA
>DASYSP010000034.1:0-42995 GCA_036003195.1 Casimicrobiaceae bacterium
CTTCACCGACCGCCTGATCCGTCCGGGCGACCAGGCGTTCTTCGACATCATCCAGTCGTTCATGGGTTACCGCACGTGCTACTACCGGACCTTCAACGTCGGCATGGCGACGTCGCCGCAGCGCACCGCGTATCGCAAGGCTCGCGAATGGATGGACCGCGCGATCGACCTGCTGAAGCCGGGCATCGGTTCCGACAAGATCGCGCGCGCGTTTCCCAAGGCGAGCGAGATCGGGTTCGCCAGCGAAATGGAGGCGTTCGGACTCAATTTCTGCCACGGCCTCGGTCTCGGCCTGCACGAGCGGCCGCTGATCTCGCGCCTCAATTCGCTGAAGAACCCGATCGAGCTCAAGGCCGGCATGGTCTTCGCCGTCGAGACCTATTGTCCGGCGAGCGACGGCATCTCGGCTGCGCGCATCGAGGAGGAAGTGATCCTGACGCCGACGGGGCCCAAGATCATCTCGCTCTATCCGGCGCAGGAACTGCCGATCGCCAATCCCTACTGAATCCGGAGCGACAGCATGCCCGCACGCACGCCCGAAGACCTGGACCGGCTGTTCGCCCAGGCGCTCAATGCCGGCGATCTCGACGCCCTCGTCGCGCTGTACGAGCCGCACGCGTCGCTGACGCCGACGCCCGGCAGGACGGTCACCGGCACCGCGGCGATCCGCGAAGCGCTTGCGGGGTTCGTCGGCATGCGACCGACGATGAAAATCGAGGCGCGCGTCGTGTCGCATGCGGACGACCTCGCACTCGTGACGGCGTCGTGGTCGCTCGCGATGCACGGACCGGATGGCCAGCCGCAGGCGATGACCGGCCGGAGCGTCGAGATCGCGCGTCGCCAGCGCGACGGCGATTGGCTGTTCGCCATCGACGAGCCCTTCGGGGTGGGCGCATGACGCCGACGAAGGTCCGCATCGGCTGGATCGGGATCGGCCGCATGGGTCTTGCGATGGCCGAGCGCCTCGTGCACGGCGGCGCCGAGGTCACCGTGTGGAATCGCACGCGGGCGAAAGCCGAGCCGCTCGCGCAGAAGGGCGCGCGCATCGCCGACCGGGCGAGTGATCTCGCGGCGTGCGACATCGTGTTCGTGATGGTGTCGACCTACGACGACGTGCACGAAGTCATCGCGGGGCCGCACGGGCTGCTGTCCGGCGCGGGCGAGGTGCGCACCCGGCTCGTCGTCGAATGCTCGTCGATCTCGCTCGAAGGCTCGGCGCAATTGCGCGCGCTGCTCGCGGCGCGCGGCATCGACCTCCTCGCGGCGCCCGTGTCCGGCAACGCCAAGGTGATCAAGGCCGGACGCCTGTCGTTCGTCTGCTCGGGGCCGCGAGCGGCCTATGACGCCGCATTGCCATACCTTGCGCTGATCGCTCCGGCGTCGACCTACGTCGGCGACGGCGAGCTCGCGCGCATCGTCAAGATCTGCCACAACGTCTTCCTCGGCGTCGTCATCCAGTCGCTCGCCGAGATCACCGTCCTGGCGCAGAAGGCCGGCGTGCCGCGGCACGCGTTCCTCGGTTTCATCAACCAGAGCGTGATGGGCTCGACGTTCTCGCGCTACAAGACGCCGGCGCTGGTCAACCTCGATTTCAAGGTGACGTTCACGCCCAAGCTCCTGCGCAAGGACCTCGATCTCGGTCTCGATGCGGCGCGCGCGCTGGACGTGCCGATGCCGCTCGCGTCGGCGACGCGCGACCTCGTGCAGACGCTGATCGGCAACGGACTCGACGACGGCGATTTCGCCAAGCTGATCGTGCTCGCGGCGCGCGCTGCGGGCCTCGAGCTCGCGCCCGAGAACGAGGCCGTCGGCGACGGTCTCGACTGACGCCGCGAAGACCGCAACGGCCGGCGCGCGACGCTAGCCGATGCGCTCGCGCCGGCCGCGGCCCGCGAGGTCGACCATCACCGCCGCCAGCAGCACGACGCCGACCACGAGTGGTTGCCATTGCGCGCGGATGTTCAGGAGATTCATGCCGTTGATGACGAGCGCGAGGATGATCGATCCGAGCGCCGTGCCCGCGAGGCTGCCGACGCCGCCGAACAGCGACGTGCCGCCTATCAGCACGGCGGCGATCACGGGCAGCAGCAGCGGCTCGCCCATCCCGGAGTCGGCGGCGTTGACACGCGCGAGGTAGACGGCTGCGGCGAGGCCGGACAGGAGACCGCATAGCGCATAGACGAGGCGCTGGCGATGATGCACGGGAATCCCCGACAGTCGCGCCGCTTCGGCATTGGCGCCGATCGCATAGATTTCCTGGCCGAGGTTCGTGCTTCGCAGGAACAGCGTGCCGGCGGCGAGCACCACCGCCATCAGGTACACCGGGACCGGAACCCCCGCGATGAAGCCCGTGCCGAGCGCGCGGAATGCGGGCGGGAAGCCGTAGATTTCCTGGCCGCCCATGTAGTGGAACGCAATGCCCTGCAGGATCCACAGCATGGCATACGTCGCGAGGAATGCCGGCAGGCGCAGCAGCGTGATGACGAGGCCGTTGAGCGTGCCGGCAAGCGTCCCCGCCACGAGCGCAGTGGCCACGCCGAGCCAGGGCGATGCGCCTGACTTGACCACGCTCGCCGCGAGGCACGCTGCGAGCGTGAGGTTCGCCGCCACCGAGAGGTCGAATCCGCCGCACAGGATGACGAGCGTCAACCCTGCGGCGAGCAGGAACAGGAGGCTTGCCTGCCGCAGCACGTTGAGGATGTTGGCGGTGGCCAGGAACGCATCGGTCGACAATGCGAGCGCCGTGGCCATCGCCGCGATCAGGAGCACGCGCATTGCGAGCGCGGCGCTCTCCGCGCCGAGCGCGTGGCGCCAGTGGGGAGCAGCCGCCTGGGCGGCGACGCCAAAAGGCTCGGGCGTCATGGAGTGGCCCGTCGCCAGCGCTTGCGCGCGCCGTCGATGACGATCACCACCATGATCATCACGCCGATCGACACGACCTGCAGCGACGATTCGATGCCGGCGAGGTCGAGTCCGTTGCGCAGCACGGTGATCGTGGCCACGCCGAGCACGGTGCCGACGAGGCGGCCGTCGCCACGCTCGAACGACGTGCCGCCCAGCACGACCGCGGCGATCGCGTCGAACTCCATGCCGATCGCCACCGTCGGATGCGCCGCGTTCATGCGGCCGGTGAGCAGCAGCGCGGCGAACCCCGACACGAGGCCGCCGTAGACATAAATGGCGATGTGCCACGCCCACGCCGCGGTGCCGGCGAGCACCAGCGCGTCGCGGTTGCCGCCGATCGCGAAGACGCAGGCGCCGAAGCGCGTGTGATAGAGCAGCGTGTGGGTGACGAGCCACGTCGCCAGTGCGACCGCCACGGGCAGCGGTACGCCGGCGAGGTGCGCCGAGTAGAGCGCGGCGACGCCGGGGCCCAGTCCCGACACCGCATTGCCGTCGGTCAGCACCAGCGACGCGCCTTGCGCAATGCCGAGCGTGGCGAGCGTGACCACGAACGGCGGCAGGCCGAACAGCGACACGAGGCTGCCGTTGGCGAGCCCGAACACCGCGCCGGTGGCCAGCGAGGCGGCGAGGGCAAGCGCGAGGCCGTGGCCCGCGGCCAGCATGAACGCCATCACCACGCTGCAAAGGCTCAGCACGGCGCCGGCGGAGAGGTCGAGCCCCTCGCTCATGATGATGAGCGTCATCGGCATCGACAGCATCAGCAGGATCGACCCCTGCAAGCCGAGGTTGCCCAGGTTGCGCGTCGTCAGGAATCCGTGTGCCGCCCATGCGGCGGTGGCGACGACCGCGAGCCCGATCGGCACGATGGCGGGCAGCGTCCGTGTACGGTACGCGACTGTGCGCGCCGGCGCCTCCATCAGGCGCCGTGCATCGCCAAGCGGAGGATGTTTTCCTCCGACAGCCGTTCGCGCGGCAGCTCGCCGGCGATGCGCCCGGCGCGCATCACGTATGCGCGGTCGCAGACCTGCACGATCTCCGCGAGCTCGGAGCTGATGAGCAGCACGGCGGCGCCCCTGGTCACGAGGTTTTCGATCAGCTCGAAGATTTCGCTCTTGGCGCCGACGTCGATGCCGCGCGTCGGCTCGTCGAAGAGGAACAAGCGGCAATCGGCGGCGAGCCACTTGCCGACGACGACTTTCTGCTGGTTGCCGCCGGACAGCATGCGCGCCAGCCGCTGCGGCCGCGGCGGCGTGACGCGCAGGCGTCCGATCAACGCAGTGGCCGCGCGCCGCGCCGCGCGCACGCCGTAGACGCCGCGCGGAAAGCGCTGCCAGAGGCTCGCCACGAGCAGGTTGTCCTGCGTCGACCGCTTGAGCGCGAGGCCCTCCTGCTTGCGGTTCTCCGGAATCAGCGCGACGCCACGCCGTGATGCCCGCTCGGGACCGCCCGCCAACGGCGCGCCGAAGACGCGCACTTCCCCCGCGGAGACCGGGTCCGCGCCGAACACCGCGCGTGCGACCTCGGTGCGGCCGGCACCAACGAGGCCCGCAAGACCGACGATCTCGCCTGCACGGACGTCCAGGTCGACGCCGTCGACGCCGGTCTCCGTGCGCAGGCCGCGCACCTCGAGTGCCGTGGCCCCGGCCACCGCGAACTGGCGGCGTTGATAGACGGTACCCACGGCGCGGCCCACCATCATGCGGATCAGCGCATCGCCGCTCGCCTCGCCGCGGGCGAGCGTGGCCACGCGCCGCCCGTCCCGCAGCACGGTGATGCGATCGCCGAGCTCCTGCACTTCCTGCATCCGGTGCGAGATGTAGACGACGGCGACGCCCTCGGCGCGCAGCTGGCGGATCGCCGCGAACAGGGCCTCGGACTCGCGATCGGACAATGCCGCCGTCGGCTCGTCCATCACCAGCATGCGTGCCTGCTGCGACAATGCCTTGGCGATCTCCACCATCTGTTGCTGGGCAACGCCGAGGTGCGCGGGCAAGGCGCGCGGGTCGTAGTCGACGCCGAGGCGGGCGAGCGCCGCGCGCGCGTCGCGATGCAGCCGCGGATGGTCGACGAAGGGCGTCATGCGGCGCCGCGGCTCGCGGCCAAGGAAGATGTTGTGCGCGATGTCCAGGAACGGGACGAGCGAGAACTCCTGGAAGATCACCGCCACGCCGAGATTGCGCGCGTCGGCCGGGCGATGGATCTCGACCGGGCGGCCCTGATGCAGGATCGTGCCGGCGTCGGCGCGATAGGCGCCGTACAGGATCTTGACCAGTGAAGACTTGCCGGCGCCGTTCTCGCCCAGCAGCACGTGGACTTCGCCGCCGTGGAGGTCGAGGCTGACGTCGTCGAGCGCGCGCACGCCCGGAAAGGACTTGCTGACGTTGCGCAGGGCGAACAGCGGCGTCCCGGCCGCGGCCGTCACGATCGCGGGCGAGCCGGCGTCGTCCACGGGCGGCGCGGCGGCGCTCAGCCCCTGGGCCGCGCGACGATCATGTCGAGCTCGACGCGTGCTCCCGGCGTCGACAGCGCATTGATGCAGATCGTGGTGCTGGCGGGCTTCCAGTCACCGAAATATTCGGCGAGGACGGCCACCATGCCGTCCATGTCACGCATGTCCGTCAGGTACTTGGTGACCTTCACCACATGGCGCCAGGAAAGGCCCTCCGCATCCAGCACCAGCTTGATGCCGGCCATCGCGCGATGCGTCTGCGACTCGATGTCGATCGGGTGGCGGTGCTCTTCGGCAACGTGGGGATGGCGGTGGTAGAGCGGCGACGACGTCGAACCGGAAATGAACAGGATGTCGGCCGGCGCCTCGACGTTCACCGCCGGCGCATAGGGCATGTGGCGCTCCTCGTCGGGGCGCGGCTGCACCGCGCGGATGCGCGCGGCTGCGGATGTTTGCTTGTCGGCCATCGCGCTGTCGTCCGGTCGCGAGCGCTGCGGCGCAACGTCGTCGCAGCAGGCGTCGTTACCTGGCGTAGTCCTCCCACTTCGGGCACGTACGCTTGTCCGGGGGCACTTCGAAAGGCCCTGTGGTCGTCTTGTCGATGACGATGCCCTTGATCACGATCGTGTCGGGCACCGGCTCCTTGCGCAGATAGCGCAGTGCCGCCATCGCGGCGAGACAACCCATCTTGTAGCCGTTGAATTCGGCCGTGGCGAGCAGGCGGCCCGCCTTGATGGCTTCGATCGACTCGGGGACTCCGCCGATGCCCACCACTTTCGCGTTCTTGCGACCGGCGGCCTCGAGCGCCTCGATCGCACCGAAGGCCATCACGTCTGCCGCCGCCAGCACGCCGTCGAGCTGCGGATTGGCCTGGATCAGGTTTTCCGTCACCTGCAGCGCCTGCAGCCGCTGGTAGTTCGCGGGCTGCGACGCGACGAGCCTGACGCCGGGATTCTCCGCCAGCGCCGCCTGGAAACCGCGCACGCGATCGTCGCTGGTCGTCGATCCCTTGACGCCCTCGATGATCACGACGTTGCCCTTGCCGCCCAGCGCCTTCAGCAGGTAGCGGCCGGCGTCGAGCCCGAGGTTGTAGTCATCGGCGGCGACGTAGCTCACGAACTTGCCGCCGCGCACCTTGTCGTTGTAGTTGACGATCGGTATGCCGGCGGCGTTGACCTTCTCGATCGCCGGCACCACGCCGCGCGCGTCCACGGCCATGAAGAGGATCGCGTCGGGCTTCTTGACGGTGACGTCCTCGATCTCGGAGAGCTGCTCGGCCAGGTTGTTGGGGCGCGTCGGCGCGTAGTGCGTGACCGGCCCCGCGTTCATGTCGCGCGCCGCGGCCTCGACGCCGGCACGCACCAGCGCGAAATGCGGATCGACCTGGTTCTTGTAGAAGGCGGCGAGCTTTTCGCCGGCTGCATCGGCAGGAGAGGCGACTGCGATCAGGACGGCGCCGACGGCGGCGATGATTGCAACGGGCGACACCAGGCGATGCATGGCGATCTCCTCTGCGGCCTTCCGGGGGCGGGCGCAGCGACGTGGCGTCGCCCGGGCGTGGCGCTGCCGCGCAGTGTACTGCAACGCGGCCCGGGAAGGCACAGCCCGCGGCGTCCGTTGGTCCGCCATCGCCGCGACGTGCGGCTGGCGCGCTAGATCATCTGCAGCGGCGTCGCGCGCGCAGGCGGCGGAAAGTCGCGATCGATTTCGGCCCGCACGGCGGCGGACAGCGCGAGCGTCCTTGCCTGGCCGTTGTCGCGGACGTGCGCCGCGTCGCCGGCCTTGGGAATGACGGCAATGCCCGGTTGCGCGAGGAGCCACGCCAGCGCCACCTGCGCCGGCGTCGCATCGAGGCGCGCGGCGAGCGCGCGAAGGCGGCGGTCGCGCAGCAATCGGCCTTCGTCGAACGGCGAGTACGCCATCACCGTCATGCCCTGTCGCCGGCATCGCGGCAGCAGGTCGAATTCGATGCCGCGGCATTGCAGGTGATAGAGCACCTGGTCGGCCGCGCAGTGCGCGCCGCCATCGACGCGCGCGAGTGCTTCGAGGTCGCGCACGTCGAGGTTGGACACCCCCCAGTCGCGAATGCGCCCGTCGGCGCGCAGCGCCTCGAAGCCGGCCACGGTGTCGGCCAGCGGGATGTCGCCGCGCCAGTGCAGCAGGTAGAGATCGAGCCGGTCGGTCCGCAGCCGCTCGAGGCTGCGCGCGCAGGCTTCGACGACGCCGCGGCGGCTGGCGTGATGCGGATACACCTTGCTGACCAGGTACACCTCGTCGCGCCGGCCGGCGATCGCCTCGCCGACGACGCGCTCGGCGCCGCCTTCCGCGTACATCTCCGCCGTGTCGATCAGCGTCATGCCGAGATCGAGGCCGAGTCGCAGCGCGTCGATCTCCCGTGTGCGATCGCGCGCGCGCTCACCCATGTGCCACGTGCCCATGCCCAGCGCAGGCATGCGGGCATTGGGTTCAGGCGGCGATGGAGGAGCGGGCGTCACCGGGCGCGTTCACGCATGCAAAAGATCAGGATGCCGATCTCGCACTGGGACGCCGCTGCGCGTGTGCAGCGTGCCTGTCGGCTACGCCGGGGTGCGCCCGTAGCGATCGTCGAAGCGGACGATGTCGTCCTCGCCGACGTAGTCGCCGCATTGCACCTCGATGATGGCCAGCGGCTGCGTGCCCGGATTCTCCAGTCGATGGCGCGTGCGCTGCGGGATGAAGGTCGACTGGTTGGCAGGCAGCGTGAACACCTCGTCGTCGCGCGTCACGCGCGCCTCGCCGGTGACCACGACCCAGTGCTCGCTGCGGTGCTGGTGCATCTGCAGCGACAATGCCGCGCCCGGCTTGACTTCGATGCGCTTGATCTTGAAGCCGATGCCTTCCTGCAGCACCGTGTAGGTGCCCCACGGCCGCGACACGGTCTTGTGCGTGCGCCAGGACTCGTGCCCGCGCAGCTTCAGCTCGCCGACGACCTCCTTCACGCGCTGCAGGTGGTCGCGGTGCGCGACGAGCACGGCATCGTCGGTGTCCACGATCACGAGGTCGTCGACGCCGACGGTGGCGACGATCCGGCCTTCGGCATGCACGTAGGTGCCGCGCGTGGCGATCGACACGTGCTGGCCCTGGCCGCGGTTGCCGTCGCCATCCGCGGGCAGGAGGTCGGACACCGCCTGCCACGAGCCGACGTCGCTCCAGTCGAAATCGGCCTGCACGACGGCGGTGTTGCGCGCCTTTTCCATCACCGCGTAGTCGAGCGAGATGTCGGGCATCCGCGCGAACGACACGGCGTCGAATTCGATGGCCTTGGTCGCCGTGGCCTTGCGCGCCTGCCATGCCGCACGCGCGGCGTCGAGCACGTCGGGCGCGTGCGCGCCGAGGGCGGCCAGCAGCGTGTCGGCAGTGAAGCAGAAGATGCCGGCGTTCCACACGTGCGCGCCGTCGAGCAGGTAGCGCTGCGCGTCGGCGAGCGGCGGCTTCTCGACGAAGCGAACGACCGCATGCGTGCGCGGCGTCGCGTCGTCGATCGGCGCGCCGAATTCGATGTAGCCGAAGCCGGTCTCGGGATGCGTCGGCCGCACGCCGAAGGTGACGAGCCGGCCGGTGCGCGCGACGTCGGCGGCGCGCAGCGCGGCGCGCGCGAAGTCGTCGCAACGGCGGATCAGGTGATCGGCCGGCATCACCAGCAGCACGGCGTCGCCGCCGTGGCGCTCGGCGGCGCACAACGCGCCGAGCGTCACGGCGCCGGCGGTGTTGCGCGCAAACGGCTCCAGCAGGTACGTCGCGTCGTCCGGCGCCGCGCCGTCGATCGTCGCGTACACGTCGCGCGCCGCGAAGAAATAATCGCGATTGGTGATCGTCATCAGCGGCGCGGCACCGGGGATCGCGCAGGCGCGGCGCGCGGTGCCCCCGAGCAGCGTCTCGCCGTCGGGCAGCGTCATGAACGGCTTCGGCATGGCTTCGCGCGACAACGGCCACAGTCGCGTGCCGGCGCCGCCGCAGAGGATGATCGGAACGAGCGTCATCGTCGGAATTCCGGGTGCGGACGGAGGTTCGCACCATAGCACGCGAGCGCGCGCGTCGCCGCGCCGGCATCATGGCCGGGCGAGGGCGCCGACGGGCGGCGCCGCGCGCCGCGGCTGTCGCACCGAAGGCGCAGCGACTTGTGGCCGCGTGCGACAATTCGCTGCCCGCGCGATCGACACCATGCCTGTCAACTATTCACCGCCCGATTCCGCATCGCTGCTGCCCGTCGCCGGCGTGCGGCTTGGCACGGCGGCCGCGCACATCAAGAAATGGGAGCGCGACGATGTCGTGCTCATCGCCTGTGATCCGGGTACCGCGGCGGCGGGCGTTTTCACGCAGAACCGCTTTTGCGCCGCGCCGGTCCTCGTGTGCCGTGAGCATATCGCCCGGCAACATGCAGAGGCGCGCGACTTTCGCGGGCTGGTGATCAATGCGGGCAATGCCAATGCCGGCACCGGCGCGCCGGGACTCGCCGATGCGCGCGCGACGTGCGCGGCCGCGGCGCGTCTGTTTGCGGCCGATGCGGCGTCGGTGCTGCCGTATTCGACCGGCGTCATCATGGAGCCGCTGCCGCTCGATCGGCTGCTGGCGGCGCTGCCGGTCGCGCAGGCGGCACTGGCGCCCGACCACTGGCTCGCCGCGGCGCGCGCGATCATGACCACGGACACCGTGCCGAAGGCGGCGTCGCGCCAGGTGACGATCGACGGCGTGACGGTGACGGTCACCGGCATCGCCAAGGGCGCGGGCATGATCCATCCCGACATGGCGACGATGCTCGCGTTCATCGCCACCGATGCTCCGGTCGCGGCGGGCGTCCTCGCGCCGCTGCTGCGCGAGATCGCCGACGTATCGTTCAACGGCGCCACGGTCGACGGCGACACGTCGACCAACGACAGCCTCGTGCTCGCGGCCACGGGCAAGGCCGGGATCGCGCCGATCACCGATTGTGCCGATCGCCGCCTGCCGCAACTGCGCGCCGCGATCGAAGCGGTCGCGGTATCGCTGGCCCAGGCCATCGTGCGCGACGGCGAGGGCGCGACGAAATTCATCAGCATCGGCGTCGAAGGCGGCGCCGACGTTGCCGAATGCCGGCGCGTGGCCTTCTCGATCGCGCATTCGCCGCTGGTCAAGACGGCGTTCTTCGCCTCCGACCCGAATCTCGGGCGCATCGTCTGCGCTATCGGCAACGCGGCGCCGTCCGACCTCGATCCGCGCACGGTGTCGTTCTGGCTCGATGACGTGCTGGTGGTCGACCACGGTGGACGCTCCGCGGCATATCGCGAGGAGGACGGCCAGCGCGTGATGACGCAAAGCGAGATCGCCATCCGCGTCGACCTCGGCCGGGGCCGCGCGCGCGCGACCGTGTGGACGTGCGATTTCTCGCACGACTACGTGTCGATCAACGCCGATTACCGCTCATGAAGAAGGCCGCGCCTGCGGGTGAGCGCGCTCCGGGCGACCTGGCGCGGCTGGTGGCGCGCGCGGAAGCGGTGCTCGAACGCGTCGAGCTGATGCTTCCCCCGAAAGTCGCCGATCCCGACTGGTCGAAGGTGACCGCGGCGCGCTGGCGCAAGCGGCACGGGCAGGGCGTGCTGCAGGGAGTTGCGCACCCGCACGTTGTGGCGCTGGACCACCTGGTGGCGATCGACGAGCAGAAGCGCCGGCTCGACGACAACACGCGGCAGTTCGTCGCCGGTCGGCCCGCGAACAACGTGCTGCTGACCGGGTCGCGGGGTACCGGCAAGTCGTCGCTGGTGAAGGCGATGCTGGCGCGCCATGCCGGCAGGGGGTTGCGGCTGATCGAGGTCGACAAGGCGGACCTCGCCGACCTGCCCGACATCGTCGAGCGCATCGAGTCGGATCCGCATCGCTTCGTGATCTTCTGCGACGACCTGACGTTCGATGTCGGCGAGGCGGGCTACAAGGCGCTCAAGGTGGCGCTCGACGGCTCGATTGCCGGCGCGGCGGACAACGTGGTGATCTACGCCACGTCGAACCGCCGGCATCTGATGCCGGAGTACATGAGCGAGAACCTCGAAACAAGGCACATCGGCGAAGAAGTGCATCCCGGCGAGTCGGTCGAGGAGAAGATCTCGCTTTCCGAGCGCTTCGGCCTGTGGATCTCGTTCTATCCGTTCCAGCAGGACGACTACTTGCGGGCCGTGGGCGAGTGGCTCGACGCGCTGGGCGTCAAGGCGGCCGCGCGTGATGCCGAGGCGATGCAGCGTGAGGCGTTGCAGTTCGCGCTGGCGCGCGGCTCGCGCAGCGGACGCGTGGCGTGGCAGTTCGCCAAACACGCGGCAGGCTCGCGCGCGCTGCGCGGCCGGTGACGCATCTGCCAAACGCTTGCGCCACCCGTCGCCGGCGGGTCAGGGTATCGGCCGTCGCTCAAACACGCTGCGCGAACTCGCTTTGGGCCGACACCCTGACCCACCGGCAGCGCTGCGCTGCATGAGTGTCAAACCGAAGCACGCGAGCGGTATCCGGGCGCCATGGGGGATCGGGTGTCCGGCCGCCCGCTGACGCGCGTCGCGGCGGCGGTGATCGTCCGCCCTGACGGCGACGTACTGCTGGCGCAGCGCCCACCGGGCAAGGCTTACGCCGGCTACTGGGAATTCCCAGGCGGCAAGCTCGAGTCCGGCGAGTCGCCGCGCCACGCGCTCGACCGCGAGCTCGCCGAGGAGCTCGGGCTGCGCGTCGGGCGCGCCGCACCGTGGTTCGTGCAGCGGCACGACTATCCGCACGCCGATGTCGAGCTCCACTTCTTCCGCGTATTCGAGTGGCAGGGAGAGCCGGTCGGCCACGACGGCCAGGCGTTCGTCTGGCAGCGCCCCGGGGCGCTGACCGTCGCGCCGTTGCTGCCGGCGAACACCCGCGTGCTGGCCGCGCTGACGCTGCCGTTGATCTACGGCATCACCTGCGCCGAGGATCTCGGCGAGGACGCGTTCCTGGCGCGCGCCGAACGCGCCTTCGAGCGGGGGCTGCGGCTCGCGGTGGTGCGCGAGAAGGCGTGGCCGGTGGCGCGGCTCGCCGCATTTGCCGCACGGATGCTGGCCGTCGCACAGCGATACCGCGCGACGATGCTGCTCAACGGCGACGAGAGCGCGGCGCGTGCGCTGGGATTTGCCGGCATGCATTGGACGGCGGCGCGTCTCGCCGGGGCAACGGCGCGACCTCACGACCTCATCGTGGCGGCGTCGTGCCACACGCGCGACGAGATCGCACGTGCGGGTGCGCTGGCGCTCGACTTCGCGATGCTGGGACCCGTGCGCGCCACGCCGACGCATGCGCAGGCGGCCCCCATCGGCTTCGACGGTTTCGCCGCAGCGGTGGCGGCCGCGCAACTGCCGGTATTCGCGCTCGGCGGACTGGCGGCCAGCGATATCGACACGGCGATCGCCGGCGGCGCGCACGGCGTCGCGCTGCGCCGCGCGGCGTGGCCCGCGGACTGATCAGTCCTGCTCGGGCCTGGGGGCGCCGTCCTCGTCGTCCTGCTCGACGACCGGAATCCGGTAGGACTCCGACGCCCACGCGCCGAGGTCGATGTCCTTGCAGCGCTGCGAGCAGAACGGGCGAAATTGCGATGCGGGCGTCCACTCGACGCTCTTGCCGCACCGCGGGCAGCGGACACTTCGAACAGCAGACATGACGCAGTCGGGGATCGCTGGTTGTGCAAGCGTAGCACTTGCGGTCGCGAGGAATCGCATGTGACGGCAAGCGGGAGTGCTGCGAACCGGTTCAGCCGGCGGCTTCGCTCCAAAGGGTCACGCACCTCAGAGATTGCAGAACATCATGTCGAACTCGACATCCCGATCGTAGACGCTGCCGCGCTCGCTGCCGCCGACGGCGAGGAAGCGCACGTTGAGCGCGTACTTGTTGGCGCTGATCTCCGGCACGCAGGGCATCTCGCGCGCGACCGACAGGCGCAGCAGCTGGGCGATGCGCGTCGTGGTCAGCATCAGCTGGAACACGCCGCGGTGCGCGGTGTGGCGGCCGGTGCGGCCATGCTCGCGCAGGAGCCGCAGGATGATCGCGAGACCGGCGCCGAGCGGTTCGAATGGCGCCAGCCACTCGGCGAGGTCCTGGCGCCGCGACGCCGCGTCGCGGTGCAGCCAGAAGTGGTAGGCGGGGAGGTCGAATTCGCAGACGCCGCCGGGGATCACGCTGCGCTGCTTGATCGCCATCAGCCACTCGTTGTCGCGCATGTGCTGGCCGACCTTGCCGGCCTGCGCGTGCAGCCGCGCGCCGACGTTCTCGATCTCCTCGAGCAGCACGTGCAGCACGTGCGCCTCGATGTGCGGGTTGTCCTTGAGCGGCGCCAGCAGCTGCCGCTGGCGCTCGAGCTCCTGCAGGATGTCGGTCTTGAGGTCGGCGCGGCCTGCGACTTCGGTGATCTCGAACATCGCCGACAGGGCCGCGTGATGCTCGTGGGGGTCGTCGGCGGCGGCAAAGAACCGCGCGCGACCATACAGGTCCTCGAGGCGCATCATCGTGCGGATGCGCTCGTTGAGCGGATGTTCGTAGCGGATCATCGTGCGGTGACAGTCGTTCGCGCCATCATTGTGCCGCAATTGCCGCGCGCGGATCGCGGCCCGCGCGATAGGCGGCATCGAGCGCCGCGACACGCGCGGCGAGCGCGGCCTGCGATCCGGAGTTGTCGATCACGTCGTCGGCGCGCGCGAGGCGCTGGGGACGCGGCAGCTGGGTGGCCATGATCGCGCGCACCTCGGCCTCGGCGAGGCCGCTGCGGCGCACGGTGCGGCGCACCTGCTCCGCTTCGGGAATGTCGACGACGAGCACGCGCGCCACGCGCTTCTGCAGGTTGCCGCGCTCGAGCAGCAGCGGTGCGACGACGATGCCGTAGGCACCCTGCCAGCGCGCGATCGCAGCGTCGATGTTCGCGGCCACCAGCGGATGCAGGATCGCCTCCAGCGCGGCACGAAATGCGGGGTCGGTGAACGCACGTTCGCGCATGCGCGTCCGGTCGAGGCGGCCATCGGTACCGAGGACGTCGTCGCCGAACGCCGCGACGATCGCGCGAAACCCCTCGTTGCCGGGCGCGCACAGCGCGTGCACGACGTCGTCGGCGTCCACCACCTCGACCCCCAGCGCGCGAAACGCGTCGGCGACGGCGGATTTGCCGCTGCCGATGCCGCCGGTCAGGCCGATGACGCGTGGCGGCATCGCGTCAGTGCATGTACAGCGCAAGCAGGGCGGGTCCCGCGAAAAGTGCGAGCGCCCCGGCGATCGCGAGGTAAGGCCCGAACGGCAGCGGGGTCGCCTTGTCACGGCCCTGGAACGCGATCAGCAGGATGCCGATCGCCGCGCCGGCGACCGACGACAGCAGGATGATGACGGGCAGCATCTTCCAGCCGAGCCACGCACCGAGCGCCGCCAGCAGCTTGAAGTCGCCGTAGCCCATCCCCTCCTTGCCGCGGATCAGGCGGAACAGCCAGTACACCGTCCACAGCACGAGGTAGCCGGCGATCGCGCCGATCACCGCCTCGGCGAGCGGCACGAACAGCCCGCCGAGGTTGGCAATGAGGCCCGCCCACACGAGGGGCAGCGTCAGGTTGTCGGGCAGGAGCTGCGTGTCCGCGTCGATGACCGCCAGCGCGACGAGCGTCCACAGCAGGATGCAGGCGGCAAGTCCCTTCGCGGTCGGCCCGAAATGCCAGATCGCATACGCCGCCAACAGGCCGCCGGCGAGCTCGACCAGCGGATAGCGCGGCGAAATCGCCGTCTTGCATGCGCTGCAGCGCCCGCGCAGCGCGAGCCAGGACACCACGGGAATGTTCTCGAGGGCGCCGATCCGGTGGCCGCAGCCGGGGCATGCCGAGCGCGGCGTCCACAGGTTGTAGACGGCGGCGGGCGCCGGCGTCTCGCCGGCGAGCTCGGCGCACTGCGCGCGCCAATCGCGCTCGAGCATCTTCGGCAGCCGGTGCACGACGACGTTGAGAAAGCTGCCGACGCACAGGCCGACGACGAGCGCGACGACGGTGGCGGCCAGCGGGTCAGTCAGGAGTACCGGCATCGCTCGTCGACGCAATCACACGTTAAAAAAAGGCGCGCCGCGCGCGCCTCCCGCGTTCCGCCGCGCACGCCATGGGCGCGGCGTCGCGCCCATGGGAGAGCCGGCGGTCAGATCACCGCACCCAGCTTGAAGATCGGCAGGTACATTGCCACCACGAGGCCGCCGATCACCACGCCGAGGAACACGATGATGATCGGCTCCAGCAGGCTCGACAGCGCGGTCACCGCGTCGTCGACCTCGCGCTCGTAGAAGTCGGCGACCTTGCCGAGCATGCCGTCGAGCGAACCGGATTCCTCGCCGATCTGCGTCATCTGCAGCACCATGTTGGGGAACAGGCGCGTGTTCATCATCGCGTTGGTGAGGCTCGTGCCCGTGCTGACGTCAGTCTGGATCCTGCGGGTACCGGCTGCGTACAGCGCGTTGCCGGCGGCGCCGCCCACCGCGTCGAGGGACTCCACCAGCGGCACGCCGGCGGCGAACATCGTCGACAGCGTGCGCGTCCAGCGCGCGATCGTCGCCTTCTCGATGATCGCGCCGATCACCGGCACCTTGAGGATGATGCGGTCGAAGCCGAGGCGGAACGCCGGCGATCGCTTGAACAGGAAAGACACGCCGACGACGGTGCCCATCAGGATGATGAACATCGCCCACCAGTAGTCGAGGAAGAAGTGCGATACGGCCATCACGAACAGCGTCGGCGCCGGCAGGTCGGCGCCGAAGCCCTTGAACACGCTCTCGAACGCCGGGATCACCCAGATCATGATGACGACCACGACGACGATGGCGACGACGATCACCGACATCGGATAGAACAGCGCCGACTTGATCTTGCTCTTGATCGCGAGGATCTTTTCCTTGTAGACGGCGAGGCGGTCGAGGATGCCCTCGAGGATGCCGGCGGTCTCGCCGGCGGCGACCAGGTTGCAGTACAGGCTGTCGAAGTAGGCGGGATGATCGCGAAACGCCGCCGACAGGCTCGAGCCGGCCTCGACCTTGTTCTTGATGTCCATCATGAGGCGCGAGAAGCGCGGATTGCTGTGGCCGCGCGCGACGATCTCGAACGACTGCAGGAGCGGCACGCCGGAGCGCAGCATCGTCGCCATCTGTCGCGTGAAGAACGTGATGTCGCGATCGGTGACCTTGCGCCCGCCGCGGAAGGTCTGGCGCTTGATCTTGGTGATGCGCACGCCCTGCCGGCGCAGGTTGGTGGTGACCACCGTCTCCGACGCCGCGCGCAACTCGCCGCGCACCTGGCGGTTGTTGCGGTCCATGCCTTCCCAGAGGAAGGTGAACTCCTTGACCTCTTTGCGGGCGGTTGCGGTTGCGGTTGCCATGGTGTGACCTCTAGGAATGCCGGTTATTCATTGGTGACCGCCTCGATTTCCTCGAGCGAGGTGACGCCCTGCTTCACCTTGAGGAGACCGGACTGGCGCAGGTTGCGGATGCCTTCCTTCTGCGCCTGGTCGCCGATGTCGAGCGCGGTGCCGTTGCGCATGATGAGCTGGCGCATCTCGTCGCTGATCGTCATCACCTCGTAGATGCCGACGCGGCCCTTGTAGCCCGTGTTCTTGCAGTTGTCGCAGCCGACCGGACCGAACGCCTGCCAGCTGCCGTCGAGGTCGTCCTCGCCGAAGCCCGCGCGCAGCAGCGCCTCGGGCGGGATGTCCTCCGGCTTCTTGCATACCGTGCACAGCTTGCGCGCAAGGCGCTGCGCGGTGATGAGGATCACCGACGACGCGATGTTGAACGGCGCCACGCCCATGTTCTGCATGCGGATCAGCGTCGACGGCGCGTCGTTGGTGTGCAGCGTGGAGAGCACGAGGTGGCCGGTTTGCGCCGCCTTGATCGCGATGTCCGCGGTCTCGAGGTCGCGGATTTCGCCGACCATCACGATGTCCGGGTCCTGCCGCAAAAACGCGCGCAGCGCCACCGCGAACGTCATGCCGGCCTTGTCGTTGACGTTGACCTGGTTGACGCCAGGCAGCTGGATTTCCGCCGGATCCTCGGCAGTCGAGATGTTGACGCCCGGCTGGTTGAGGATGTTGAGGCAGGTGTACAGCGACACCGTCTTGCCGGAACCCGTAGGCCCGGTGACGAGGATCATGCCGTAGGGGCGCTTGATCGCGTTGAGCAGAGACTGCTGCTGGTCCGGCTCGTAGCCCAGCGCCTCGATGCCGAGCTTGACGCCCGACGAATCGAGGATGCGCAGCACGATCTTCTCGCCGAAGAGCGTCGGCATCGACGACACGCGGAAGTCGATCGACTTGTTCTTCGACAGCACGATCTTCATCCGGCCGTCCTGCGGCACCCGTTTTTCCGAGATGTCGAGCTTGCTGATGACCTTGATCCGCGACGCGGTCTTGTCCTTGATCGCCAGCGGCGGCTGCGCGACCTCCGACAGGACGCCGTCGACCCGGTAGCGGATCCGGTAGTAGCGCTCGTACGGCTCGAAGTGGACGTCGGAGGCGCCGGCGGCGATGGCGTCGAGCAGGATCTTCTGGATGTACTTGACGACCGGGGCGTCCTCGACATCGGACGATTCCTCGTCGGACAGCGTCGCCGAGCCGTCGGTGACGGAGACCTCGATGTCCTCGAGGCCGGTCGACATGTCGCGCAGCGTCTGCCCGCTCGACTCGAGGAGCTTGCCGATCGCGTGCATCAGCTTGTCGTCCTCGACCACCACCGGGTCGACGACGAGGTTGGTCTTGAAGCGGACCTCCTCGAGCGCCTGCAGGTTGGCGGGGTCGGAGGTGGCGACGAACAGGCGGTTGCCGCGCTTGTGCAGCGGCAGCACGCGCCGCGTCTGGCTGATCTTGGCGTCGAAGAATTCCTTCTGGATCAGGTCCGGGTCGAACGCCGCGAGGTCGAGCAGCGGCACGCCGAAGGCGCGCGAGCCGAACACCGCAAGCTGGTGCGGGGTTACCCGCTTGGTGGTCAGCAACTGCTCGACGAACGTGATCCCGGCCTGCTGCGACTGCAACTGCAGGGCTTCGGCGTCGTATTCCGACACGACCCCGGCCGACGCCAGCGCGCGCGCGAGCCCACTGATGTTGCGGGTGGTCGCATGGGTTGCCATCTTGGTTTCAGCGCGTTTGGGTCAAAAATGGTGCCGGAACGGTTTTCAAGCAATCGACGTGCCGACGGCGCGAGGCTTCGCCCCGCATTCCAACGGCATAAAACGTCACGCGGACGATGATGCCCGCTCCCCCCCTGTTTGTAAAGGAAAAACCGGCCTTCCGACGGGGTTGGCGAGACGTACGACCTTGATGGCACGGTCCTCGGTTTGCAGGATCTCGACGCGCTGGCCGGCCAGGTCGAACGCCAGGCCGGCATCCGGAATGTCGCCCAATTGTTCGAGAATGAGCCCGTTGAGGGTTTTCGGGCCGTCCAGCGGAAAATGCGTCGACAGCCGTCGGTTGAGGACGCGCAGCGGCACCATGCCGTCGACGATGACGCTGCCGTCGGCCTCGCGCCGCCACGAGTCGCCGGCACCGGGCGCGGCCGTGGTGAACTCGCCGATGATCTCCTCGATGATGTCCTCGATCGTCACCAGCCCCAGCAGCTCGCCGTATTCGTCGACGACGAGGGCCAGCCGCTGGCGGTCGTTCTGGAACTGGGTCAGCTGCGTGAGCAGCGGCGTACCGGCCGGTACGAAATAGGCCGGGCGCAGCAGCGGCTTCAGGTCCTCGGCGTCGATCTCGTCGCCGAGCTGCAGCGCCACCACCTGCTTCAGCGGCAGGATGCCGACGATGTCGTCGAGCGTGTCGAGGAACACCGGCACCCGCGCGTGGTACGACGTCGCGAGCTGCTGGCGCAGCTGGCTCGGCTTGGCGGCGAGGTCGATGCCGTGGATCTGGTTGCGCGGCGTCATCACGTCGTCGACGGTGATCGTCTCGAGATCGAAGAGGTTGGCGATCAGCGCGCGATGCTTGCCGCGGAAATACTGGCCTTCGAGGACCAGCGTGCGCACCTCTTCCTGCGTCAGCCGCGAACCCGTGTCGTCGGTCGGGCGGATGCGCAGCAGTCCCAGCAGCCCCTGCACGAACAGGTTGACGAACCACACCACCGGGTAGCAGATGCGCAACAGCGGCGACAGCACGATTGCCACCGGGATCGCCAGGCGGTCGGCGTGCGCGGCGCCGATCACCTTGGGCGTGATCTCGGAGAACACGAGAATCAGGAACGTGATCGCCAGCGTGCCGAGCGCGAGCACGATGCGGCCTTCGCCGAACAGCCGCGCCGCCAGCACCGCCGTCAATGTCGCGCACGCGGCGTTGAGCAGGTTGTTGCCGAGCAGCAGCACGCCGAGCAGCTTGTCGGTTTGCGCGAGCAGCGCCAGCGCGCGCCGCGCGCCGCCCGAGCCGCGGTGCGCGCGATGGCGCAGGCGCACGCGGTTGGCAGCCATCATCGTGGTCTCGGCGAGCGAGAACAGACCCGATACGACCAGCAGGATCGCCAGCACGAGGACCAGCGTGGAGAGCGGGATCGAGTCCATGTCGAGAGCGGACTGTAGCGCGAACCGGCGCGGGGCCGGCGGCCTATCCGTTGCGGTGCAGCAGGACTTCCAGCACGAACTTGTTGCCGAGGTAGGCGAGGAGGAGCAGCACGGTGCCGGCGAGGATCCACTTGAGCGCACGCCGCCCGCGCCAGCCGAATCGCCAGCGCCCCGTCAGCAGCACGGTGTACACGAGCCACGCCGCCACCGAGAACACGTTCTTGTGGTTGAAGCGCGCCGGCGTGCCGAACAGCTCCTCCGAATAGAAGATGCCGCTCGCCAGCGTCAGCGTCAGCAGCACGTAGCCGAGGCCGATCAGCAGGAACAGCCAGCGCTCGAGGGTGAGCAACGGCGGCGCCGGGGTGGCGCCCGCGCTCGGCAGTCCGTGGTGCAGCCGGCGCTCGATCCCGGTGAGCACCAGCGCCTCGGCGGCGGCGACGATGAGGATCGCGTAGGCGACGAGCGCGACCGCGATGTGCACGCTCGCCATCGGCGCGTTCGCGTACGGCACGACGTAAGCACCCCTCGCCAGCGCTGGCAACGCCGCGCCGACCGCGGCGACCGGCAGCACGACGGCGCCCACGGCGGGCAGCGCGCGGATGAGTCCGGTGGCCCATGCCACCAGCACCGCAAGCCCCGCCACCAGCGACAGCGCGTTGGCGAGCGACAGGTCGAGTCCGGCAGGCGTGGCGATGGCGCGCACGAGGGCGATCGCGTGCAGCGCCAGCGCCACCGCGACGATGGCGTCCACGTGCCGAGGGGAACCCGCCGCGCGTCGCGCGTGCGGATAGGTGCGCCATGCGGTGAACGCGTAGAGAATCGCCACCACCGGATGCAGTAGAATCGTCAGCGCCTCGCCCACGTGTTTCGCCGCGACCGCCGCCACATGCGGGCGGCATGGGTGAAGGAATCCGGCGCAGCGATCGCACCGGGCGTCCGCGTCGAAGTGTAGCGGATCGACCCGTTGCCCGAGGGCGCCCGCCGCAGTCGACCCAACCGCCGGACCCCCGACCGATGCTCGAAAACCTCACCGAACGCCTGTCGCGTGTCGTCAAGACGCTGCGCGGCGAGGCGCGCCTCACCGATGCCAACATCCAGGACGCGCTGCGCGAGGTGCGCCTGGCGCTGCTCGAGGCCGACGTCGCGCTGCCCGTGGTCAAGGACTTCATCGCCCAGGTGCGCGACAAGGCGCTGGGCGAGGAAGTCGTCGGCTCGCTGACGCCGGGGCAGGCGCTGGTCGGCGTCGTCCACCGCGAGCTCACCGAGCTGATCGGCGGCAGCGCCGCCGCGCTCGACTTCGCGACGCAGCCGCCGGCCGTGATCCTGCTTGCCGGACTGCAGGGCGCGGGCAAGACCACCACCGCCGCCAAGCTCGCGCGCCTGCTGCGCGAGACGATGAAGAAGAAGGTGCTGGTGACGAGCGCCGACGTCTATCGTCCCGCGGCCATCGCGCAGCTCGAGACGCTCGCCGGCCAGGTGGGCGTCGACTTCTTCGCGTCGCATGCTGGCCAGAAGCCCGTCGCCATCGCCGAGGCCGCGCTCGATTACGCGCGCAAGCACTATCACGACGTGCTGATCGTGGACACCGCGGGCAGGCTCGGCATCGACACCTTGATGATGCAGGAGATCGCCGCACTCGAAGCCGCCGTGCATCCGATCGAGACGCTGTTCGTCGTCGATGCGATGCAGGGCCAGGACGCCGTCAACACCGCGCGCGCGTTCCGCGAGGCGCTGCCGCTCACCGGCGTCGTGCTCACCAAGCTCGACGGCGACGCGCGTGGCGGCGCCGCGCTGTCGGTGCGCCACGTGACCGGCGCACCGATCAAGTTCGTCGGCGTGTCGGAGAAGCCTGACGGCCTCGAGGTGTTCCATCCCGAGCGCATGGCGTCGCGCATCCTCGGCATGGGCGACGTGCTGTCGCTGATCGAGGAGGCGCACAAGAACGTCGACGCCGGCGAGGCGCAGAAGCTGGCGAAGAAGCTGCGCGCCGGCAAGGGTTTCGACCTCGCCGACTATCGCGCGCAGATCGGCCAGATGCGCAAGATGGGCGGCTTGTCGGCGATGCTCGACAAGCTGCCGGCGGAGCTGCAGCGCGCCGCGCAGTCCACCACCGTCGACGAGCGCAGGATCGGCCGCATCGAGGGCATCATCGACGCCATGACGCCGGCCGAGCGCGCCAAGCCCGAGCTCCTCAAGGCATCGCGCAAGCGCCGCATCGCCACGGGCGCCGGCGTGTCCGTGCAGGAAGTCAATCAGCTGCTGAAGCAGTTCGAGCAGACGCAGAAGATGATGAAGGTCATGGGCAAGGGCGGCAACGCGCAGAAGATGATGCGCGGCTTGCGCAACGTCATTCCCGGGATGCGCTGACCGCCGCCTGCACCCGCGCCTGCCGCTGCAGTTCGCGCCGCTCGGCGCGCGGCGAGCGCTGCGCCGGCTGCATGATGCCGACCGCGATCACCAGCAGGTAGAAATACGACGCGTAGGCCGACGTGAAGCCGAGCGCGATCTCCGCCAGCGCGAGCAACATGCCGACGAGCACGATGACCATCGCCATCAGGTACTTGCGGCGCACCAGCCGCCATGCGCCGACGGGATCCGACACGCTGGCGTTGACCAGCCGCGGCAGCGCGTGGCGCCACATCAGCGCTTCGCAGACGAGGATCGCGAGCAGATTCGCGCCGTAGAGGAATGCCGGGCGGGGCAGACCGGGGTTGCGGCCGGCGAATGCGGTCAGCATCGGCACGAACGTGGTGAAGAGGAGGAACGTGAGGTTGATCCAGGTGAACGCCGCGTCGACCTTGTCCAGGCGGCGCATCAGGCGCAGATGCGCGATCCAGAATACGCACAGCATGTAGAAGCTGATGACGTAGTCGTCGAAGTTGGGGATCTCGGCGAGCATCGCGCTCCACAACAGCGAGCCGGCCGTGAGATGGCCGGGCAGGTGCAGATCGAGCACCAGCAACGTCATCGACACGGAAAATATGCCGTCGGTGAGGGACTCCAGGCGGGGCTTGGGCAGCGGAACCGGTTCGAGCATGGGGCGGGCCTCGCGGCTGTCAGTTGGGAAATGCCCAAGTCCTTGATCGGGTGTGGGTTTTACCGGGGGCAGCGCAGCGCCTGTGCCCGCGAGCCCCTTGCAAGGGTGTTATTTTTCGTTGTAGAATCAACGTCTTTCCCGATCAGCCGGAAAACATTTAATCATGGTTGTCATCCGCCTTGCACGCGGCGGCGCGAAAAAGCGCCCCTTCTACAACATCGTCGTCGCCGATTCGCGTGCACGCCGAGACGGCCGCTTCATCGAGCGCGTCGGCTTCTACAACCCCATCGCCGGCGCCGGCGAAGAGGGGCTGCGGCTTGTGCACGATCGCATCAATTTCTGGCGCGAGCGCGGTGCCAAGCTGTCCGACACCGTCGAAGGGCTCGTGCACAAGAACCCGCCCGTGGCGGCGCCGAGCGCCAGCTGAGCGACGACGGCCCACCGCCGCAGGACGCGCGGCGCTACGTCGTGATGGGTCGGGTGCTGGCGTCGTTTGGCGTGCGCGGGTCGCTCAAGATCGCGCCGCTGTCGGAAGATCCGGCGACGCTCGCGAGGCATCGGACCTGGTTCATGCGGGGACCTGCCGGCGGCTGGGTCGAGCGCCGCGTCAGCGACGTGCGCGCGCATGGCGACACCATCGTTGCGAGCATCCCGGGCATCGACAGCCGCGAGGCCGCGCAGGCGTTGCGCGGATACGAAGTGGCGTTGCCGCGCGAAGCGCTGGCGGCGCCGGCCGACGACGAGATCTATGTCGCCGACCTCGTCGGACTGGCGGTGGTCAACCGCGAGGGCGCGGCGCTGGGCCAGGTGACCGAAGTGCGGGATAGCGGTGCACACCCGCTGCTGTACGTGACGGCGCAGGACGGCAGGCTGCGGCTCATTCCGTACGTCGATGCGGTGATCCGCGCCGTCGATCGCGACGCGGCGACGATCGAAGTGGACTGGGGCGCGGATTACTGAACGGAGGGCGCCGCCGGGCGCCGGGCGGACTGCGATGCGATTCACCGCCGTGACGTTGTTTCCCGAGCTCGTGCTGGCCGCGAGCCGGTTCGGCATCCTCGGACGCGCGCTGGCGCGCGGACTGTGGTCGCTGGACACGATGAATCCGCGCGACTACGCGCACGATGCGCATCGCACGGTTGACGACAGGCCCTACGGCGGCGGCCCGGGGATGGTGATGCTGGCGGCGCCGCTGGCGCAGGCGATCGGCGCGGCACGCGACGCGCAGCGCGCGGCGGGCTGCGGCGATTCGCGCGTGATCCACTTCACGCCGGCGGGGACACCGCTGACACATGCGCGCGTGGCGGAACTGGCGGCGGCGCGCGATGCAGGGTACGTATTGATCGCGGGGCGCTATGAAGGCATCGACGAGCGCCTCGTCGGCCGCGAAGTCGACGAGGAGATGTCGATCGGCGATTTCGTGGTGTCGGGCGGCGAGCTGCCGGCGCTGATGCTGATGGATGCGGTGGTTCGGCAATTGCCCGGCGCGATGAACGACAGCGCCTCGGTGGCGCAGGATTCGTTCGTCGACGGCCTGCTCGACACGCCGCACTTCACGCGGCCCGAGGTCTACGCCGGCGAGCGCGTGCCCGAGGTGCTGCTGTCCGGCGATCACGCGGCGATCGCACGCTGGCGGCGGATGCAGGCGCTGGGCAGGACCGCGGCGCGGCGGCCGGACATGATCGCGCGATTGACATTGTCGGCGGACGATCGCCGGCTGCTGGCAGAATATCGGGAATACGAGGCGGCGCGCGGGTTGCGCGACGCCGCAGACGGCACGCCGCGTTCGCGCGACGAGGCCGATGACAAGGCGGGAACGACGTCGGCGCGGCCGACCTCTCTTCCCCGTACAAGCGAGAGAAAGGAAGAAGCATGAACATCATCGAGACGCTCGAGCGCGAGGAAATGACACGGCTGGCCAAGACGCTGCCCGAGTTCGCGCCCGGCGACACCGTCGTCGTCAACGTCAACGTCGTCGAAGGCGAGCGCAAGCGCGTGCAGGCCTACGAGGGCGTGGTCATCGCCAAGCGCAATCGCGGCCTCAACTCGTCGTTCACCGTGCGCAAGATCTCCAGCGGCGAAGGGGTCGAGCGCACGTTCCAGACGTACTCGCCGCTGATCGCGTCGGTGGAGGTGAAGCGCAAGGGCGACGTGCGCCGCGCCAAGCTCTATTACCTGCGCGGACGCTCGGGAAAGTCGGCGCGTATCCGCGAGAAGCTTGCGGCCAAGGATTCGGGCAAGGCGGAATAGCCACACTCCCGAGCGCTCGGTGTTCACGAAAAAGCGGCCTGCGGGCCGCTTTTTGTTGGCGGTGCCGGGTCGGCGCATGGGCGTCGGCGGTGGGCGCCCGCTCGCGGCCGACGCCGCGCGCAGCGCGGTGCGCCCGCCACGCTGCGCGCGAGCGGATCCCCTCCGGCGCCCGCCCCATGGGCGGCATCCGTGCGTGGCCCGGGGCACGATAATTGCAGCAAGCGTGTCTGATGCGCGCCCATTCGACGCGCGCCGCTTTTGGCCCCGTCATTCCATTGGCATAATCAGCGCTTAGCCGGGGCGGATCTTTCGAAGAACGATGAAAGCGACGCTGTACGAAGCATTGGGCATTCCGCAGGCCGCCTCGGACGAGGAGGTCCGCGCCTCGCTGCGCCGGCTGATTCGCAAGTACTACGCCAAGACCCGCGACGGCCAGGGCAACGTCGAGGAGGCGCTGCGCTTCATCAACCACGCGAGCCGGATCCTGTCCGACTCCGACCGCCGCGCGCGCTACGACAACGAGCTCGCGGTGTCGGCGGGCACCACCGAGCAGAAGATCGCCCACGTCGTGACCAACGCCGTGGCGGTGGAAGGCGAGCAGACCGACGTCGGCACCGAGGCCATCGACAAGCTCGCGGAGGCGCTCGCCGATCCGCTCGAGACCGGCCTCGACGCCGAAGACCCCAAGCCCGAGATCAACCTGCATCATCCGGGACTCACCGAGCGCGTGGCGTCGTTCGGCCGCTCGCCGCTCGTCACCGTGCTGCTGTGCATGCTGTTCGCCGCGTTCATCGCGGCGGCGATCGTGTCGGTGACGCCGGCCGACACGGTGCTGGTGGCGAAGCAGGTGCTGGTGTGGCTGACGCTGGCGCTGATCCTGCTGACGGTGGTGTACGGCATCGTGCACGGCATCGCGTTCCTGCGAAGGCGCAGCGCACCGCCGCCGGCGTCGTTGACGCCGCAGACGGACCTCGCGATCCTCAACTGGCGGCGCGAGCGCAGCGTGTTCCTCGGCACCGATCATCCGCAGGAGGACGCGAGCTGGATCTTCCAGCTGCGCATGGCCGAGCTCGAGCGCGCGAAATCCGGGCGCACCAGCGAGCCGCGGCCCTGGCATCGACTGGCGGCGCGCCTGTTCGACTACGCGCTTTGGGGCTTGGTGCTGGCGCTGCTGCTGTCGGAGCTGCGCGGCGCCGACCTGATGCCCGAGAACGTCGCGTGGTGGCTCGGCCATCCGCTCATCGCGCCGGTGCTGATCACGCTCACCTGGGTGCCGATCGAGGGCCTGCTCATCGCGTCGCTCGGCACCACACCGGGCAAGTGGCTGTTCGGCGTCTACCTGCAGTTCTCGATCTCCGACGCCTACGCGCGCCGCGACGCGCGCGCGCATTTCGAGCGCGGTCTCAAGCGCGCATTCCGCGTGTGGTGGGAGGGCGTCGCCTGCGGCTTCGCGCTGCTGGCGCCGATCCTCATCGCCGTCGCCTACGAGAAGGTCGCGCAGAACCAGGAGACCGACTGGGATTTCGCGCAGGACTGCCTCGTCACCCATGGCCCGCCGGGCGTCATCAACGCGCTGACCGGCGTCTGCGGGCTCGCGGCCATGCTCTGGCTGTATGGCGTGGCATGGCATCAGCCGATGGCCGACTCGATCGTGTGGGCGCGCGCGACGATCACCGATGCGCTGCCGTCGCCGGAGACGCTGGCCAACTTCGCCGGCGGTGGCGGCCTGATCGGCGGGCTGGCGCCGCCGAAGAGCGCGGACGCCGTCCCGAATGTCGCGCGCGCCAACCTGCCGCCGTCGCTGCCGGGCACGTCGGGCACACCGGGCACGCCGGGTATTCCGAAGGCGAGCGCGCCGACGGTGGTTGCGGCCCCCGGCGATCCGGTCGATCCCCAACTCGCCGCGCAGTTCGCCGAGCGCCGTGCCAAGATCGCCGTGCTCAAGGTCGAGGGTCCGCGGATGCTGCGCGCCGGCAACTGGCGGCGCGCGGCGGAGCTGTGCCGCACGTGGACCGATCTCGACCTCACCAGCGCCGACGCGTACCGCTGCCTCGGCCAGGCCTGGCAGGCACAGGGCTATCACCAGGACGCGATCGCGGCGTTCCGCAAGGCCAAGCAATACGATCCGTCCGATCGCGACCTCGACGAGGCGATCGACCGCTCGCAGAAGGGCATCGTCGCCGATTTCCTCAACCGCTATCGGCGCTGATCAGAGCACGAGCGCGAGCCACAGCGGCAGCGTCACCGCCGCGAGCAGCGTGCCGGTGGAAATGAGCCACGCCGCGGCGCGCCCGTCGCCGTGCATCTGCGACGCCAGGATGTAGGCCGAAGGCGCCGTCGGCACCGCCGTCATCAGCACTGCCACGGCGGTCTGCAGCGGCGACAGCGCCGCGTAGCGCGCAAGCGCCCACGCCAGCGCCGGCATCACCAGCAGCTTGATCGCGTGGAACCAGGCGAGCGCCGGATACGGCAGGTTGCCTCGCGCCAGACGCAGCGCGGCACCGACGGCGATGAGCCCGAGCGGCAACGCCGCGTGCCCCAGCGCCTCGATCACGCTGTCGATCCATTCCGGCGCGCGCAACCCGATCGCATTGGCGGCAAGGCCCGCGACGCACGCCAGCAGCAGGGGATTGCGCACGAGCTCGCTGCCGACGTGGGTCTCGCGCCCATGCGCCAGCGCCGCCACGGCGGCGACGTTGACCACCGGCACGAGCACGCCGACGAGCAGCGCGGCGAGACCGAGCGCGTCGCTGCCGCCCATGCGCGACGCCACGGCGAGCACCACGTACGTATTGAAGCGGAATGCGCACTGGAAGCTCGCCGCGAACGTGGCCTGCGGCAGGCGGAACAGCGGTATCGCGGCGGCGGCCAGCGCGATGCCGGCGAGCGTGGCGGCGAGCGCGACCCCGGCCAGCGTCCATGCGCCTGACGCGCCGAGCGGCGCCGCCGCGAGCGAGCGATAGAGCAGCGCCGGAAACAGCACGAAATAGATGAGGCGCTCGAGCCCGCTCCAGAACGCCGGCGCGAGCGCCGGCCAGCGACGCAGGCAGGCGCCGGCCGCGATCAGCACGAAGTCCGGAAACAGGAGGACCGCGACGCTCAAGTGCGGTGCGCGGCGCGACGCGGCGGTGTCATGCGCGGCCGGTCGCGGCGGCGCGCGTTCAGCGTCGCCGCATCAGGAACCAGAACGTGCCGTCGGATGCGCCGTGCTCGATGAGCGCATTGCCGGTCTGCCGCGCGAACGCCTCGAAATCACGCACGCTGGCGGGGTCGGTGGCGACGATGCGGATCAGCTGGCCGCTTTGCATGTCGTTCAGCGCCTTCTTCGTGCGCAGGATCGGCAGCGGGCAGTTGAGCCCGCGCGCGTCGACTTCGCGATCGGCAGCCTGGGTCGTGGACATGGCCGGATTATATCAAGCGACGTGCGCGCGGCGCGCTACGCATCGCCGCGCCGCGCGCGGATGCGCTCGATCAGCGCGGTGGTCGAGCGCGGATGCGCGAACGCAATCGCCACGAACCGGCCGCCGGCCGCGATCACTTCTGCGGCACCGGCCGTGGTATCCGCGGTGTAGTCGCCGCCCTTGACGAGGATGTCGGGCCGGATGGCGACGATCAGGTCGCGCGGCGTATCGGCGGCAAACGGCACGACGAGGTCCACGCTGGCGAGCGCCGCGAGCACGGCCATGCGGTCGGCCAATGGATTGTGCGGGCGCCCGTCGCCCTTGCCGAGGCGGCGCACCGAATCGTCGGTGT
The DNA here is from genome assembly GCA_036003195.1 of Casimicrobiaceae bacterium. GTDB lineage: Bacteria > Pseudomonadota > Gammaproteobacteria > Burkholderiales > Casimicrobiaceae > VBCG01. The sequence goes on from DASYSP010000034.1 coordinate 28,943, forward strand.
TGACGGCCGCCACCAGCGCCGCGCCGAGGTTGCGCGCATCCTCGAGGTAGGCGACGTGGCCGCGGTGCAGGATGTCGAACACGCCGTTGGTGAACACCAGCGGCCGCGGCAATGCGGCGATGCGCGCCAGGGCATCGCCCTCGCCGGCGATCTTGTCGGCCGCGCGCGTCAGCATCAGCCGATGTACTCGAACACCTTCACCACCCGCACGACGTCGGATGTCATGGCCGCGATCTGCGCGGCGTCGTCGCCTTCCTTGTGCGTGACCATGCCCATCAGGTAGACCACCTGCCGCTCGGTGACGACCTTGACGCGGTTGGCCGGGAAGCGGTTCTCCTCGATGAAGCGCGTCTTCACCTTCGACGTGATGTAGGTGTCGTTGGTGCGCGACGACATCGGCGTGTTGGGCGCGATCACCATCTCGTTCTGCACGGTGCGCACCTTGTAGATGCCCTTGACCAGCGTGCCGATGGCGTCGTAGGTCGCGCGATCGGGCGCCTCGCCGGTGAGCAGCACGATGCCGTTGAAGCTCGTGACGTTGAGATGGATGCGATCGCCCCATTGCGCGCGGGCGTCGGCCGCGACCTTGGTTTCGATCGTCTCGTCGTCGAGCTGGGCGCCGGTGGAGCGCCGGTCGGCGACCACCAGCGCGGTGCCGGCGGCCGCGCCGGCGACGACAAGCGGCGCGCAGCCGGAGAGCACGGAGCCCGCGCCGAGGGCGATGGCGAGCGAAGCCACGGTGAGTCGAAGCGATGTCATGCGGTGTTCTCCTGGCGGACGTGGACGAGGGTGGCGAAGGTGAAGGCCGAAGGCGTCACGGCGCCGTCAGTCGTCGTCGCCGAGCAGCGTGTGATCGATGATGTCGCACATGCAATGGATCGCGAGCAGGTGGATCTCCTGGATGCGCGCCGTGCGCGCGTGCGGAACGCAAACATGGACATCCCCCTCGACGAGGAGTTCGGCCATGCGCCCGCCGCCCTTGCCCGTCAGTGCAACGACGCGCATGTCGCGCTCGCGCGCGGCATGCACGGCCGCGACCACGTTCGCCGAGGCGCCCGAGGTCGAGATCGCCAGCAGCACATCGCCCTTGGCGCCGAGGGCGCGCACTTGCCGCGCGAACACCTGCTCGAAGGCGTAGTCGTTGGCCACTGCAGTCAGCAGCGAGGTATCCGTCGCCAGCGAGATCGCCGGCAGCTCGGGACGCTCGCGCTCGAAGCGGCCGACCAGCTCGGCGGCGAAGTGCTGCGCGTCGGCCGCCGAGCCGCCGTTGCCGCAGGCCAGGATTTTGCCGTCGCCGAACAGGCATTCCGTCATCACGTTGGCGGCGCGCGCGATCAGCGGTGCCAGCGACTCGGCGGCTTCCTGGTGCAGTGCGGCGCTGTCGCTGAAGTGGCCTTTGACGCGCTTGATGGCTTCCATCGGGGGATTATAGAGAGGGCGGCCGCTGCTTACTCGGACGTGTCGATCACATCGCGCTGCCAAGTCGCGCGCGCGGGGTCGAGCGCGTCGAACAGCACGGCATCGAACCGGCACGGCGGCTCGACGCGCAGGCGCCCGAGGTAGATTCGCGCCGCGGCGACGAGGCGTGCCTGCTTGGCCCGGGTGATGGAGGCCGCGGCACCGCCAAATTCGGCACTGCGACGCAACCGCACCTCGACGAACACGAGCGTCGCGCCGTCGCGCGCGACGAGGTCGATCTCGCCGAAACGGGTCCTGACGTTGCGCTCGACGATGGTCAGCCCGCGCGCCGCGAGGTACTGCGCGGCGAGCGTCTCGGCATCGGCACCGACGGCACCCGGTGCGCGGTTCATGGCGTCGCGTCGAGCGGGACCAGCGTGCCTTCGTGGAAAACGGCCAGTGTGCCTGCGCGCGCGATCTGGCGACCTTCGTCGAGCACCAGGTGCCCGGTGGCGCCGTCGAGCTCGAAGCGCGCGGGCACGCCGCCACGGAAGGCGTCGGCGACACGGAAGGCGTCGATGCCGAGCGCATACAGGCGATCGAGCGCCACGTTCGAATAGCGCTTGTGCGGCAGCCGCGCGAGCGCCGGGGCGTTGGGCGTGACGAGCCACGGCAGGTCGACGACGCGGGTGTCGTCGAGGTCGCGCTGCGTGCCGATCGACGCGCGCTGGTTGATCTGCGCGCTGGCGTACGTGATGACGCGCGGGGCGAAGGACTTCACCAGCGCTGCGTCGCCGCCTTCGACGGCGATGACGACGACGTCGGTCGGCGCGCCGGCGAGGTCGCGCCGCAGCGTCGCCAGGCCGTCGGGCGTCGGCGTGAACGTGAAGCGCCGCGGGGGATTGCCGCCGGCGAGCAGCCATTCGCCGGTGAATGCGCCGGCGAACCGCTTCATCAGCGGGGCGTCGGACTCGATCACCGACGCGTTCATCGCGCCGTCCTCGCGCGCGCGGCGCGCGATCACCCGCGCGTCGCTCTCGACCGCGAGCGCGAGCGTGTAGATGAGCGGCGGCAGCGAGGTGCCGTCGTCGAGCTGGTTGAGGGCGATCGTCGGCGGCAGCGACACGTCGGCCATCGCCAGCGCCTTGAGATGGTCGCGAACCAGCGGCCCGACGATCACGTGCGCGCCGGCATCGCGGGCCCGCGTGAATGCGGCGACGACGTCGTCGGCGCCGTGGCTGACGACGTTGACGCGGCTGCGCGCACCGGCGGCGTCGGCGGCGTCGAGAAAACCGTCGCGGACCGCTTCGGCGGCTCGCGCATAGGCTGGCGAGGCGAGCGGCAGCACCAGTGCGATGTCCGCCTGCGTCGCGACCGTGGCAGGCGCCGCGGCGGCCGCCGCGTCGGCAGGCGGCGGCGGAGGGGACGGCGGTGGCGTCGCGTCGGGCGCCTCTTCGACGACCAGCGGCAGCCCGGCCGCGTCATCGCTTGCCGCAGCAGCGGGGGCGGCGCAGAATGCGGCCGCCGCGCCGATCGCCAACGTCGCGAGGATCCGCACGAAGCGGATCGGCGGGACGCGGCGGGCGTGAAGAGGGCGCATTGGACGAGCGCGAGACGGGAAGCGCGGCAACGATGGCCGGACGCGAGGTCGCGCTGGCGCCGTCATTATATGTGGTCGCGACGCCGCTCGGGCACCTGCGCGACATCACGTTGCGCGCGCTCGACGTGCTGGCATCGGTGTCGGCGATCTACGCCGAAGACACGCGCGTGTCGGCGACATTGCTCGCCCACTATGGCATCGCCACGCGACCGCGCGCGTTGCACGCGCACAACGAGGCCGCGCGCGCTGCCGACGTCGTGGCGGCACTGGCGCAGGGCCGCAGCGTCGCGCTGATCACCGATGCCGGCACGCCGGCGATCAGCGACCCCGGCGCGCGCGTGGTGGCCGCGGTGCGCGAAGCCGGCCACCGCGTGGTGCCGATTCCCGGACCGTCGGCATTGGTCACCGCGCTGTCGGCCGCCGGGATCGGCGCGGCGCACTTCTTCTTCGCCGGCTTTCTGCCGGCCAAGGCCGGCGAGCGCGACGCGCTGCTGGCGACGCTGGCGGAATTGCCGGCGGCCCTGGTGTTCTACGAAGCGCCGCATCGTGTCGCGCGCACCATCGACGCGCTCGCCGCGGCCCTCGACGGCACGCGCACGCTGGTGGTCGCGCGCGAGCTCACCAAGGCCTTCGAGACGATTGCCGCGATGCCGCTGGCCGACGCCGCGGCGTGGCTGGCGGGCGACCCCAATCGGTGCCGCGGAGAGTTCGTGCTGGTCGTCGACGCGCCGGTGGCCGCGCGAGGGGCCGTCGACGATGCCGCCGTGGCAGCGGCGCTGCGCTGGATGGACGCCCTCGCTGCCGAGTTGCCGCCCGCGCGTGCTGCGCACGTCGTGGCGCGCGTGACCGGCGTCGCCCGCGACGCGCTGTATGCGCATGCGACTGCGCGCAAGGGCTCCAAGAAGCTGTAATTTCGGGGGCAGTCCCTGTAGGACCTCACCTACAGGCGATTGGGCCGCACACCGATGGGGCGTACGGGGGCGCTTCCTTAGGATGCGTACAACGATAACGATACCCCGCGAACATGGAACTTCATAGCAGCGACAACATTGTCAGTTTGCCGTTTCTCGCCGCCGCGCGCGCCGCGTCGCGGCCGGCGCCGGCGCGCTTCGGCCGACTGTACGGCAACTCCGCGGCGATGCAGGACGTATTCGCCATGATCGCCAAGGTGGCCCCCACCGAGGCGACGGTGCTCATCACCGGCGAGTCGGGCTGCGGCAAGGAGCTCGTCGCGCACTCGATTCACGACCTGTCGCCGCGCCGCAGCGGACCGTTCATCGCGATCAACTGCGGCGCGATTCCGCAAAACCTGATCGAGGCCGAGCTGTTCGGTTACGAGAAGGGCGCGTTCACCGGCGCCAGCCGCCAGCACGCCGGCTGCTTCGAGCGTGCGCGTGGCGGCACGCTGTTCCTCGACGAGATCACCGAGATGCCGCCGGAGATGCAGGCGCGTCTGCTGCGCGTGCTCGAAACCGGCCGCTTCGCGCGCATCGGCGGCGACCGCGACCTGACCGCCGACGTGCGCGTGCTGGCCGCGACCAATCGCGAGCCGGGCGCCGCCGTGCGCGAGAACACGCTGCGCGAGGACCTGATGTACCGTCTCGCGGTGTTTCCGCTGCACCTGCCGCCGCTGCGCGACCGCGAGGACGACGCCGAGCTTCTCGCCGAGCATTTCCTGCAGCAGCTCAACGCCACCGCGCATGCGCAGAAGCGCCTGTCGCGCACTGCGGTCGAGGCGATTCGCCGCCACGCGTGGCCCGGCAACGTGCGCGAGCTGCGCAACGCCGTGCACCGCGCTTTCATCATGGCCGACGACACCGTCGAATTGAATCTCGGCAGCCTCGCGTGCCCGGAAGCCCGCGGCCGCAAGCTCGAGTTCGCGGTCGGCACGCAGCTCGCCGACATGGAGCGCCAGGCGATCTTCGCCACCCTCGACCATTGTCGCGGCAACAAGCGGCAGTGCGCGGAGATGCTGGGGGTCAGCCTGAAGACGCTGTACAACCGCCTCGCGGCGTATCACGCCGCGGATTCCACGAGCACCGCGCAGTAGCTCGCCCGCCGCGCGGCCGCGCCTTCCGGAACCCACTCCATGATCCGACTCCTGATTGCCGACGATCACGCCATCGTGCGCGCCGGGCTGAAGCAGTTCATCGCCGACCAGATCGACATGGAAGTCGCCGGCGAGGCGGCCACCGGTAACGAGTGCATTTCACTGGTGCGCGCCGGCGAGTTCGACGTGGTGCTGCTCGACATCTCGATGCCCGACAAGAACGGCATCGATACGCTGAAGGCGATCAAGCACGCCAAGCCCGATCTGCCGGTGCTGATGCTGTCGGGATTCGCCGAGGAGCAGTACGCAGTCAACCTGCTGCGTGCCGGCGCCTCCGGCTATGTCAACAAGGAAACGGCATCGACGCAGCTGGTCGGCGCGATTCGCACGGCGATGCGCGGGCGCAAGTACGTGAGTCCCAATCTCGCGCAGGTGCTCGCCGACGGCGTGTCCGGCGATACCGACGCGCCTCTGCATGCGCGGCTGTCGCAGCGCGAGTTTCAGATCTTCACCAAGCTCGCGGGCGGCACGCCGGTGTCGAAGATCGCCGAGGAGCTGCACCTGTCGGTGAAGACGGTCAGTACCTACCGGTCGCGCGTGCTGGAGAAGATGGCGATGAAGACCAACGCCGATCTGACCTATTACGCCATCAAGAATCACCTGATCGAGTGACGAGCGTGCGCCGGCGGCAGTCAATTTGCGGTGGGCGCTTGCGCGCCGTTGCACCCTGTGGAGGCGCGCGCCGCGCGGTATGCCGATGGTAGCCGGCGAGCAATTGCGCGTCGTGCTGATCGAGGACTCGCCGATCATCCGCGAGCGCCTGATCGAGTCGCTGACGGCCACCGGCCGCATCAAGGTCGTCGGCCAGGCGGACAGCGAGCGCGCAGCAGTCGCGGCGCTCGCTGGCGGCGGCTGGGATGCGGTGATCCTGGACTTGCAGCTGAAGCAGGGCACCGGGCTCGGCGTGCTGAAGGCGCTCGGTCCGGTGCGTCCGGCGGGCGCCAAGGTGATCGTGCTCACGAATTATGCGATTCCACAGTATCGCGATCGCAGCCTCGCGTTGGGCGCCGATTACTTTTTCGACAAGTCGCGCGAGTACGACCGCGTCCGCAATGTGCTCGAGGAGCTGGCGGGCGCGCGCTGACACCGGATGTAAGCGATACAACGGCGGTTCGCAAAGCCGCCTCCGCCGTCGCCGTTGCAGAAACTAACGCGTTGAATCGACGGGCATGTGCTGCTGGCACGGCGCCTGCGGAGGGTAACGCGTGACTGCTGTCCACGATAGATCATTTTCCACGCTCAAGGAGACCGTCATGACCCGCCTCATCGCAATCACTCTCGCGGCCGCACTGGCCAGCCTGCTTGCCGCCTGCAACACCGTGGAAGGCGCCGGCCAGGACGTGTCCGCCACGGGCCACGCCATTTCGAAGGCCGCGGACAAGAGCAAGCCGTAAACGCCGAGCTTCGAACGCAGCTTCTTCCATCATCGGGGCCGGCGCGCGATGATTGGCGCGGCGGCCTCGATCCATGGAACAATCGAACGAGCAAACGCGACGCGCGCGCCGCGCCGAGGTGGCGCTGGTCCTGCTGGCGGTTGTTGCCGGCATCGGCGCGCTCAAGATCGCGCACGAGTTCTTCGTACCGCTGGTGGTGGGCATCCTGGCCGCGTACGCGCTGCGGCCGATCGTCTCCAAGCTGGCGAGCTGGAAGATTCCCGAGCCGCTGGCGGCTGCCATCGTGATGGTTGCGCTGGTGGGCGCGCTCGGCGGCGGCGCCTACGCGCTGCGCAACCAGGCCACGAGCGCGCTCGCCGACCTGCCGCAGGCGGCGCATTCGGTGCGGCTGAAGCTGCGCGCGCTGACCAACGGCCCGGATGCCACGCCGTTGACGCACGTCAAGGCCGCGGCCGACGAGTTGAAAAAGGCCGCCAGCGAAGTCTCGGGCGAACCGGCGCCGCCGCGGGTGTCCGGGCCCGGCCTCACCGACCGCCTCGCCGCCGACGGCATCAACGCGCTGGGTGTACTCACCACGCTGGGTGTAGCGCTGGCGATCACGCTGTTCCTGCTCGCGGCGGGCAATTCCTTCCGGCGAAAGCTCCTGCGCGTCGGCGGCAACACGCTGAAGGAGCGCCGCATCACGGTCGAGATCCTGGACGAGATCGACGTGCAGGTGCAGCGCTATCTGCTGGTGATGCTGCTCACCAACGTCGCGCTCGGCTTCGTGCTGTGGGGCGTATTCGCGGCGTTCGGCGTGGAGCGTGCCGCGCTGCTCGCGTCCTGCGTCGCGGTGCTGCACGCGATCCCTTACGTGGGCATCGTGTTCGCGCTGGTGCTGGTCGCTGCGGTCGGCGTGCTGCAGTTCGCGTCCGCTGGCGTCGTGATCATGCTGCTGCTGGCGACGTCGGCTGTGTCCCTCAGCCTCGGCCTGTTCCTGCAGAACTGGATGCAGGGTCGGGCGTCGCGGATGAATCCCGTGGCCGTGTTCGTCTCGGTGCTGTTCTTCGGGTGGTTGTGGGGCGGTTGGGGACTCCTGGTCGGTGCGCCGCTGATCGCGATCGTGCGCACCATCGCCAGCCGCGTCGCGTCGCTGTCGGCAATCAGCGAGTTCCTCAGCGACGACGAGCCCCGCCCGAGTCCGCGTCCGCCGTCGTGACGCGCCGTCGACGCTCCGCCGTCATCCATTCGCAGCAGCGATCGTAGGAAGGCTGCCGACGCCACTGCAGGATGTGCGCGGCCGGCATTCCCGAAGTGCCGATCCAATCGCGCAATCGTCGTATAACCTATTGAATATGAAAACAATTATGTCTGGCACGCCAGTTGCGATCATTAACACACGGGGCAGGCGCGGCTGTGCGCGCAGGCCGTTCACTGTCGGTACCATCAAGGAGGATCACCATGAGCAAATTACTGATTAGCCTGCTGGCAGGATGCGGTCTCGCATTCGCCGGCGCCGGTTATGCGGCGTCGTCGACGTCGACGATGTCGAAGGACAGCTACAGCGCGCAGAAGTCGTCCATCAAGTCGACCTACGACTCGGACAAGGCCGCGTGCAAGAGCATGTCGGGCAATGCCAAGGACGTCTGCGAGGAAGAGGCCAAGGGCAAGCGCGACGTCGCGCTGGCCGACGCCGAAGCGGCCTACAAGGGCACGGCGTCGTCGCGCTACGACGCGCGCGTGGCCCGCGTGGAAGCGCAATACAAGGTCGCCAAGGAGAAGTGTGACGATCTTTCCGGCAACGCCAAGGACGTGTGCGTGAAGCAGGCCAAGGCCGCCGAAGTCAAGGGCAAGTCCGACGCCAAGGTCGACAAGGTCGCCACCGAGGCCAACACCACGGCGATGGCGAAGACCAGCGACGCGCGCAAGGATGCCGCCGAAGACAAGCGCGACGCCGAGTACAAGGTCGCCAAGGAACGCTGCGATGCGATGGCCGGCAACGCCAAGGACGAGTGCGTGAAGGCAGCCAAGATGCACTACGGCAAGTCCTAGCACCACGAAGCGGGGCGCGCCGCCGCGGAATCTCTCCCTTATTTGCGGTTGGCGCGACTTTCGGCCGGACCACCATTGGTTCCGGCCGTTTTTTCGCCTGCGCGCGGCGTGCGCACCATGCGCGCCAGCAGCCGCTCGATCAGCGCCCGCGGATCGTGTGCGTGCCCGGTGTGCGCCGGCGACAGCTGGATGATCGTGCTGCGCGGCGCCGTCAGCCAGCGAAAGCGCTCCTGGGGCGAGAGCGCACCGATCGGACCCGCATCCGGCCCGCCGCGGCAGATGCGCACGATGCTGTCGAGATGGCGGTGCAGCACTTCGAGGTCGAGATCCGGATCGAAGCAGGCGATGCGCGCGGGGTCGACCTCGACGGCGGCCTCGAGGAAGCGTTGCGCTGCGCACGACACCACGACGCCGACATTGACGAATTCCTCGCGCTCGACGCGCGGCACCACGCGGATCACGGCATAGTCATAGGTGCTGGGTGCGGGCACGGATTGCTTCCTCGACAAAGGCGCGCGGCGCGTCGAGCCGTGCGCGCAGATACCGGTGATACCCGGCGCGCGCGGCGTCCGCCGCCGCGGCATCGTGCGGATGCAGCCAGGGGCCCGGGACCGCGGCGACGATGGGCGCGATGATAGCGTCCGTCAGCTTCGCTGCCAGCCTGTCGTCGACCTCCGCCAGCGCCGTGGCCTGCGGCAGCAGCACGTGCTCGCGGATGCGCGTGAACGGTTCGCGGGCGCGCGACAGGAAATCCTCTCCGGCATGGTGGAAGTAGAACGCCGCGCCATGGTCGATCAGCCATGGGCGGCGGTGCCAGATCAGCATGTTGGTATTGCGCGGCGTGCGATCGACGTTGCTGACGAGGGCGTCGAACCAGACGATCGACGCGGCGAGCGCGGCGTCGAGGATATCGACGACGGGATCGAACGTCGTCGAGCCCGGCAGGTAGTCGAGTCCGAGGTTGCGCCCGGCGCTCGCCCGGATCAGGTCCTGGATCTCGGGGTCGGGCTCGCTGCGGGCGAGTTCGGCATCGAGGTCGAGCAGCACGATTTCGGGCACCGCAAGACCCAGCGCGCGGGCGATCTCGCCGGCGACGAGCTCGGCCACCAACGCGCGCGCACCCTGTCCGGCGCCGCGGAACTTGAGCACGTACAGGCCGTCGTCATCCGCCTCCACGATCGCCGGCAGCGAGCCGCCCTCGCGCAGCGGCGTGACGTAGCGCGTGGCCGTGACGATGCGCATGAGGGGGCCGCCGGGAGCGAAGGCCGCCGCCGGCGAACGCTCAGGCCAGGTCGGTGGAAACGACGGGGGGTGCCGCGAGCTCGCCGGCGATCGACGGTGGCGCCGGGGCGCGCTGCTCGGATTCGCGGGTCTGGTCACGCGACAGCGGGATGCGGACTTCGATCTGCGTGCCGCGCCGCGCTTCGCCATGGATCGCGAATTCGCCCGCCAGCGCGCGGACCCGCTGGCGCATCCCGGCGATGCCGTGGGACAGCCGGTCGCGCGACGCGCGCTCGGGAAGTCCCACGCCGTCGTCGGCAATGATCAGCGACACGCCTTCGTCGTCGCGGATCAGGTCGATGTTCACCGTGCGGGCCCCCGCGTACTTGACGACGTTGGTGAGCGCTTCCTGGACGATGCGGAACAGTGCGATGCCGACGATCGGCGGCACGTCCGATGCATCCTCGGCGAGGTTGAGCTCGTACTTGAGACCGGCACGGTCGCAGACCTCGTGCACCTGCCAGTCGATGGCGGCGGCGAGCCCGAGGTTGTCGAGCAGCGTGGGGCGCAGCTCCTCGATGATGCGGCGCTTGAGCGACACGCCGTCGTCGAGCGTCGACAGCGCGCGTGCGAGCTTGCGCGCCAGCGACGGATCGCGCGTGCCGAGCGCATCGGCCACCGTCGACACGTCCATCTTGGCGCTGACGAGGATGCCGCCGAGCTCGTCATGGATGTCGCGTGACAGCCGCGATTTCTCCTCCTCGCGCACCGTCTGCAGATAGGTGGACAGCTCGGCGAGCTCGCCGGTGCGCTCGCGCACCTCGCGTTCGAGGCGTTCGCTTTGCGTGGTGAGCATCCGCCGGCGGTCGTCCTGCTGGCGGACTTCGCGGCGCGCCAGCAGCCACACCACGAGCAGCAGCACGACCGTGCACGCGGTCAGCCATTGCACGGCGAAGCGCGCGAAGTCGATGTCCTGCTTCCAGCGCGAGTCGCTGGCCGACACGCTGGCGCGCTGCTCGGCGTCGAGCTGAGCGATCTCGCTGCGCAGGTCGTCCATCATCTGCTTGCCGAGGCCGGTGTTGAGCAGCTCGAAAGCGACGTCCCGGCCATTGCGGTCATAGAGCGCCAGCGTGGCGTCGATTTCGCCGAATTTCTTGCCGACCAGCGTATTGATGCGGCTCAGCTGCTCGCGCTGTGCCGGGGTGCCCTCCTTGGCGAGCAGCGCAGTCAGCCGGCGGAAGCGATCCTCGAGTTTGGGGCGCGCGTCCTTATAGGGTTGCAGGTATTCGGCCTTGCCGGTGAGCACGTAGCCACGCTCGGCGGTCTCGGCATCCGTGACGAGGCTCACGATCTCGTAGATGGACGTTTGCACCTCGACGGTGGCCGTGTGCGACTCGACCACCTGTTGCAGCTCGCGCGACCCGATTTCCGAAAAGGCGAGGATGCCGACCGACGTGATGATGCCGAGGGCGAGGAGGAATGCCACGCGCAACGGCAGCCGCGGCTGCCGCGCGCCGGCTCGAGCAGAACGGTCGGGCGTGGACATGCCCGGACTATAGTGTTTTGCCCGCGTTTTCGCGAGAGGGGCCGCGGGCGGCCACGTTCAATGCTTGGGCTCGTGCGCTGGTGCGAGGCCGCCTCCCTCGTTCTCCCAATCGGACACGGCGGCTTTGTGCTCCGACTTGTGCCGGCGCCCGCGCACCTCGCGGCGTTCCGCGGCGAGCGACTGCACGAGCCAGCTCAGCACGAACCCCGCGCCTGCGACGAGCGCCATGTTGACGATGCGCCTCATGGCGAGGTCCGTGCGTTCGCTGAATTCATTTATTTCTTCGGCGCCGTGTCGGCCGGCGGCGTGGCGGTCGGTGGCGTCGTGGACGAATCCGACGGTGCCGGAGTCGCCGGCGGCGGCGGAGGCGTGGGGGTCGGCGCGGTCATCGACGAGCTGCTGGTGGCGGGCGGGGGCGGCGGAGGCGACGATGGGTTGTTGCAACCGGCGGCGAGTGCGCACGCGGCGATCATCATGGCGTAGGTTGCTTTCATGCTTTAAGTCCTCGTGGGGTTTGTGGATGAAACGCTCCGCGCACGACGCGAAATCGCGCGTGGGGCCCGTCGTTCGAGAGTAACAGCCGTCCTGCGCGCGCCCCATCGGACGCCGGCGCAACGCTCTGTAGGACGCGTGCCGACTGCGAATGCAGCGATTGCAAGTGTGCGTGCCGGCAGCACCCTCCGCCGCCCTCACCGCAACCGATGGCGACACGCAAGCCACTGAATCGCAACGCCAATGCCGCCGCAACATCGCAGGCACGGCAACTGCATTGCATGGGAACGCGGGTTGGAGCGTGGCCCGCATCACCGCTCACCCTTCGAGGAGAAACCCATGCTTCACTACGCCGTCGTATTCTTCATCATCGCGCTGATCGCCGCGCTGTTCGGTTTCGGCGGCATCGCCGCCGGCGCCGCCGAGATCGCCAAGGTCCTGTTCTTCATCTTCATCATCATCGCCGCGATCACGTTCGTCATGAGCCTCCTGCGAAGGAGCTGAACACGCTGACCATCGATAGGAGAAGCAATGCCCCGCAACGACAATTCCAACAACACCACGCCCGCGACCCAGACGCCGTCCGGAGCGTTCCTGAGCGACGTCAAGTCGTTGCGCCAGCGCGTGCGAGCGCACATCGACGAAGGCGCGGTGACGCCCAACTACGGGGCCAACCGCGACAAGGTGGTCGAGATCCTCAACGAGGCGCTCGCCACCGAGATCGTGTGCGTGCTGCGCTACAAGCGGCACTACTACATGGCGCAGGGAATGGCGTCGGAGGCGGTCAAGCAGGAGTTCCTCGAGCACGCCAACGAGGAGCAGGTGCACGCGGACGAGATCGCCGATCGGATCGTCCAGCTGGGCGGCGAGCCGAACCTCGACCCTCAGGGCCTGACCACCCGCAGCCACTCGGAGTACGTCGAAGGCAATTCGCTGCGCGACATGGTCCGCGAGGACCTGATCGCGGAGCGCATCGCCATCGAGAGCTATCGCGAGATGGTCAACTTCATCGGCGCCGGCGATTCCACGACCCGACGCATGCTGGAGCAGATCCTGGCGGTGGAGGAGGAGCACGCCGAAGACATGAACTCGCTGCTGCAGGGCCTGCCATCCTGAGGCTCGCGCGAACGGTTCAGGGAGCGGATTGCGGCGTGCGCACGAGGCGCGTGATGTCGTAGCCCTGCGCCGCCGCGTGCCCGACGAGCATGCGGTAGGTCGTATCGTCGAGTTCGCGGTTGCGGGCGTAGATCCACAGCCGCTGGTGCGAGGGGTCGCCCGCCATCATGTACGAGTATTCGGGCGCGACCTCGAGTATCCACCAGTCATCCCACAGGAACGGCAGCCACGCCAGCGCCAGCGGCGCGAAGCGGAACTCGAGCTTGGCCTGCGACAGTCCGTCGCGAATGCGGGCAACACCCTGCGTGCGTTGCAGATCGCCATCGGCGTTGCGGCAGACGTTGATCACGCGGATCGCCGACTCGTTGCGCCGCTCGTACGTCGACATCACGTCACGCGCGCAGTCGCGCTCCTGGCTGTTCGGCAGGCGGGCGATCTCGAACCAGCGGCCCATGAAACGGTTGATGTCGGCATGCTCGAGCGCCACGGCTTCCGGGACCTCGGCGCGCGCGGTCGCCGGGAGGATTGCCGCCGAGGGCAGCGCGAGGCCGAGGGCGAGAAGCGGGACAGCCGTACGCATGGCGCGATCCGATCCCGGTTGGTCTTGATTGCACCGCCGCCGACCCCATCTCCGGCGTGGAGAATCAGCGGCGTCGACGATGCCGGTGATACCATACCACCACGCGCACTCAAGCCATGTTACGGCCTGTTACGGTCTTGGGCGCTTCCGATTTCGGGGGTGCACTGGTCTCGACGGGGGTATCGAAGCAGCGCGGGGCATGCCGAGGCGCTTGTCCTCGTTAAACCTGAGCAATTCGCAAATTTAACTGCGAACGACGAAACCTACGCTCTGGCGGCTTAACCCCGCCGGACCTCGCACCGGTCGGCACTCAGGCCGGGTGATCTAAAAAGTCACGGCGAGGACCTTTTGAGTGATCGCGCCCGCCCGGGCCACTTGGGCGAGGCGCTAAAAATAGGTGGCTGGTCCCTGCGCAGCCTGCCCGCCGGCGTCGTGGAGACGAGAGCCAAATGACGTGGCTAAGCATGTAGTCCCGACTGTAGAGGTCTTCCGGACGGCGGTTCGATTCCGCCCACCTCCACCACTTGCACTGCGCAACGGCCCCGATCGGGGCCGTTTTTCTTGG
>DASYSP010000035.1:0-69760 GCA_036003195.1 Casimicrobiaceae bacterium
GCAACGAGCCTGCGATCGTTCCCGGTGGCGAGGACACCTACGCGAGCTACGGCCGTGCCTGGGCCAACCTGTCGAACACGCCGTTCCGCTACTACAAGCGCTGGGTGCACGAAGGCGGCATCGCCTGCCCGCTGATCGTCAACTGGCCGGCGGGTGAATTGGCGGAGGGCTCGTTCGTCCGCGTGCCGGGACAACTGACCGACATCCTTCCCACGATTCTCGCCGCTGCGCACGCGGCGTATCCTGCGGAACGCGACGGCCAGGAGATCGCGGCGCACGAGGGACACAGCCTGCTCCCGGCGCTGCGCGGCGAAACGGTGCAGGCGCACGCGCAGTATTGGGAACACACCGGCAACGCTGCCATCCGGCGCGGACGATGGAAGCTCGTGCGCGACTACCCCGGTGCGTGGGAGCTCTACGACCTCGAGCAGGACCGCACCGAGCTGCACGACCTCGCGCTGCGCGAGCCGCGCGTGGTCGCCGATCTGGCGGACGCGTGGACGCGCTGGGCGCGGCGCGTCGGCGTCATCGATTGGGAAGTGACGCTCGACCTCTATGCAACGCGCGGTCAGCCCGCGCGCGAAGCGATGGGTTGAGCATTCGCACGCTCCGATCGGACACATCATGCGCATGCTCCGCACGCCTGTAGTCATCGCTGCATTGCTCGTCGTCCTGCTGCCGGTCTCGCGCGCAGCCGACACGCCGTTCGCGGACGTCGGCAGGCAGGCGCCGCTGACGATGCTGGTACCGGCGACACCCTGGCTGCCGGCCTGCACCACGCCGGTCGAGCAGTACGAAGCGCAGACCGGCAATGTGGTGAAGCTCGACGTCAATCCGTTCAATGGCGCGCTCGACAAGGCACGCAACGACGTGCGCAGCGGCAGCGGAACCTACGGCGCGTTGCTGCCCGGCACGCCATGGACGCTCGAGATGCACGAAGGCGGCTACGTCGTGCCGTTCACCGATGTCGATCCTTCGTTCGCGATGCCGCCGCAAGTCCTGCGCTACGGCGACTCCGGCTACTGGAACGCGCGGAAGCGCTGGCGCACCGCCAAGGGCGGCGAGCTGATAGGCTTCACCGTGCTGTGCAACGTCGAGATGTGGTACTACCGCGGCGATGTGCTCAAGGCCGCGGGCGTGGCGCCGCCCAGGACGTGGGAAGAAGTGCTCGCCGCCTGTGCCAGGATCAGCAGGCCGCCCGCGACCTGCGGCGCCGTGCTGCGCGGTGACCGCGGCAACGGCATTCGCGACGACTGGATGCAATGGATGGTCGAGCTCGGCGGCACCGTGGTCAAGGACCCCGAGAACGGCGACAACCTTGCCGCCGCCGAAATCCACGAACTGTTCGCCAAGAACGGTCGCAAGACCGGCCTCGGACCTCTGCTGCCGGAATGATCTGGATACGCCATACAGCACGGCCGCGCTTCGCGCGATTCACCATGAAGGAGGAGACCATCATGTCGGGCATCCGCAAATTCGGCGCAACGCTCGCGGCGGCCGCATCGCTCGCGTGGCTCGCGACATCCCACGCACTCGCCGCGGACCAGCCGTTCGCCGACGTCGGCAAGCAGGCGCCGCTGACGATGCTGGTGCCGGCCACGCCGTGGCTGCCGTCGTTCACCAAGCTCGTCGAGCAGTACGAGGCCCAGACCGGCAACGTCGTGAAGCTCGACGTCAATCCCTTCGCCGGGGTGCTCGACAAGGCGCGCAACGACGTGCGCAGCGGCGGCGGCACCTACGGCGCGCTGTTCCTCGATACGCAATGGACGATCGAGATGTACGAAGGCGGCTTCGTCGCTCCGTTCACGGACATCGATCCCGCGTTCGCGATGCCGAAGGAAGTGCTGAGCTACGGCGACTCGGGTTACTGGAACGCGCAGAAGCGTTGGCGCACCGCCGATGGCGGCAAGCTGATGGGCTTCACCGTTCTCGGCAATGTCCAGGTCTGGTACTACCGGACGGACGTGCTGAAGGCCGCCGGGCTCGCGCCGCCGAAGACATGGGAGGACGTGCTTGCGTCGTGCGCCAGGATCGCCAAGCCGCCGGCGAGCTACGGCGCGGTGTTGCGCGCCGAGCGCGGCAACGGCATTCGCTACGACTGGATGCAATGGATGGTCGAGCGTGGCGGCAGCGTGGCCAAGGACCCCGAGAACGGCGATTTCACGGTCACGATCAACAGCCCGGCGAACAAGGCATCGCTCGACCAGTTCATCGAAGTCGGCAAGACGTGCGGTCCCCCCAATCCGGGCTCGGTTGGCCAGGGCGACGTGATCCAGCTCCTTGCCACCGGCAAGGCGATGCAGGCGCAGCTCGTACTCGCCGCATGGTCCAACCTCGAGGATCCGAAGAAATCCGCGGTGGTGGGCAAGCTCGACGTGGTCCCGCTGCCGGCGCCCGCCGGCGCCTTCCCGGGCGGCGTGATCGGCAACTGGAACTACACGATCGCCAAGGGCGCCAGCGCCGAACAGAAGAAGGCGGCGCTCGCATTCGCCCGCTGGTTCGTGTCGTACGGTGCGCAATATGCGTACGCCAAGGCCGGCGGCATTCCCAACCGTACCGACGTGCTCGCTTCCGATCTGGCGCGCGACCCCGCCTATCGCTGGATGCGGGCCTACGCGGAAACGCTGAAGCACGGCACGCAAGAGCTGGGTTATGTCGAAGGTCCGCAAGTCGAGCAGATCCTCGGCCTGCGGCTCAACCAGGCCGTGATCGGCGAGATGAGCAGCGGCAAGGCGCTCAATCTCGCGGCGCAGGAAATTCGCGACGTGTTCGCCAAGAACGGACGCCGGACCGGCCTCGGATCACCGCTGCCGGAATGACGCCCGGAAGCGGCGCGCCAGGCGCCCATCGAGGTGGTGCGTGATGCGCTTGCGCGATCCGCGCGGGAGTGGCGTGCTCAGCAGCACGTTCAAGTACTGGAGCCTCGCGCCGGCGGTGCTGGTGCTGGCAGCGATGACGGTGCTGCCCGCGCTCGCGCTGCTGCGCATGAGCGTATCCACGATCACGTTCGCCAACGGCCGCGAGCTCTGGGCGTTCACGCCGGGGCGCAACTTCGCGGCGCTGACGAGCGATCCCGGACTTACGGCGACGATCGTCAACACGCTGCTGTTCGTCGTCGTCGCCGTAGCCATCGAGATGGCAGCGGGCCTGGCGCTCGCCCTGCTGGTCGGCGGTCTCACGCGCGGCAAAGGCCTGATGCGCACGATCCTCATCGTGCCGATCCTCGTGCCGCCGGTGGCCATCGGCAACATGTTCAAGCTGATGTACAACTACGACTTCGGCTTGTTCAACCAGGTGCTCGGCGCGCTCGGCGTGCCGGCGGTGAGCTGGCTCGGGTCGACATCGCTGGCGCTCTGGTCGATCGTGCTGGTCGACGTCTGGCACTGGGTGCCGTTCGTATTCCTGATCCTGTTCGCCGCGGTCGAGGCGCTGCCGGTCGACGTGCTGGAAGCGGCGCATGTCGACGGTGCCAATCGCTGGCAGATGCTGGTCAGGATCAAGCTGCCCCTGCTGAAGCCGGCGCTCGTCGTTGCGCTGCTGTTCCGTTCGATCCTCGCGTTCAAGGCATTCGACGAGGTGTACCTGCTCACGGGCGGCGGTCCTGGCACGTCGAGCGAGCTGGTGAGCCTGCACCTGTATCGGGTGTTCTTCGAGCAGAACCAGCTCGGCTATGGCGCGCTGCTGTCGGTGCTGACGATCGTCGTGGTGCTGTCGCTGCTGGGCGCCGGCCGCCGCTTCGTGGTGGCGGCAACGCCATGAGCCGTTCCGCCCGGCGTGCCGCGCCATGGCCGTGGACGCCGGCGGCGCGCACGCGCGCGCTGGGAATCGCGCTGGTCGCGCTGTCCATCGTGGTCGTCGTCGGCCCGTTCCTGTGGGTCCTGGCCAATTCGTTCAAGAGCCCGATCGCCATCCTCACCGGTGCCTGGACGTTCGTGCCCACCCTCGACAACTACACGGATGTGCTCGCAAGCAAGCGCTCGGATTTCGTGCACGCGCTGGCGACGAGCCTCGCCGTGGCGACGGCAAGCACGGCGATCGTGGTGGTGGTCGCCACGCTGGCCGCGTATTCGCTGCATCGCTTCGCCTGGGCACGCTGGGTGGTGCGCGGCCTGCTGGTATGGACGCTGGCGTTCCACGTCATCCCGATCATCACGATGGTCGGGCCGTGGTACGTGGCGTTCCGCGAGCTCGGTCTCTACGACACCCGCACCGCGCTGGTGCTGACGCACGTCGTGATCAACCTGCCCGTCGCGCTCTGGCTGATGATGTCGTTCTTCCGCTCGGTGCCACCCGAAATCGAGGAAGCGGCGATGGTCGACGGCTGCCATGCGCTCGCGGCGTTCTGGTACGTCGTGCTGCCGCTCGTCGTGCCCGGGCTCATCGCCACCGGCGTGCTGTCCTTCATCTTCAGCTGGAACGAGTTCACGATCGCGCTCAACCTCACCTCGCAGGCCAATGCGACGGTGCCGGTCGTGGTCGCCAAGTTCGCAAACGACTACGAGGTGCAGCACGGGCCGATGGCTGCGGCGTCCATCCTCGCGACGCTGCCGGCATTGGCGTTGATGTTCTTCGGCCAGCGCTTCGTCGTGCAGGGACTCACGCTCGGCGCCGTCAAATAGCCGGAAGCCCGCTACATTCTCGCTTTCCGGAATCCCGGCCGCGCACATTCGGCGGCACCCGATCGCCGTTGCCGCGCGACGCGCGTAAAATGCCCGCAACCGCCTTTCCGCGAGGAGCCACCATGGGCAAGACCGAATCCGTTGTGCACGCAACGCCGCCGGCGATCACCGGCTCCAAGGCCGAGTTCTGGATGCCCTTCACGGCCAATCGCGACTTCAAATCCGACCCGAAGATGGTCGTGCGCGCCGAAGGCATGTACTACTGGAGCGAGGACGGCACGCAGATCATCGACGCGTCGTCGGGCCTGTTCTGCGTCAACGCCGGCCATGCGCGCAAGGAGATCACCGACGCGGTGGCCAGGCAGCTCGCCGAGCTCGATTTCGTGCCGCCGTTCATGCGCGGGCATGCCAAGAGCTTCGCGCTCGCTGAGCGAGTCGCCCAGCTGACCCCCGGCGACCTCAAGCGCGTGTTCTTCGTCAATTCGGGGTCCGAGGCCATCGACACGGCGATGAAGATCGCGCTCGCCTATCACCAGGCGCGCGGCCAGGCGGGGCGCACGATGTTCGTGTCGCGCGAGCGTGCGTACCACGGCGTCAATTTCGGCGGCGTGGCGCTGTCCGGCATCGTCAACAACCGGCGCAAATTCGGCCCCGGCCTGCACGTCGCGCACATGCGCCACACGCACGTCAAGGAGAACTACTTCGTGCGCGGCCAGGGCGAGCACGGCGCCGACCTCGCCGACGACCTTGCGCGCTTCGTCAATCTCTACGGCGCCGAGAACATCGCCGCCTGTTTCGTCGAGCCGATCGCCGGCTCCACCGGCTGTCTGGTGCCTCCCAAGGGCTACCTCGAGCGCCTGCGCGCCATCTGCGACACGCACGGCATCCTGCTCGTGTTCGACGAGGTGATCACCGGCTTCGGCCGCACCGGTCAGCCATTCGCCGCGCAAAGCTTCGGCGTCACGCCCGACATGATGACGATGGCGAAGGGCATCACCAACGCCGCGCAGCCGATGGGCGCCGTGGCGGTGGCCACGAAGATTCACGACGCGGTGATGGGAGCGGCGCAGGAAGGCGCGATCGAGCTCTTCCACGGTTACACGTATTCCGGGCATCCGGCCGCCTGCGCGGCGGGCCTCGCCACGCTCGACATCTATGCCCGCGACGACCTGTTCGCCCGCGGCCGCGCGCTGTCGCCGTACTTCCTCGACGCGATCTGGTCGCTGCGCGACCTGCCAATCGTCACCGACATCCGCGGCTACGGCATGTTCGCCACGATCGATCTCGCGGCCGACGGGGCTCCCGGCCGGCGCGGTCACCTGCTGCAGAAGAAGCTGTTCGACAACGGGCTGCATCTCAAGCCCACCGGCGACAGCGCGCTGGTCGCGCCGCCGCTGATCGCCGAGAAAGCGCATATCGACCGCATCGCCGAAGTCCTGCGCAGCACGCTGCGCACGCTCTAGCATCCACGCTGCTCATGATCGCATCCGATCCATCCAAGGCAAGGGGAACGCAAGATGAACGTCCGTGACATGCTGAAAACCACCGTGGTCGCCGGCATCGCCGCGCTCGGCATCGCCGCCGCCACGCCGGCGCTGGCGCAGAAGGAAGTGACGATCGCCTACCAGGACATGCTCGATCCGTATCGGGTGATGCAGGACTCGAAGGCGCTGGAGAAGGCCACCGGCTACAAGATCAACTGGAAGCAGTTCGGCGGCGGGGGCGAGGTGATCAAGGCGCTGGCCTCCGGCGCGGTGCAGTTGGGCGAGGTCGGCTCGGCCGGCGTCGCCGCCGCGGTGTCGCGTGGCGAACCGCTGGAGCTCTTCTGGATTCTCGACAACATCGGCGACGCCGAGGCACTGGTCGTCAAGAACAACTCGGGCATCAACTCGGTGGCCGACCTCAAGGGCAAGAAGATCGCCACGCCTTTCAACTCCACCAGCCACTTCGACGTGATGATCGCGCTCGAGCAGGCACACGTGAATCCTGCGGACGTGCAGATTCTCAACATGCGTCCCCCGGAAATCCGCGCCGCATGGCAGCGCGGCGACATCCAGGCCACCTTCATCTGGGACCCGGTGCTGACCGAAGTGAAGAAGGACGGCAAGGTGATCACCAGCTCCGGCAAGATCGCCAAGGAGACCGGCAAGGCGACGTTCGACGGCTACGTCGTCAACCGCGACTGGGCCAAGTCGCACCACGACTTCGTCGTGTCTTTCGTCAAGATCCTCGCGGCTGCCGACGCCCACTACCGCGACAACAAGTCGAAGTGGAACGCGGCGTCGTCCGAGGTGAAGGCGGTGGCGAAGTGGTCGGGTGCCAAGCCCGAGGACGTGCCCGCCAGCATGGCGCTCTACGAGTTCCCGTCGCTCAAGGAGCAGAACGACGTGTGGCTCAGCGGCGGCAAGAACGGCCTGGCCGCCAAGGCGCTCGCGGCGACCGCGGAATTCCAGCTGTCGCAAAAGCAGATCGAGAAGACGCTGCCCGACTATTCGACTGCGGTGAACGCGACCTACGTGCGCGACGCGATGAAGTGACGTTGCAGGGTGCAAAGGCACCCTGCGATGGTCATCCCTGCGAAGGCGGGGATCCAGTTCCGACCTTGCAAAGGGCCCGTGCTGTCGATTGCCATGTCACGGCTGGATTCCCGCCTGCGCGGAATGACGATGTGCCTGCTCGCGCGGGTGTCGCAGCGTCCGGCGCGCCGCTGATCGTGCATACTCGCAGCGACGAGGCATACGCTTGAGCAAGCTCGAGATCCGCAATCTGTCGGTCCATTACGCCGGTCGCCACGGCAAGAGCGTGCACGCGCTCGCCGACGTCGACCTCACGATGGACCCCGGCGACTTCGTCGTCGCCCTCGGCGCGTCAGGCTGCGGCAAGACCACGCTCCTGTCGTGCATCGCCGGGTTCATGCAGTACTCGTCGGGATCCATCCTGCTCGACGGGCGGCCGGTGACGGGTCCCGGGGCCGACCGCGGCGTGGTGTTCCAGAAACATGCGCTGATGCCCTGGCTCAACGTCGCCGCCAACGTCGAGTTCGGTCTGCGCATGCGCGGCGTCGACCGCGCCACCCGGCGCGCGGCGGCGCTGGACAAGCTGAAGCTCGTCGGTCTGGAGAAGTTCGCCGCCTCGCCGATCTACGAGATCTCGGGCGGCATGCAGCAGCGCGTCGGCCTCGCGCGCGCGCTCGCCAGCGACCCGGAAGTGATGCTGATGGACGAGCCGTTCGGCGCGCTCGACGCGCTGACCCGCGAGCAGCTGCAGGAGCTGATGCTCGAGCTGTGGGCGAAGACGCGCAAGATGTTCTTCTTCATCACCCACAGCGTCGAGGAGGCGCTGTTCCTCGCCACCGAGCTGGTGGTGATGACGCCGTCGCCAGGCCGTATCGCCCACCGCTACAAGCTCGACTTCGCGCGCCGCTTCATCGAGTGCAAGGATGCGCGCGCCGTCAAGTCCGATCCGTCGTTCATCGCATTGCGCGAGGAAGTGCTCAACGTCATCCACAGCTCGCGTCGCGACGAGGAGCTCGTGGCGTGACGCCTCATGGCCCGGCCGCCACGGCGGCACCCGCCGATCCGCGTGCGACGGCGATGACGCCGGCCGCGCCGGCCGCGGCACCGCCTGCGACGTCGACTGCGGCACCGGCGAAAGCCGCGCGCACGGTCACCGGCTACAGCATCCCCGGCGAAGGTTCGAGCACGCTGATCAGCGTCGTCACGGTGATCGCGCTGCTCGCGCTGTGGTGGGTGGCGACGCACCTCGGCTGGATCCGCGACCTTTTTCTGCCGACGCCGGAAAAGATCATCAAGTCCTTCGGCGACGCCTGGCGTGGCGACATCCAGGGCGGCAAGGCGCTGCCCGAGCACTTCTGGGCGAGCCTCTACCGCGTGTTCGCCGCGTTCCTGCTCGCCTGCGTGACGGCCATTCCCGCCGGCATTGCAATGGGCGTGTCGCGCATCGCCCGCGGCATCCTCGACCCGCCGATCGAGTTCTACCGGCCGCTGCCGCCGCTCGCCTACCTGCCGCTGATCGTCATCTGGTTCGGCATCGACGAGTCGGCCAAGATCGTGCTGATCTTCCTCGCCTGCTTCGCGCCGCTGGCGATGGCGGCGCGCGCCGGCGTGCGCGGCGTCATGCTGGAGCAGATCAATGCCGCGTACTCGATGGGCGCGTCGAAATGGCAGGTGATCGCGCACGTCATCGTGCCCGCCGCGCTGCCGGAGATCTTCACCGGCATGCGCATCTCGATCGGCTTCGGCTGGACGACGCTCGTCGCCGCGGAAATGGTCGCCGCCACCGAGGGACTCGGCCAGATGGTGCTCAATGCGTCGAACTTCCTGCGCACCGACGTCGTGATCATGGGTATCGTCGTGATCGGCGTCGTCGCCTACGCGTTCGACCTGCTGATGCGCTACATCGAGCGCCTGGTCGTGCCGTGGAAGGGGCGCAGTTGAGGGTTGTTGCGGCGCAGCAACGGGGCATCACTCCATGCGGGCCGCGCGCGGCACCTTCCGTCGGCGGTGCGTTGACAAGCCGTTGAAGGCTTGCGACGCTCGGATCGATGAGCCAGCGACTGCACGTACAAAAACTCGTCGAGCGCGCGCGGCAGTTGCCGGCGCTCGCCGCGGCGATGGTCTACCCCTGCGACAGCGAATCGCTGCAGCTCGCGCTGTCGGGCTCGTTCGCCGGTTATCTCGCGCCGACGCTGGTAGGGCCCGAGCAGCGCATCCGCGATGCCGCCAATCGCGCCGGCATCGACATCTCGCGATTGCCGATCGACGCCACCGCCGACGACCCGGTGGCCGCGGCGGAGCGCGGCGTGCGCCTCGCTGCGGACGGCGCGGTCGCGGCACTGATCAAGGGCGCAATGTCCGACCGCGACCTGCTGGCGCCGGTGGCCGCCGCCGAGTCCGGCCTGCGCGGCGACACACGGCTGTCGCACGCACTGTTCCTGGACCTGCCCGGCGTCAATCGCTGGCTGCTGGTCGCCGACGCGCTGCTCAACATGACCCCCAACCTCGCGGCGAAGCGCGACATCGTGCAGAACACCGTCCGCCTCGCGATCGCGCTCGGCAACGCCGCGCCGCAGGTCGCCCTGCTCGCCGGCATGGATGTCGTGGCGACCGCGCTGCCGTCGACGTCGGAAGCGGCGGCGCTGAAGTCGATGGCGGTCGACGGCGCCTTTCCGGGCGCGATCGTCGACGGCCCGCTGCTTCCCGACGTCGCGCTTGGCTTCGACGAGCGCGCGGGAGCGGGTCGTGCCGGCGCCGATGTCCTGATTGCGCCGTCGCTGGAGGCCGCCGTGATGGTGGCGAAGAGCCTCGCCGGCATCAGTCGCGGGCTTGCCTGCGGCATCGTGCTCGGCGCGAAGCTGCCGATCGTCGTGCCGGGACGCGGCGATTCGATGGAAATGCGCATGGCGTCGTGCGTCATCGCGTCGCTTGCCGCCGCGCATGCGTCGAGCACGTCGCGGCAACCGAGCGCCGCGTCGATCGTGCCGGCCGCGGCGTCGCGCGTCGCCGCCTGAGCGACTGACCCTGCGTCGTGCGTTCGCCCCGGCGACGGGGTGATGACGGTTGCGCATCGAGGGCCCGCGACGGCATCATAGCGGGACTTCTCGCGTCCCCATCCGCTTTGTCCCGCATTTCGCCCATTGGCGCGGTCACCGCCGCGCGCCTCCTGCCGTTTTTCGCATGGCTGCCGCGCGTGACCCGTGCGACGTTGCGCGCCGACCTCCTCGCGGGCCTCGTCGGCGGCTGCGTCGTGCTGCCGCAGGCGATCGCGTACGCGACGCTCGCCGGGCTGCCGCCGCAGTACGGCCTGTTCAGCGCCATCGTGCCGGCGATCGTGGCCGCACTCTGGGGATCGTCCTGGCACCAGGTGTCGGGCCCGACCAATACGATTTCGCTGGCGGTGTTCGCAATCGTCACGCCACTGGCCGTGCCGGGCAGCGCTCCGTACATCGCGCTGGTTCTGACATTGACGCTGATGGTCGGGCTGGTGCAGCTCGCGCTCGGTCTCGCGCGCCTTGGCGCGATGGTGAACTTCATTTCGTTCACGGTGATCATCGGCTTCACCGCCGGCGCCGGCATCCTCATCATCGTCGGCCAGCTGGCCAATTTCCTCGGGCTCACGG
Source organism: Casimicrobiaceae bacterium (assembly GCA_036003195.1). Taxonomy (GTDB): domain Bacteria; phylum Pseudomonadota; class Gammaproteobacteria; order Burkholderiales; family Casimicrobiaceae; genus VBCG01. The sequence continues at coordinate 10,759 of DASYSP010000035.1, forward strand.
TCGTCGCCAGCAGCGACATGGTGGAAACGATCGTGCGCGTGCTGGCGCAATGGCGCGAGATCGATTTCGCCACCGCGTCGGTGGGCCTCGTGACGATGCTGGCGGCTTTCGCCGGGCGTCGCCTGCTGCCGCAGGTCCCGTACATGATCACCGGGCTGCTGGCGGGCACGCTGCTGGCCTGGCTGTATGCGCGCTTCGGCGTCGCTCACGTGCGCACGATCGGCGCCCTGCCCTCGGCGATCCCGCAGCTGTCGTTGCCGTCGTTCGACTTCGCCGACTGGCGGCGCCTGGCGCCCGGCGCGCTGGCGCTCGCCGCGCTGGCGCTCGCCCAGGCCGTGTCGGTGGCGCGCGCGGTGGCGATCAAGATGGGCCAGAAGCTCGACGCCAATCAGGAGTTCATCGGCCAGGGGCTGTCGAACATCGCCGGCGCGTTCACGTCGTGCTTCCCGTCGTCCGGATCGTTCAACCGCATCGGCGTCAACGTCAGCGCGGGCGCGCGGACGCCGCTCGCCGCAGTGTTCGCGAGCCTGTTCCTGCTGGTGCTCCTCCTCGTGCTCGCGCCGTTCGCGGCGCTGCTGCCATTCGCGACGATGGCGGGCCTGCTCTTCATCGTCGCGTGGGGACTGATCGACGTCGCCGCGATCCGCAGCATTTCGCGCACGCTCACGGCCGAGGCTTGGGTGATGGCGATCACGCTGATCGCGACGCTCACCGTGCAGCTCGAGTTCGCGATCCTCGTGGGTGTGCTGGCGTCGTTCTTCGTCTACCTGCAGCGCACGACACGCCCGCGCGTGGTGCACGTCGACGGCGCCGCGGCCGCGGCCGGCTTGCCGGAGGATGCGCTGGAGACCCTGCGCATCGACGGCTCGCTGTTCTTCGGCGCGACCGATCACGTGCGCGACCGCTTCGACGCCGCGCGCGCCGAGCGCCCGCGGGCGAAGCACGTGCTGCTGGTGCTGTCCGGCGTCAATTTCGTCGACGTCGCCGGCGGTCAGCTGCTGTCGGAATGCGCGAACGCGCTGCGCCAGGAAGGCGCGACGCTGTGGCTGGCGCAGCTGAGGCCGGCCGTGCGCGAGGTGCTCGAGCGCGGCGGCTACATGCAGGCGATCGGCGCCGGGCACGCGTTCGACGCGGAAGCCGACGCGCTGGCGGCGATCCGCGCGGCTACGGCGCCTGCGAGCCCGCCTTCTTGACGCTGCGCACGCGCTCCGGGACCGGCGCGGCGATGACCTGGGCGGCGGCGACGCAGTCGACGAAATAGCGCTTGCGGCCGTCGATCTCCTCCTCGACGAGGCCGTGGATGTCGGTATCGAAGCCGGGGAAGCGCTCGTTGAAGTCGCGCGCGAACTGCAGGTACTTGACGATCTGCGTGTTGAAGCGCTCGCCGGGGATGAGCAGCGGAATGCCCGGCGGGTAGGGCGTCAGCAGCACGCTGGTGACGCGGCCTTCGAGGTCGTCGATCTCCACCCGCTCGATCTCGCGATGCGCCATTCGCGCGAACGCGTCGGCGGGCTTCATCGCCGGCTCGAGGTTCGACACGTACATCTCGGTGGTGAGCCGCCCCATGTCGTTCACCTTGTAGATGCCGTGGATCGCGTCGCACAGCTCGCGCAAGCCCGTCTTCTCGTAGCGCGGAAACGCCTGCACGAATTCCGGCAGCACGCGCCACAGCGGCTGGTTCTTGTCGTAGTCGTCCTTGAACTGCTGCAACGCGGTCAGCAGCGTGTTCCAGCGGCCCTTGGTGATGCCGATCGTGAACATGATGAAGAACGAGTAGAGCCCGGTCTTCTCGACGATCACGCCATGCTCGGACAGGTAGCGCGTGACGATGGCCGCCGGTATGCCCACGTCGGAAAAATCGCCCTCGACGTCCAGGCCGGGTGTGAGCACCGTCGCCTTGATCGGGTCGAGCATGTTGAAGCCGTCGGCGAGGTCGCCGAACCCATGCCAGCGCTCACCCGCGCGCAACACCCAGTCCTCACGCGTGCCGATGCCTTCCGCCGGCAGGTCCTTCGGGCCCCAGACCTTGAACCACCACGAGTCGCCGTACTCGTCGTCGACCTTGCGCATCGCGCGGCGGAAGTCCAGCGCCTCCTTGATCGACTCCTCGACCAGCGCGTTGCCGCCCGGCGGCTCCATCATCGCCGCGGCCACGTCGCAGGACGCGATGATCGCGTACTGCGGCGACGTCGACGTGTGCATCAGGTACGCCTCGTTGAAGCGGTGCTTGTCGAGCTGCCGCGTCTCGGAGTCCTGCACCAGGATCTGCGACGCCTGCGACAGGCCGGCCAGCAGCTTGTGCGTCGATTGCGTGGCGAAGATCAGCGCCTCCTTCGAGCGCGGCCGGTCGCGGCCGATCGCGTGCATGCCCTGGTAGAACTCGTGGAACGCCGCGTGCGGCAGCCAGGCTTCGTCGAAATGCAGCGTGTCGACGTGCGTGCCCAGCAAATCCTTGATGGTGTCGACGTTGTACAGCACCCCGTCGTAGGTGCTCTGCGTCAAGGTCAGGATGCGCGGCTTGGTCTTGACGCTGCGGGCGAACGGATGCGCAAGGATTTTTTTCTGGATGTTCTCCCAGCGGAACTCTTCCTTGGGGATCGGTCCGATGATTCCAAGATTATTGCGCGTCGGCGGCAGGAATACGGGAATCGCGCCGGTCATCGTGATCGCGTGCAGGATCGATACGTGGCAATTGCGGTCGACGATGACGACGTCGCCCGGCGCAACCGTGGCGTGCCACACCATCTTGTTCGACGTCGACGTGCCGTTGGTGACGAAGAACAGGTCGTCGGCGTTGAAGATGCGCGCGGCATTGCGCTCGGAGGCGGCCACGGGACCCGAATGGTCGAGGAGCTGCCCGAGCTCGTCGACCGAGTTGCAGACGTCGGCGCGCAGCAGGTTCTCGCCGAAGAACTGGTGGAACATCTGCCCCACGGGGCTCTTGAGGAACGCCACGCCGCCCGAGTGGCCGGGGCAATGCCACGAGTACGAGCCGTCCGACGCGTAGTGGACGAGCGCGCGGAAGAACGGCGGCGCGAGGCTGTCGAGGTAGCTCTTCGCCTCGCGGATGATGTGGCGCGCGACGAATTCCGGCGTGTCCTCGAACATGTGGATGAACCCGTGCAGCTCGCGCAGGATGTCGTTCGGAATGTGCGATGACGTGCGCGTCTCTCCATAAAGGTAGATCGGGATTTCCGAGTTCTTGAAGCGGATCTCGCTGATGAAGTTGCGCAGGTTGACCAGCACCGGCGCATCGCCGGGCAGGTCCGACGAGAATTCCTCGTCGTCGATCGACAGGATGAACGCCGAGGCGCGCGACTGCTGCTGCGCGAACTGCGACAGGTCGCCGTAGCTGGTGACGCCCAGCACCTCCATGCCTTCCTTCTCCAGCGCCGCGGCCAGCGCGCGGATGCCGAGCCCGGAGGTGTTCTCGCTGCGGAAATCTTCGTCGATGATGACGACAGGAAAACGGAATTTCATCGTCTGCTGGCTCCTGGCCGAGGGCCGCCAAGGGAATGGGCGGACCCGAAGGCGCGTATTTTGCGCCGGTACCGGCCGCCGTGCGCGGTTTGACTGCCCGACGGCCGCAAAGTGCGTCGGCGTTGCGCGCTCGCAACAGCGCGCGCGGACGCCGCGGCGGCGACCGGCGCTCGCCACCGAACGTTGCCGCGCCCCGCGCGCGCCGTTCCGGTGCGGCCCACCGTGGCATTGGCGGCCCACCGTGGCATTGGCGGCGCGCCGGGGCATCGGCGGCACGCCGCCGCCTGCGTCCTCGCCCGGCGCCGGCGGAGGCCGCGCGCAGCCGCCGCCTGGGGCGCGATTGCCGCAACTGATATCATTTGTTATTATCTCTTAAGATAACAGATGCCGGCGCGAGCCGGGCCGCCGTGCCAATGGATCGCCAGCGCAATATCGGATTCCTGCTGAAGGACGTGAGCCGCCGCCAGGTGATGCGCTTCGAGGAGCGCGCGCGCGCGCTGTCGCTGACGCTGTCGCAATGCCGCACGCTCGTACGGCTGGACAAGAACGAGGGCGTGAGCCAGGCGCGGCTCGCCGAGCTCGCGGATGTCGAGCCCATGACGATGGTGCGCATCCTCGATCGCATGGAGGCCGATGGCCTCGTCGAGCGCCGCGCCGATCCGGCGGACCGACGCGCGCGGCGGCTCTACCTCACCGGCAAGGGACGCCCGCTGGTCGAGGCGATCTGGACGCTGTCCGACCTCACCCGCGCCGAGCTCTTCGCCGGCGTCGGCGCGCGTGAGCGACGTGTCTTCATGGACGTGCTCGAGCGCATCCACGACAACGCCACGGCGCTGGCCGCGCAACCTGCCGACGTCCCGCTTGCGCCGCCGCCGGCGGCACGCGCGCCGCGCCGCCGCAGCAACGGGCGCCCGGCCGCCGGTACGCGAGGCCGCGCATGAGCCAGACCCCGGACGAATCCGCCACCGGCGAAACGCCACCGGTGGCGCCGTCTCCCGCGCGTGGCTGGCGGCAGCGACTGCGGCTGCCCTTGATGATCCTCGGCCCGGTGGTGGTCCTGGTCGCCGGCGGCTGGCTCTACCTCACCGGCGGGCGCTACGAATCGACCGACGACGCCTACGTCGAGTCCGCGCGCGTGGCGATCAGCGCCAACGTCGCCGGCCGCGTCAGCGAGCTCGACGTGCGCGACAACGCGGCGGTGCACCGCGGCGACGTGCTGTTCCGCCTCGACGACGCGCCTTACCGCATCGCGGTGGAAGAGGCGGCGGCGCGCCTGGCCACGGCGCGCCTGCAGATCGCCACGCTGAAGGCCGACTACCGACGCCGGCAGTCCGACCTCACCTCGGCAAACGATACGCTCGCCTATCGCCAGCGGGAATTCGATCGGCAAAAGCGGCTGATCGCCTCCGGAATCGCGTCGCAGACGCAGGTCGACGTGGCGTCGCACGCGCTCGACGAGGCGCACGCGCAGGTGGCGAGCGCGCAGCAGCAGATCGCCGCGGTCGTGGCCAGCCTCGGTGGCAATCCCGACATCGCACCGGACCGTCATCCGTCGGTACAGCAGGCGCAGGCGGCGCTCGACCGTGCCAGGCTCGACCTCTCGTACACGACGATCACCGCGCCCGGCGATGGCGTGGTGACGCGGGTGGAGCGGCTGCAGGTCGGCAGCTATGTCAAGGCGGCAGATCCGCTGTTCGCGCTGGTGGCCACCGGCGACGTCTGGATCGAGGCCAACTTCAAGGAAGACCAGCTTGCGCACATGCGCGTCGGGCAACCGGCGGAGGTGCGCGTCGACAGCTATCCCGATCATGCGCTCGCCGGCAAGGTCGCGAGCCTGAGCCCGGGAACGGGCTCGCAATTCTCCGCGTTGCCGCCCGAGAACGCCACCGGCAACTGGGTCAAGGTCGTGCAGCGTCTGCCGGTGCGGATTGCGCTCGATCCCCACGACGCGGCCGTCGCGCTGCACGCGGGCCTGAGCGCGGACGTGCGCGTCGACACCGGCTACCAGCGCCACGTGTTCGGCCGCGCGACGGCGGCCGTCGACGGCGCCATCGCGCCGGCGCGATGAGCGCCGCCGTGGCGCCGGGCCAGGGCGCGGACGCGCCGCATCGCGGCCTCATCACGATGTCGGTGATGCTGGCGTCGATCATGCAGGCGCTGGACAACACCATCGCCAACGTCGCGCTGCCGCGCATCCAGGGCTCGCTGTCGGCGACGCAGGACCAGATGACGTGGGTGCTGACGTCGTACATCGTCGCCGCGGCGATCATGACGCCGCTGTCCGGCTGGCTCGCCGGACAGGTGGGCCGCAAGCGCGTGTTCCTGTATTCGGTCGTCGGGTTCACCGTGGCCTCGGCACTGTGCGGGCTCGCGCAGTCGCTGCCGCAGATCGTCGCCGCGCGCCTCGTGCAGGGGCTGTGCGGGGCGGCGCTGATCCCGATGTCGCAGGCGGTGCTGCTGGACATCAACACGCCCGCGCACCACGCACGGGCGATGGCGATCTGGGTGATGGGCGTCACCGTCGGCCCGATCCTCGGCCCCGCGCTCGGCGGCTGGCTGACCGAGAACTACAACTGGCGCTGGGTGTTCTACATCAACGTGCCGTTCGGCATCCTGTCGTTCCTCGGCATCTCGCTGTTCATGACCGAAACGCGCATCCGCCGCTCGGCGTTCGACTTCTTCGGCTTCGCGGCGCTCAGCATCGGCGTCGGCGCGCTGCAGCTGATGCTCGACCGCGGCCAGCTCAAGGACTGGTTCAACTCCGCGGAAATCGTGGCCGAGGCGGTGATCTGCGGCGTCGCCTTCTACCTCTTCATCGTGCACATGCTGACCACGACCAGGGCGCCGTTCGTGAGCCCGAGCCTGTTCAAGGACCGCAACTTCGTCACCGGCAACGTGTTCATCTTCATCGTCGGCGTCGTGCTGTTCGCGACACTCGCGCTGTTGCCGCCGTTGTTGCAGGACCTCCTCGGCTATCCGGTCGTGCTCACCGGCTTCGTCACCGCGCCGCGCGGCATGGGCACGTTTCTCGCGATGTTCATCGTCGGCCGCCTGATGGGCAAGATCGACACCCGCCTGATCATCGCCGCGGGCTTCGCGCTGACCGGATTCTCGCTGTGGCAGATGACCCACTTCTACCTGCAGATGGACACGGCGTCGGTCATCTGGTCCGGATTCGCGCAGGGGCTCGGCACCGGCTTCGTGTTCGTGCCGCTGGCGGCGATCACCTTCGCCACGCTGGCGCCGCAGTTCCGCAACGAAGGCACGGCGGTGTTCAGCCTGGTGCGCAACATCGGCAGCAGCATCGGCATCTCCGCGGTCACCACCCTGCTCACCCGCAACACGCAGATCCTGCACGCGCGCATCGCCGAGCACGTCACGCCCTACGCCGACGGCCTCGCGCCGGCGTTGCCGGGCGGCCTCGACAGCACGTCGGGGCTCGCCGCCGCCAATGCCGCGGTCAGCGGCCAGGCGGCGATGCTCGCCTACAACAACGACTTCAAGCTGATGCTGATCCTCAGCCTGTGCGCGGTGCCGATGGTGCTGCTGCTGCGCGCGCCGCGCGCGCAGAAAGGCCGCGACAGCGAGCCGGTGGTGATCGAATGAGGGCGTGCGTCCCCCGCGTCGGCGTCGCCGTGCTGTGCCTGGCCACCGCTGGCTGCATGGTGGGTCCGGACTTCGAGCGCCCCACCCCGCCGCCGGCCGATCGCTACACCGCGTCGCCGTCGGCGTTCGAAACCGGCGCGGGCGCCGACGCCGCGCAACGCGTGCTGCCGGGACACTCGCCGCAGCGCGACTGGTGGCGCGCATTCCGCTCGCCGGAACTCGATCGCGTCGTTGACGATGCGCTGGCGCACAACCCGACGCTGGCCGCGGCCGCGGCGACGCTGACGCAGACAGAGGAGCTCGCGGCGGCAAAGGCCGGCACGCTTGCGCCGCAGGTCGGCGCGACGGGTGGCATCGGCCGCCAGAAATACGGTGCCGAATTCCTGGGCTCGTCGCCCAAGCCGCCGCCCTTCACCTATTTCGCGGTCGGCGCGACGATCAGCTACGCGCTCGACTTCACCGGCGGCGTCGCGCGCGCCGTCGAGGAACGCTACGCCCTCGCCGACTACCAGCGCCAGCAACTGGAGGCGGCGCGCCTCGCCGTGAGCGGCAACGCCGTCGTCGCGGCCCTGCAGATCGCCGCGGCGCGCGCGCAGATCGCCACGCTGGAAGCGATCCTCGACCAGGATCGCGAGAACCTCAAGCTCGTCAACGAGGCATTCGCGGCGGGATCGGTGTCACGTCTCGACATCGTCACGGCCGAGAGCCAGCTCGCGAGCGACGCGACCCAGCTGCCGCCGTTGCGCCAGGAGCTGGCGGTGTCGCGCAATGCGCTGGCGATCGTGGTCGGCAAGCCGCCCGCGACGGTTGCACTGCCGGCGTTCGAGCTTGCCGCGATCACGTTGCCCGCCGACCTGCCGCTGACGCTGCCTTCGGAGCTCGCGCACCGTCGGCCCGACATCCTCGCCTCGGAAGCGCAGCTCCATGCCGCGACCGCCGAGGTCGGTGTCGCGACGTCCGACCTGTATCCGCAGATCACGCTCGCCGCGACGGGCGGCTTGCAGGCCACCGACTTCGCGCACCTGTTCGACCGCGCAAGCAACGTGTTCGGGCTCGGCGGATCGCTGGTGGCGCCCCTGCTCGATGGCGGCACGCTGCGCGCGGAGCAGCGCGCCGCCGTCGCCGCGATGCATGCGCGCGCCGCGCAGTACGAAGCGACGGTGCTGACCGCATTCGGCCAGGTCGCCGACACGCTGGAAGCGCTCGATCACGACGCGGAGCAGCTGCGCGCGCAGACGCGTGCCCGCGACGCTGCGCAGGACAACCTCGACCTGACGCGAATGAGCTACCACGAGGGCAATGTCGGCGTGCTGCAGGTGCTCGACGCGCAGCGGTTGTTCCAGCAGGCCCGCCTGGGCTACGTGCGCGCGGAGGCGCAACGCTATCTCGATACGGCGAGGCTATTCCTCGCGCTGGGTGGCGGCGGACCGCAGTCGGTCGCCCAATCGGAGAAATCCCCGCCGTCCGTGGACGCGCGGAGCTGAACGGCATGCAGCCGCTCACGTCTTCGGCAGCGTGACGCCCTTCTGTCCCTGGTACTTGCCGCCGCGGTCCTTGTACGACGTCTCGCAGACCTCGTCCGATTCGAAGAAGATCACCTGCGCCACGCCTTCGTTGGCGTAGATCTTCGCCGGCAGCGGGGTGGTGTTGGAGAATTCCAGCGTCACGTAGCCTTCCCACTCCGGCTCGAAGGGCGTGACGTTGACGATGATGCCGCAGCGGGCATACGTCGATTTGCCGAGGCACAGCGTGAGCACGTTGCGCGGAATGCGGAAGTACTCGACGGTGCGTGCGAGCGCGAACGAGTTGGGCGGGATGATGCACACGTCGCCGTCGTAGTCGACGAACGACTTCTCGTCGAAATTCTTGGGATCGACGATCGTCGAGTTGATGTTGGTGAAGATCTTGAATTCGTTCGAGCAGCGGATGTCGTAGCCGTAGCTCGACGTGCCGTAGGACACGATCTTGTGGCCGTTGACCGTGCGCACCTGGCCCGGCTCGAACGGCTCGATCATCTTCTGCGTCTCCGCCATGCGGCGGATCCACTTGTCGGACTTGATGCTCACGGCGCCTCCCCGCGCGGCTGGCGTCAGGTGTTCTGCACGACGATGCTGGGAAACCTGGCCGAGAAGTCGGCCGCCTTCTGCGCCACGAAGATGGCGGTCTTGCGCGCGATGCTGCGATAGATCTCCGCGATCTTGCCGTCCGGATCGGCGATCACCGTCGGCCGTCCCGAATCGGCCTGCTCGCGGATGCGGATGTCGAGCGGCAGGCCGCCGAGGAACGGCACGTTGTACTCGCGCGACATCGCCTCGGCGCCGCCTTCGCCGAAGATGTGCTCGGCATGGCCGCAATTCGAGCACACATGGATGCTCATGTTCTCGACGATGCCGACGATCGGCACGCCGACCTTGTCGAACATCTTGAGGCCCTTCTTGGCGTCGAGCAGCGCGATGTCCTGCGGCGTGGTGACGATCACGGCGCCCGTCACCGGCACCTTCTGCGACAGCGTGAGCTGGATGTCGCCGGTGCCCGGCGGCATGTCGACGATCAGGTAGTCGAGGTCGCGCCAGTTGGTGTCCTTGAGGAGCTGCTCGAGCGCCTGCGTCACCATCGGCCCGCGCCACACCATCGGGGTGTCGGTGTCGATCAGGAATCCGATCGACATCGCCTGCACGCCGTACGCCTCCATCGGCTCCAGCGTCTTGCCGTCCTTCGACTCGGGTCGTCCGGCAATGCCGAGCATCATCGGCTGCGAGGGTCCGTAGATGTCGGCGTCGAGCACGCCGACATTGGCGCCTTCCGCAGCGAGCGCGAGCGCGAGATTGACGGCAGTGGTCGACTTGCCGACGCCGCCTTTGCCGGACGCCACTGCGATGATGTTCTTGACGCCGGGCACGAGCTTGACGCCGCGTTGCACCGAGTGCGAGGTGATCTTCTGCGTCAGGTCGACGTTGACCCGGCCAGCGCCCGGCATCGCCGCCACCGCGTCGCGCACCAGCTTCTTCAGCGCCTCGTGCTGGCTCTTCGCCGGGTAGCCGATCTGCACGTCGATGTCGACGTTGGCGCCGTCGATCGCCACCTTGCGGATCGCCTTGGCGCTCACGAAATCCTTGCCGGTGTTGGGATCGACGACCGTTTTCAGCGTGGCGAGGACGTCGGCTTCGGAAATGGGCATGGAGAGGCGTTGCGGGCGCGCGGCGCGTGTCGTGGACGCCGCACATTCTACGCGCCGGGGCATTTGCTAGAATTTGCCTTCGCAACAACGCTGCACCGACGCGACGACGCAAGTCCGCGCGACAAACATGCCCACCGCCCCGCGCAAATTCTTCGTGACCACGGCGCTGCCATACGCCAACGGTCCGTTCCACATCGGCCACATCATGGAGTACATCCAGGCCGACATCTGGGTGCGCTTCCAGCGGATGCAGGGCCACGAGATGCACTTCGTCTGCGCCGACGACACGCACGGCGCGCCGATCATGCTGAAGGCGGAGAGCGAAGGCGTCACGCCGCGCGCCCTCGTGACGCGCATCGCCGCCACGCGGCCGAAGCATCTCGCCGGCTTCCACCTGAGCTTCGACTTCTGGCATTCGACCGATTCCGCGGAGAACGTCGCGCTGTCGCAGGACATCTACCGCCGCCTCAAGGCGCGCGGCCTGATCTACGGCAAGTCGGTCGAGCAGTTCTACGATCCGGTGAAGTCGATGTTCCTGCCCGATCGCTACATCAAGGGCACGTGCCCGGTGTGCGGCACCCAGGACCAGTTCGGCGATGCCTGCGAGAACTGCGGCTCGACCTACAACGCCACGGAGCTGATCGACCCGCACTCGACGCTGACCGGCGTCACGCCGGTGCTGCGCGAGTCCGAGCACCTGTTCTTCCAGCTGTCGGCGGCGCCCGTCGCCGCCTACCTGCGCCAATGGACCAGCGCGCCCTCGCCCGGCCAGTCGCTGCAGCCGGAAGTGCTGAACAAGATCCGCGAGTGGCTCGAGGAGGGCAAGCTCCACGACTGGGACATCTCGCGCGACGCGCCGTACTTCGGGATCCCCATACCCGACGCGCCCGGCAAATTCTTCTACGTGTGGCTGGACGCGCCGGTGGGCTATCTCGCGAGCCTGCAGGCGCATCTCGCGCGGCAGGGGGTCGATTTCGCGCGTTTCCTCGAGGACCCGGCCGTCGAGCAATATCACTTCATCGGCAAGGACATCGTGTATTTCCACACGCTGTTCTGGCCGGCGATGCTCGAGTTCGCGGGCAAGCCGTACAAGGCCCCCGACAACGTCTTCGTGCATGGCTTCATCACGTTCCAGAACGAGAAGATGTCGAAGTCGCGCGGCACCGGCATTTCGCCCGAGGTCTACCTCGATCTCGGTCTCGATGCCGAATGGCTGCGCTACTACCTCGCGGCGAAGCTCAATGACCGGGTGGAGGACCTCGACTTCAACCCGGACGACTTCGTCGCCCGCGTCAACAGCGACCTCGTCGGCAAGTACGTCAACATCGCCAGCCGCGCGGCGACGTTCATCACGCGCCATTTCAACGGCGAGCTGTCGCTGCGCAGTCCCGATGCCGCGCATTTCAAGGAGCGCGCCGGATCGACGACGCTCGCGTGGTCGTCGCGCGCGCTGATCGCGGCCGCCTACGAGGCCCGCGAGTTCGGCAAGGTGGTGCGCGAGGTCATGCGCCTCGCGGACCGCGTCAACGAGCGCTTCGACCAGGCGAAGCCGTGGGAGCTCGCGCGGCGCGACGACGCCGAATCGCTGGCGCGGCTGCAGGACATCTGCACCGACGCGCTGAACGCGTTCCGTGCGCTGTCGTACTACCTCGCGCCGATCGTGCCCACGCTGGCGACGCGCGCCGCCGACCTCTTCAACATACCGCCGCAGCTCTTGTGGGCGGACCTCGAAGGCGTCGCCGACCGCATCAATCCCTACACGCACCTGCTGACGCGCGTCGATGCGAAGCAGGTCGATGCGCTGATCGCGGGGTCGATCCCGCCCGCGGCGGCACCTGCGTCCGATCCATCGCCCGCCGCCGCATCCGCGGACGCTGCTGCCCGGCCCGCCAGGACGGTCGCCGGCCAGAATGGTGGGCAAGCGCCCTCCGCGCAGGACGCGGCGTCGGTGATCTCCATCGACGAGTTCGCCAGGATCGACCTGCGTATCGCGCGCATCGTCGCCGCCGAAGCGGTTGTGGGTGCCGACAAGCTGTTGAAGCTGACGCTCGACCTCGGCGACGGTCGTCCGCGGACCGTATTCGCAGGCATCAAGTCCGCCTACAAGCCAGAAGACCTCGTCGGCCGCCTGACGCCGATGGTCGCCAATCTCGCGCCGCGCAAGATGAAGTTCGGCGTTTCGGAAGGTATGGTGCTCGCCGCGTCCGGCGATGGTCCCGGCATCCACCTGCTGGCACCCGACAGCGGCGCGCTGCCGGGCATGAAAGTCAAGTAGCACCGGTGAACGACAACGTGGACGCCGCATCCGAATTCACCGGTTCCTGCGTGCCCCAAGCCCGGCGCCGGGTAGCGCCGTCACGCCCGCAGATGTCGATACGACGTCGCCACGACTCGCGACGGCATCATTGTGGTCCTCCTTCCGTGAGCAATGCGCATCGCTCGCCGCATTCATGCAATCGGAGGGATCATGCTGGCATTGTCGTTTCGCCCCAAGCTCGTCGAATGCCTTCGGCAAGGCTATTCCTGGGCTGACTTAGCCGCCGACCTGGCGGCCGGCATCACCGTTGGCATCGTCGCGCTGCCGCTGGCGATGGCATTCGCCATCGCCAGCGGCCTGACACCGCAGGCCGGCATCTACACGTCGATCGTTGCCGGATTCCTGATCTCCGCGCTGGGCGGCTCGAGGGTGCAAATCGGTGGTCCTACCGGTGCGTACATCGTCATCGTCTACGGCATCGTCGCCCGTTACGGTGCCGCCAATCTCGCCATCTGCACGCTCGCCGCTGGCGTGATCCTGGCGGCGATGGGCGTGCTTCGCCTTGGCGGACTGATCCGCTTCATCCCGGTGAGCATCGTCATCGGCTTCACCAACGGCATCGCGCTGCTGATCCTCCTGTCGCAGGTCAAGGATTTCCTCGGCCTTGCCGTGGTGCTGCCTGACGAATTCTTTACACGCCTGCGCGTTCTCGCCACGCACGCGAGCGATGCCAACGTGCCATCGCTCGTCATCGGTGCGCTATGCCTGGTTGCGCTGCTGGCGTGGCCGAAGTCGGTCAGGTCTACCGGCGACGTCCTCGCCGCGGCGGCGGGCGACCGATCCGCAAGCCCTGGGGCGGATACCGACCGTGCCTATGCGAACACGGCGACTCGCGCGACGGGATTGCTTGCCAGGGCTCCAGGCCCGATCGTGGTGCTGCTGATTGTCTCGCTCGCTTGCACGCTGGCCGGCGTGCAGATCGAGACGATCGGCACCCGCTTCGGCGGCGTTCCCACCGGACTCCCCGACTTCGCGCTGCCCGCTGTTTCGCTGCAGACGTTGCGCGACCTCATCGCGCCGACGATCACGATTGCATTGCTTGGCGCGATCGAGTCGCTGCTGTCGGCGCGCGTTGCCGATTCGATGATCGGCGACCGCCACGATCCCAACCAGGAACTGGTAGCGCAGGGCATCGCCAACATCGCGGCACCCCTTTTCGGCGGCATTCCGGCGACCGGCGCGATCGCGCGCACGGCGACCAACGTCCGCGCCGGCGCGCGCTCGCCGATCGCCGGCATGGTGCACGCGCTGACGCTGCTCGCAATCGTGCTGGCTGCGGCGCCGCTCGCCCGCTACATCCCGCTGCCGGCGCTGTCCGCCGTGCTCATCGTGGTCGCGCTCAACATGGGCGACTGGAAAGCGTTCGTCGAGCTTCGCCGCTATTCGATCCCCTATCGCGTCGTGCTGCTGTCAACGTTCGCCATCACGGTGGCGTTCGACCTGTCGACGGCCGTCGAGATAGGACTCGTGCTGGCCAGCCTGTTCTTCATCTATCGCGTTTCCGACCTGACCCGCATCGAGCGCATCGCGGACGCCGATGCCGGCGCCGGAATCGCCGCGTTCAGCGTATTCGGCGCGCTATTCTTCGGCTCGGTGGCAAAACTCGAGCCCCTCTTCGACCGCGCGGCGGTGCCCGAGCGCTTTGTCGTGCTGGACATGCACCAGGCAATCAGCGTCGACAATACCGTGCTGGAGACGCTGGAAGCGCTGCGCGCCGATCTCGTCGCGCGCGGAGGCGCATTGGTGCTGTGCGCGCTCAACCCTCACCCCGAAGTACAGGTGCGACGCTCGGCGTTCGGTCAGGCGCTCGGCGCCGGCAACGTGCAGGCGGACTTCGCGGCGGCGATGGCACGTGCGCGCGCTCTTGCCGGCGCAGGGTCGATTTAGGGGTTCATCCAGCCGCACGCTCGCCGTGGTCGCGTGCGCGGCGGCCAACGCGTCGCCGGGCGCCCAGGCTCGCAAGGACCGCACGCGCACCGCGATCGGCACCCGAGGCGACAACCGGCGTCAAGCCCGCCCGGTCAGGACGCGGTAGCCTTGCCGCGCCGCGAGGCGCTCGCCGTCGCGCGCGGCGTGGGGGCCCGCGGCGCATGCGCATCCAGCACCGGCTTGAGGTAATGCCCGGTGAAGCTCGCGGGATTGCGCGCGACGTCGTCGGCCGAACCCTGCGCCACGACACGGCCGCCGCCGGCGCCACCTTCGGGTCCGAGATCGATGATCCAGTCGGCCGTCTTGATGACGTCGAGGTTGTGCTCGATGACCACCACCGTGTTGCCGTGGTCGCGCAGCCGGTGGAGCACCGTGAGCAGCATCTCGATGTCGTGGAAGTGGAGGCCGGTGGTCGGCTCGTCGAGGATGTAGAGCGTGCGGCCCGTGTCGCGCTTGGAGAGCTCGAGCGCCAGCTTGACGCGCTGCGCCTCGCCGCCCGACAGCGTCGTCGCCGACTGGCCCAGCGTGATGTAGCCCAGCCCGACGTCGAGCAGCGTCGCCAGCTTGCGCGCGACCGAAGGCACCGGCTCGAAGAACGTGAATGCCTGTTCGACCGTCATCGCCAGCACTTCGTGGATGTTCTTGCCCTTGTAGCGGATCTCCAGCGTCTCGCGGTTGTAGCGCTGCGCGTGGCAGACGTCGCATGGCACGTACACATCCGGCAGGAAGTGCATCTCGACCTTGATGAGGCCGTCGCCCTGGCACGCCTCGCAGCGCCCGCCCTTGACGTTGAACGAGAAACGACCGGGCCCATAGCCGCGCTCGCGTGCCTCCTTCACCTGCGCGAAGAGCTCGCGGATCGGCGTGAACAGACCCGTGTACGTCGCCGGATTCGAGCGTGGCGTGCGCCCGATCGGGCTCTGATCGACGCTGATGACCTTGTCGAAATGCTCGAGTCCGTCGATTTCCGCGTACGCCGCGGGCTCTTCGGCGCTGTCGTAGAGATGGCGCGCGACCGCGTGATAGAGCGTGTCGTTGACCAGCGTCGACTTGCCCGAGCCCGACACGCCGGTAACGCAGACGAACAGCCCCACCGGCAGCTCGAGCCTGACATCGGCGAGATTGTTGCCGCGCGCGCCAGTGATGGTCAGCATCTTCGCGCGATCGGGCCTGTGCCGCAGCGGCGGCATCGGGATCTGGCGATGGCCGGCAAGGTACTGGCCGGTAAGTGAATGCGGCGCGCGCCGGATGTCGTCCGGCGTGCCTTGCGCGACGACCTGTCCACCGTGCTCGCCGGCGCCAGGCCCCATGTCCACCACGTAATCGGCGCTGAGGATCGCGTCGTGATCGTGCTCGACGACGATCACGCTGTTGCCGAGGTCGCGCAGGTGCTTCAGCGTCGCCAGCAGCCGATCGTTGTCGCGCTGGTGCAGGCCGATCGACGGCTCGTCCAGCACGTACATCACGCCGGTCAGTCCCGAGCCGATCTGCGACGCGAGGCGGATGCGCTGCGCCTCGCCGCCGGACAGCGTCTCGGCGGAGCGGTCGAGCGACAGGTAGTCGAGTCCGACGTTGTTGAGGAACGTGAGCCGCGACAGGATCTCCTTGACGATCTTGTCGGCGATCGCCGCGCGCTGGCCGTCTAGGCGCAGCGCGTCGAAGAACGCGAACGCCTGCTTCAGCGGCCACTCGGAGATCTCGTAGATCGCGCGCTCGCCGACCTTGACGTGACGCGCGTCGCGCTTGAGGCGCGTGCCGCCGCACTCGGGACATGGCTTGTTGTTGAGATATTTCGCGAGCTCTTCGCGCACCATCTGGCTGTCGGTCTCGCGGTAGCGGCGCTCGAGGTTCGGCACGATGCCCTCGAATGCGTGCTCGCGCGTCACCGCGCGCCCGCGATCGGACAGGTACACGAACGGGATCTTGTCGGTGCCGGAGCCGTACAGCACGACCTGCTGCACGCGCTCGGGCAGCCGCGCGAACGGCCGGTCGAGGTCGAAGGCGAGATGCTTGGACAGGCTTTGCAGCAGGTGGAAGTAGAACTGGTTGCGGCGGTCCCAGCCCTTGATCGCACCGGATGCCAGCGACAATTGCGGAAAGGCGACGACACGCTTCGGGTCGAAGAAGCTGATCGCGCCGAGGCCGTCGCAGCGCGGGCACGCACCCGCCGGATTGTTGAACGAGAACAGCCGCGGCTCGAGCTCCGCCAGCGAGTAGTTGCAGATCGGGCACGCGAACTTCGCCGAATAGAGATGCTCGTCGCCGGAGTCCATCTCCACCACCACCGCACGGCCGTCGCCGTGGCGCAGCGCAGTTTCGAACGATTCCGCGAGGCGTTGCTTGAACTCGGCGGCCACCTTGAGGCGGTCGACGACGACCTCGACCGTGTGCTTGGTGTTCTTGCTGAGCTTCGGCACGGCGTCGATCTCGTACACCTTGCCGTCGACGCGCACGCGCACGAAGCCCTGCGCGCGCAGCTCGATCAGGAGCTCGACGTGCTCGCCCTTGCGGTTGACGATGATCGGCGCGAGGATCATCAGCTTGGTGTCGGCCGGCATCGCCAGCGTCGAGTCGACCATCTGCGAGATCGTCATCGCCGTCAGCTTCTGCTCGGGGTGATTCGGGCAGTAAGGCTCGCCGACGCGCGCGTACAGCAGACGCAGATAGTCGTGGATCTCGGTGACGGTGCCCACCGTCGAGCGCGGGTTGTGCGACGTCGCCTTCTGCTCGATGCTGATCGCCGGCGACAACCCCTCGATCAGGTCGACGTCGGGCTTCTCCATCAGCTGCAGGAACTGGCGCGCATACGCCGACAGCGACTCGACGTAGCGACGCTGGCCCTCGGCGTACAGGGTGTCGAACGCGAGGGAGCTCTTGCCCGAGCCCGACAGGCCGGTTACGACGATCAGCCGGTGGCGCGGCAGGTCGAGGTTGATGTTCTTGAGGTTGTGCGTGCGCGCGCCGCGGATGCGTATCGAGTCCATGTTCCCGCTGTCGGCCGAATTCACGATGGTCCGTTGCCCGCCGCCCGGGTGGATACCTAAGCGGCTGCCTGCCTCGGCCGTCGGTCGTAGTGCGGCGAGGCGAACCTGTTACTATACTTTCTTTCGAACGTCCGTTCACCCTGGCCGTCACGGCCGCGTGCAAAAACGGCCCCTGCGGGTCGGCGGCGCGGCCCCGGACGCCAGGTCGGACTGCCCAAAACGAAGGGCCGGCGCCGCCATGCCGCGCGCCCGTGCCCCACGCTGGAGATCGGACCCATGGCATCGGTCAACAAAGTCATCCTGCTCGGCAACCTCGGCAGGGATCCCGAAACCCGCTACACGACGGGCGGCGACGCCGTCACCAACCTGCGCATCGCCACGTCCGAGCAGTGGAAGGACAAGGCCGGGGAAAAGCAGGAGCGCACCGAATGGCACAGCGTCGTGCTGTTCGGGCGTCAGGCCGAGGTGGCCGGCGAATATCTGAAAAAAGGCCGCTCCGTCTATATTGAGGGTCGGCTGCAGACCCGCAAGTACACCGACAAGGAAGGCGTCGAGAAATATTCGACCGAAATCGTCGCCGACCGCATGCAGCTCATCGGCGGTGCGCGCGAAGGCGGCAGCGGTGGCGACGCCGAATTCGCGGGCGCCCCGACGGGTGGCGGCCAGCGGCGCGAAAGCGGTTCAGGCGGCGGTGGCGGAGGCGGCGGTGCCCGACCGGCGGGTGGTGGCGGCGCCAAGAAGGGTGTCGACGACTTCGACGACGACATTCCGTTCTGACGGGCGACGCTACGGCTGAAATCCATGCCGTGCCCTGGGCGCGGCGTGCTCCATCGAGCCCAGGAATTCCAGCACGTCGCGCACGCGCCCGGGCTGGCGCGACGTGGCGCACACCGCGCCTTCGAAGACCGTGATCATCGCGACATCGGCGGGCAATTGCCCTGCGATCGCGATGCCAGCCACGCCGATCAGCTCGCTCATCTGCTGAAAACCGATCTCGGCGTCGCCGCGGGCGAGCAGGCTCGCCACGCTGGTGCCTGGCGGTGCGAGGACGAGTCGCGGCGCCATGCGCCCGGCGATCGCCCATCGATCGAGCAGTTCCAGCAAATGCCGGCCACTCGGCCCCGTCGAATAGGCGACGCGGCCCGCCGCGAGCACGGCCCCACGCACCGCCTCGGCGGTCTCGATGCGGGGCGGCGTCATCCCGGGTGCCACGGCCAGCGCCATCGCGGCGCGTGCGATGGGCATGCGCGTCGCAGGATCAATGCGGAGGGCTTCGGCGAGCCGATCCATCGCGGTCTCGGCCAGCACGACGAAATCGAGCACCTCTCCCTCGGCGACGCGGCGCGCGGCGTCCACGCCACCCACCGATTTGACGTCGACGTGCACGCCCAACCGCGCATCGCAGGCCGGCGCGAGCTCTGCCAGCAGCCGGCTCACGGCCATCGACGAAAGCCCGGCGACGCGCGGGACGTCGGGGCGCGCTTCCCGGGGCGCTGTTTGCGCGCGCTCAGTCAACGTACTTGAGGCCCGCCTTCTGCAGCGGCTCGCGCATGGCGTACAGGTCGAGGCCGAGCACGCCGGACGCGAGCTTCGCGCGCTTTGCCTCCTCGTTGGCCTCGCGCGCGAGCGCGGCTGCGCGCACGTCGACCGCCCTTGCGCGCGGCACGACGACCACGCCGTCGTCGTCGCCGACGACGAGATCGCCGGGCGTGATCAGCGCCCCCGCGCACACGACCGGGACGTTGACCGAGCCCAGCGTGGCCTTGACCGTGCCCTTGGCGGAAATTGCGCGGCTCCACACCGGAAACTGCATCTCGGCCAGCACCGCCGAGTCGCGCACCCCGCCGTCGATGATCAGCCCTGCCGCGCCGCGCGCCTTGAAGCTGGTGGCGAGGAGATCGCCGAAATAGCCGTCGGTGCACGGGGCGGTGATCGCGGCGACGACGACGTCGCCTTCGCGGATCTGCTCGGCCACCACGTGCAGCATCCAGTTGTCGCCGGGGTGCAGGAGCACGGTAACGGCGGGACCCGCAGCGCGCGCTCCCGTGTACACCGGTCGCATGTACGACTGCAGCAGACCGGTACGCCCCTGGGCTTCGTGAAGGGTGGCGGTGCCGAGCCGCGCCGCGTCGGCGACCACGGCGCGATCGACGCGCGCGATGTTGCGGTGGACCACACCAAGCTCGAACACGATCAGGATCCTTTCGATTTCAGCATTGCATCGAGGCGCGGGTAGACGCGCCGCGCGTTGCCTTCGAAGATCTGGTGGCGCTCGGCCGCCGACAGCGCCGATCGCGCCTCGATGTAGCGGCGCGTGTCGTCGAACGCGCGACCGGTCTCGGGATCGATGCCGCGCACCGCGCCGAACATCTCGCTCGCGAACAGCACGTTGTCCACCGGGATGACGCGGGTCAACAGGTCGATGCCCGGCTGGTGATAGACGCAGGTGTCGAAATACACGTTGCGCAGGACGTGCTCGACGAGCGGCGGCTTCTGCATGTCCTGTGCAAGGCCGCGGTAGCGGCCCCAGTGGTAGGGTGCCGCGCCACCGCCATGCGGAATCACGATCTTCAGCGTCGGGAAGTCGCGGAACAGGTCGCCCTGCACGAGCTGCATGAACGCCGTGGTGTCGGCATTGATGTAGTGCGCTCCCGTCGTGTGGAATGCGGGATTGCAGCTCGTGCTGACGTGGACCATCGCCGGCACGTCGTACTCGCACAGCTTCTCGTACAGCGGGAACCAGCTGCGGTCGGTCAGCGGCGGGCTGGTCCAATGGCCGCCGGACGGGTCGGGATTGAGATTGACCGCGACGGCCCTGTAGCGCTCGACGCATCGGATGAGCTCCGGAATGCACGTGTCGATCGCCACACCTGGGCTTTGCGGCAGCATTGCCGCCGGCACGAAGCGTCCGGGAAACAGCTCGCTCACGCGATGGCACAGCTCGTTGCAGATCGCGGCCCACGTACTCGACACCGCGAAATCGCCGATGTGATGCGCCATGAAGCTCGCGCGCGGGCTGAACACCGTGACGTCGATGCCGCGCTCGTTCATCAGGCGCAGCTGGTTGGCCTCGATCGACGTGCGGATCGCGTCGTCGTCGATGCGAAGCTCGGAGGCCCTCGGCGCCTCGGCCGGGTGGCCGATGGCGGCGACCTGGCGGGCGCGCCACTTCTCGAGGGCTTCGGGCGCCGTCGTGTAATGGCCGTGAATGTCGATGATCATCGCGCCGCGCTCCCGCTCGCTCCTGCACGGTCGCCCGGACGCACGGCGCTCGCATGTGCCGAAGTGCCGTCCACCTCAGCACCCCGCGCGGGTTCGGCAGTAACCATGGGCGCGGCGCGCGCGGGCGTATCGCGCGTGATGCGCTCGACCACCTGGCGCCAGGGCTCCTCGCCGGCCGCGTCGCGGAAGACGCCGGCACGCGCGAGATCGGCCAGCCACTGCTGACGCTCGGCGATGGCAGCCGTCATCAACGGCTCGAGGCCCGCCTCGCGCACCGTCGCCGCGGCTTCGCGCATCTCCTCGGCTCGCCGTTTGCCATGCCGGATCACGCGGCTGAAGAAGTAATCGCCGTTGCGCTCCCAGTCCATCCCCGGAAACGTCTCCGCCAGCGACGCCAGCACCGGCTGCTCGACGCCGTAGCGGCGCGCGGTCACGTAGCTCTCGATCACCAATGCTTCCATGCCCTTGATGATCACGCTGCGGCACATCTTGATCGCGGAGGCGACTCCGTACGTTTCCGCCACGACCTCGACGGCAAAACCCAGCGACGACAGCGCGGGCGCGAGCGCCGCGGCGTGGGGCCCGCCGAGGAGCATCGGCACGGCGATGCCGTACGGCGGCACCGACGTCATCACCGCCGCCTCGACATAGCGGCCGCCGGCCTGTGCGACGACCGCGCCGCACTCGCTCTTGACCCGCGGGGACGCCGAGTTGACGTCGAGCAGAAACGCGCCGCGGCGCAGCGACGGCGCGGCGCTGTCGACCGCGTCGCGCGTGTTGCTCGCGGTGACCGCGGAGATCACGACATCGGCATTCGCCACGGCGGCGGCCGCGCTGTCGCGCAGCAGGATGCCCGCCGCTTTCGCGTTCGCGCGCAGTGCGGCAAACTGTGCCGCATCGCCGGCGAGGTTGTCGTAGGCGGCCACGCTCACCACGCCGCGCGCGACCAGCGCGCGGCCGAAAATGCCACCGACTTCGCCATATCCGATCAGCGCCACGTGCATCGCGTCGGGCGCCGGCAGCGCGATCACGTCGTCGTCCGTCATCGCGTGTCCTTGCGTTCCCACGCCGACTCCTTGGCGCTGGCGGCGGCCACCGAGTACAGCGCGCCGGGCGCGTTGCGCGTCTTCTGGAATGCCTCGAGCGTCTCGCCGCGCATCGCGGCGTAGATGTGCAGGTTCGACACGCCGACCACCGCGCCGAGTTTCTCCAGCATGAAGAAGATCGCGCCGTAGTGGATCAGGCCGCGCCAGTCGCGGCGTCGCACCAGATCGCGTTCGGTTGCGGTCAGCTGCGCGGCGTCGAACGAGCCTTCCGGATCGGCGAGGAATCGTGCGCGGTGCGCCGGATCGACCATGCGGTGCAGGAAGTCGTTCAGCCGGTAAGCCTTCCGGCTGCGCGCATAGTCGAAGGGATAGGTGCCGGGCAGGCGCTCGACGCCCGCGAGCTGGCGTTCGCCCTCGGCACGCGTGTGCGCCAACGCCGCCTCGTCGCGCGTTGCATCGACGTCCTCGTAGATCGCCGTGGCGATGCCCGTCATCGATGGCAGGTAGTAGCTGCGATGCAGGCAGCGGATCTTCGGCGTCATCGCGCCGCGCACGATCAGCCACATGATCACCTCGGCACCTTCGAAGCCGCCGCGCTCCGCGAGCTCGGCGTGCGTCAACCCCGCGAGCTTGCCGGGATCGTTTTCGTAGAGGTCGAGGAACTCGGCATCCCAGGCGGTATTGTTGAATCCGGCGCGCTCACCGTGCACCTGGTGCGACAGTCCGCCGGTGGCGACCAGCACGACGCCGATGTCCTCGGCGAAACTCTCGATCGCGCCGCGCAGCGCCTGGCCCAGCCGGAAGCATCGGCGTGCCGTCGGAATCGGGAATTGCAGCACGCCAACCTGCAGCGGCAGCAGCGCGCAGGGCCACGCGGGCGCGTGCGGCAGCATCATCGACAGCGGCGAGAAGCAACCGTGGTCGAGCGGTCGTTGCTGGAATACCGAGAGGTCGAACTCTTGCGCCATCAGCACCGAGGCGACATGCGCGGCCAGCGCCGGTGCGCCGGCGATCGGCGGCAGCGCACGCGCGCCGCCGCCCTCGTCAGCGACCTCCCAGGCGTCGCCGATCCCCAGCGCGAACGCCGAATAGTGATCGAAGAAGAACGAGGTGATGTGGTCGTTGTAGACCAGGAACAGCACGTCGGGCTTCTTGTCCGCGAGCCAGCGCTGAATCGGAGCGTAGGCCGCGAAGATCGGCGCCCACACCGGATCGTCCTGCTTCTGCTTGTCGTAGGCGAAGCCGATCGTCGGCGTATGCGAGGTGGCGACGGCGCCCAGGATCCTGGCCATGACGTTTCCTTTACGAGTGAATCGCGCCGTCGCCGATGGCGATCAGGCGGTCGAGCACGGCGGCGTCGGCGAGCAGCGCGGCGCTCCGCTGGCGGTGCACGACGCGGCCGCGCTCCAGCACGATGGCGTCGTCGGTGATCGGCAGGATGCGCGACGGGTTCTGCTCGACGATGATCGCCGACATCCCTTCGTCGCGCACGATGCGGGCAAGCGCTGCGAGCAGTTCCTTGACGATCAGCGGCGCGAGCCCCTCCAGCGGTTCGTCGAGCAGCAGCAGCCGCGGGTTCAGCACCAGCGCGCGACCGATCGCGAGCATCTGTTGCTCGCCGCCGGACAGCTGCGTGCCGAGGTTGGCGCGGCGGTCCGCGAGGCGCGGAAACATCGCGTAGACCCGCTGCGGCGTCCACGTTCCTGCCCGCGCAACGGCCGTCAGGTTCTCCTCGACGGTGAGTGAACGGAAGATGTTGCGCTCCTGCGGTATCCAGCCGACACCGGCGGCGGCACGTTGCTCCGGGCGCAGCGTCTCGAGGGCCCGTCCTCCGAGGCTGATGCGGCCGCCGCGGCGCCGCGTGACGCCGACGAGCGTTGTGAGGAGCGTGGACTTGCCCATGCCGTTGCGTCCGAGCAGCGCCAGCGAACGCCCCTCGTCGATGCCAAAGCCGATGTCCTCGATGACGATCGACTCACCGTAGCCGGCCGTAAGCCCTTCGACGCGCAGCATCTCAGGCATGCGCCGCCTCGCCGAGATAGGCCGCCTTGACGGCGGGGTCGCGCGCGACCGCGTCGCGGGTGCCTTCCACCAGTATCGCGCCGTCCACCAGCACGGTGATGTGCGTGGCGAAGCGGAACACCAGTTCCATGTCGTGCTCGATCAGCAGCACGCTGACGTCCGCCGGCAGCGCGCCGAGCGTGTCGAGTATTTCCGCCGATTCGCCCGCCGGCACACCGGCCATCGGCTCGTCGAGCAGCAGCACGCGCGGGCGCGCGGCCACTGCAATGGCGATCTCGACCAGGCGCTGTTGTCCGTAGGCGAGGTGCAGAACCTTGCGATGCGCGACGTCGGCGAGGTGGAAGCGTCGCAGCAGCTCCGCCGTCTCGTCGACCACCTCGGGCAGGCGGCCGAGCGGGCGCAGCATGCGGCGCGCAAGCCCGCGGCGGCGGGCGACGGCCAACGCGATCGTCTCTTCGGGCGTGAAGCTGGCGAAGAGCTGGTTGATCTGGAACGTGCGCGCCAGTCCCCGGCGCACGCGCTGATAAGCCGGCATGCGGGTGACATCGGCGCCGTCGAGTTCGATCGAACCGCTCGATGGCGGCAGCGCGCCGGTGAGCAGGTTGACGAGCGTCGTCTTGCCGGCGCCGTTCGGGCCGATCAGCGCGCGACGTGCGCCCGGTTCAAGCGCGATCGACACGCTGCGCGTGGCGATGATGCCGCCGAACTGCTTGCACAGCGCGCGCGTCGCCAGCGCCGGGCTCACGGCGCGCTCGCTCGCCGTGGCATTCATGCGCGGCTCTCCGCGGACCTGGGGACTCGACGCGCCCAGCTGTCGCGCAGGCGGCGCATCGGCGCAACCATCCGATCGTGGCCCACCAGCACGATGGCCACCAGCACGAGGCCGAGCCAGAACTGCCAGTACTGCGGCGTCCACGCGGAGAGCACGTTCTGCATCACGCGGAACACCACGGCACCGATGATGCCGCCGTAGAGGTAACCGGTCCCGCCGATCACCAGCGCCAGCATCACGTCGGCCGAGCGGTCGAAGCCCAGCACATCGAGCGAGGCGAACGCCGTCGTCTGCGCCAGCAACGCCCCCGCCGCCGCCGCCATCGCGCCGGCAATGGTGTAGACGATCGCGAGATCCCGCCGGGCATCGATGCCGATCGCCTGTGCGCGCAGGCGGTTGTCGCGGATCGCGCGCAGCGAATAGCCGAATGGCGAGAATGCGATCCGGCGCGCCGCCAGCGTGAGCAGCAGCAGCACCGCGAGGCTGTAGGCAGCCGCCACCTTGCCGTCCAGGCCGAAGCTGAATTGGCCGAGGAGCGGCCCGATCACCACGCCTTGCAGTCCATCGGCGCCGCCCGTCAGGCCATCGAAGCGATTGGCGAGCTCGTAGAGGATGGACGCGACGCCCAGCGTGACCATGAGACGCGTGAGGTCGGATCCGCGCAGCACCAGCACGCTGGTGGCGAGGCCGAGGGTCGCGCCCGCGGCGAGCGCAACTGCAAGGCCCGCCAGCGGATCGTGCAACCAGTATTTGGCGAAGAGCGCGGCGACGTAGCAGCCGAAGCCGAAGCACGCCGCGTGGCCGAGGGACACGATGCCGGCGTAGCCGAGGATCAGGTCGAGCGACACGGCGAAGAGCGCCAGGATGGCGATCTCGTTCCACAGCGCCGCCTGCTGCGGGAACACGAAGAGCGCGGCGACCGCGATCGCCCACACCGCGTATTCGTAGCCTTTCCAGCGTGCGACCTGCGCGAGCGCGCCTGCGCGGCCGCCGCCGAGTGCGACGGTCGGCGCCGCAGCAACACTCACCGGCCGTGCGAACAGTCCCTGCGGCCGCAGGAACAGCAGCACGATCATCGCCGCATAGATGATGAAGGCGCCCATGCTGGGGATGTAGTACTTGCCGGCGACATCGGCGATGCCCAGCACCAGCGAAGCGATCAGGGGCCCGATGATCGTCGTCGTGCCGCCGACGGCGACCACCAGCAGGAAGTAGATCATGTACTTCAGCGGAAACGTCGGGTCGAGGCCGAGGATCTCCGCGCCGAGCGCACCGCCGAGACCCGCGAGGCCGGAGCCGAAAGCGAACGTGGCGAGGAACACGAAGTTGACGCGGATGCCCAGGCCGCGTGCGGTGCGCCGATCGTCGACGGCGGCGCGCAGCTGGCTGCCGAAGCGGGTGCGCACGAGCGTCCATTGCAGCGCGACGGTGACGGCGGCGCACAGCGCGATGATGAACAGCCGATACACGCCGATGCCGACGCCATGCCATTCGAATCGCGCCAGCAGCCAGGGCGGCAGCTTGACGAAGACCTGGGTTGCGCCGAACGCGTAGTCGGTCGCGGCGACCGCCATGAACACGAGGCCGATGGAGAACAACACCTGGTCGAGGTGCGGGCGGCCGTACAGGCGCCGGTATAGCGTCGGCTCGAGCAGCGCACCAAGTGCGGCCGCGAACAGGAACGCGAGCGGCAGCGTCGCGAGGAAGGGCACGCCCATCCGGTTGGACAGCACCGACGCGAGGTAGCCGCCGGCCATCGCGAACGCGCCATGCGCAAGGTTGACGAAGTTCATCAACCCCAGCGTGACCGCGAGCCCGCTCGCGATCAGGAACAGCAGCATTCCGTAGGCGACGCCGTCGAAGAGGATGGTCAGCATGGATTCGGTCGCGGCGTCATTGCACGCGGTGCACTCGGCGGCAGGCATGTCGGCGTGCATCGGGCAAGCCGGATCATCGCCGACGGGACCCTGCGCTGCCGCATCCCATGCGCACGACGCCTTCGTGCGACGCGACGCAGCGCGCGATGAGCGTCGGCGACGCCGACGCTCGATCGCAAGCCGTCATTTGTGCATCGGATCCTTGACGTTCGGGATCGTCGCGAACTCGACGCTGTAGAGCTCGCCGTTCACCCTCTCCACCTTGCGCATGTAGACGTTCTGGATCGGGTCGCGCGTCGCGGGATCGATGGTCACCGGCCCGCGCGGGCTCTCGAACGACTGGCCTTCCATCGCCTTCATCAGCGCCTCGCCGTCGGTGCCGCCCTTGGTCTTCTCGAGCGCGGTGTAGATCATGCGCATGCCGTCGTAGCCGCCCAGCGAGTGGAAGTTGGGGCGAATGCCGTTGAGCTTCCTGAACGCCTCGACGTAGGCTTTGTTCTCGGCCGACGGGTGGGCCGCCGAATAATGGAACGACGTGATGACGCCGAGCGCGACGTCGCCCATGTCGTTGAGGATGTCGTCGTCGACGACGTCGCCGGTGCCGATCAGCCGGATGCCGCTCTTGTCGAGGCCACGCTCCGCAAACTGCTTCATGAATACCGAGCCGACGCCCGAGGGCACGAACACGAACACCGCGTCGGGCTTGAGATCGCTGACCTTCTGCAGGTACGGCGCGAAGTCGGGATTCTTGAGCGGCACGCGGATCGCGTCGACGACCTGGCCGCCGGCCTCACCGAAGCGCTGCTTGAACGCGGTCTCCGCATCGATGCCCGGGCCGTAGTCGGTGACCAGGGTCACGACCTTCTTGATGCCATTCTTGGCCGCCCAGTCGGCGAGCGGCGTCGTCACCTGCGGCAGCGTGAAGCCCGCGCGAATGACGAACGGCGACTTCTCGGTGATCGACGACGTGGCCGCGGCCATGACCAGCTCGGGGACCTTGGCCTGCGTCGCGATCGGCACGGTGGCGAGCGCCAGTGGCGTCAGCCCGAACCCGGCGAGGATGTTGACCTTGTCGTTGACGACCAGCTCCTGCGCGAGGCGGCGCGTCGTGTCCGGCGTGCCGGCATCGTCCTTGAGGATCACTTCGATTTTCTTGCCGGCGACGGTCGTGCCGTGCTGCTGCATCCACAGCTTGACGGCACCGTCGATCTGGCGGCCGGTCGAGGCGAATGGCCCGGTCATCGGCAGGATCAGCCCGATCTTCACGGTGTCCTGGGCTGCCGCCGGGCCGGCGGCGAGCGCCAGCGCGACGAGCATGAGCTTCATCCATCGGAAAAACATCGCTCCTCCTGCGGGTGGTGGCGCCGCGGCACGCCGTCGAGGTTTGCGCGCGCCTGCCGCGTCCGCCGGCGCACGCGCGCCGCGCGACTTGCGCGCGGACAGTCCTTCGTTCACGGATCGCAGTGTAGGCCCGGTCGCGGCGTGCCGGTTAATGAAATAATCGGCTCCATTCATGCCATTTTTGGCATCCCCTCCGATAGAGTTCGCGCGATGGCCGATTTCTCCCCGCCGGGCTGGTTCCTGCGCTCGCGCCTGAAGATGCGTCACATCCAGCTCGTCGCCGCCGTGGAAGAGGCCCGCAGCATCCACAAGGCGGCGGCGCGTCTGCGCATGACTCAGCCGGCGGCGACCAAGCTGCTGGCCGAGCTCGAGCACCTGCTCGAGGTGCGGCTCTTCGAGCGCAGCACGCGCGGAATCATTCCGACGCCGCATGGCGAGAGCCTGGCGCGTCATGCGCGGGCCGTGCTCGGCACGCTCGACCACGCGCGCGACGAAATGACGGCACTCAAGGCGGGTGCCACCGGCAAGCTCGCGATCGGCATGCTGCTGGTCGCGGCGCCGCTGCTGCTGCCGCGGGCACTCCTCGCCTTCAAGCGCCGCAACCCGCGCGTCACCGTGCAGCTCCAGGAGGGCAACCTCGGCGCGCTGCTGCCGCGACTCGCGCGCGGCGAGCTCGACCTCGTCGTCGGCCGGCTGACGTCGGACTTCGCGACGACCGGCCTGCACTTCACCCACTGCTACGACGAACCGATGGCGGTGGTCGCGCGCCGCGGTCATCCGCTGCGGCGCCGGCGCAACCTCGCGCTCGTCGACCTCGCCCGCGAGAGCTGGGTGCTGCCGCCGCCCGAGGCCGCGTTCCGCCAGCGCATCGACGCGGCATTTCAGCGCGGTGGCGTCGACCCGCCGCGCCAGCTCATCGAGTCGACGTCCTACCTCGCCAATACCACGCTGCTTCAGGAATCGGACATGCTCGGGGTGATGCCCAGGAACGTCGCGCGGCACTATGCGCGCGCCGCTGCGCTCGCGGTGCTGAGCGTGCCGTTGCCGTTGCCGTCGGGTCCGGTAGGCGTCATCACGCGCACCGATCACCCGCCCAGCGCGGCGTTCGAGGAAATGCTGTCGGCGCTGCGCGCCGCCGGACGCGCGCTCGCAGCGCGATCGCGCTAGACGCCGCCCCAGATGTCGCGTGCCGTCTCCACCACCAGCGCGAGCTTGGCGGTCTGCGATTCGGTGGCGATGTCGTTGCCGTGCACGGTGCTCGAAAAACCGCATTGCGGAGACAGGCAGAGCTGCTCGAGCGGCACGAGCTTCGCCGCCATGTCGACCCGGCGCTTGAGGTCGTCCTTGTGCTCGAGCGTTCCCACCTTCGTGCTGACGAGGCCCAGCACCACCGTCTTGCCCTTCGGCACATGCCGCAGCGGCGCGAAGTCGCCGGACCGCGCGTCGTCGTACTCGAGGAAGTAGCCGTCGACGCCGAGCTCGTTGAACAGCACCTCGGCGACGGGCTCGTAACCGCCCTCCGCCGCCCATGCGCTCTTGAAGTTGCCGCGGCACAGGTGCACGCACACCGTCATGTCGGCGGGCTTCCTGGCGATCGCGGCATTGATGAGCCGCGCATAGCGCCGCGGCAGCTCGTCGGGATCGTCGCCGCGCGCGCGTGCGCCTTCGCGCATCTTGGCGTCGCACAGGTACGCGAGATTGGTGTCGTCGAGCTGCAGGTAGGTGCAGCCGGCGGCGGCGAGATCGGCGATCTCGTCCTGGTAGGCCTTGGCGACGTCGGCGTAGAACGCTTCGAGATCGGGATAGGCTTCCTTGCTGATCGCGCCGCGCCCGCCGCGGAAGTGCAGCATCGTCGGCGAGGGAATGCTGACCTTCGGCGTGCGCGTGACCACCGAGCGCAGGAACTCGAAGTCCGCGCGCTGGATGGGCTTGGCATGGCGCACTTTCGCGCTGACCTGCATCACCGGCGGCGCGAAATCGATGTCGCCCGAGGCGCTGTGAAAGGCGACGTTGATGCCGCCCTTGGTGGTGACGCCGGAGAGCTGCGTCAGGAAGTCGATGTGAAAGTACGTACGACGGAACTCGCCGTCGGTGATGCCGCGCAGGCCCAGATTCTGCTGGTAGCGGACGATGTCGCGGATCGCCGCGTCCTCGGCGTCACGCAGCGCTTCGGCCGACAGCGTCCCGGCCTTGTGCTGCTCGCGCGCGTCGAGCAGCTTTTTCGGGCGCAGGAAGCTGCCGACGTGATCGGCGCGAAACGGCGGCGTGTTGCGGACGGCGGGTCGGGCAAGGGCAGTGGCGGTCATCGGCAATCCTCGGCGGGGTTTCACCGGAGATTACAACGAAGCGCCGCCGCCGCCGCGCGCGCGCTTTGCGCGCGCCGCCAAGCTCACTTCGCGGGCTTGTCCGGGGTCACCGCGATCGCCACGGCCTCGACATAGGTCGCCTGCACGCGATCGCCCTTGGCGATCAGCTTCAGCTGCTCCGGATCCTGCACCGGCAGCGTCACCGTGCGCCTCGGGCCGCGCAGCGTCACCGTGTGCTTGTCGGCATCGACCGCCATCACTTCGGCCATGATCGTGACCTTGCGGCCCGTCACCGCCGCCGGCTTCTCGCCGGGCTTCGCCGACATCGCGCTCTCGTGCTCGGCACGGGCCACGGGGGCAGTGCTGCCCTTGTGCAGCTCGAGCGTCAGCGCCTCGGTGTAGCGCGCCGTGACGTGATCGCCGACCTTCATGTGCGCGAAATTCTTCACCTCGGGACCTGCGGTGATGGCGATCTCGCGGCCTTCCTCGCCTACCAGCGTCACCTGGCGCGTCTTGTGGTCGATCGCCTTGATCGTGGCATGCACTTCGACGACCTGTGCGCCGCCCGCCATGCCGGGGGCCGTGGTGACGACCGCGCCACCGGTCTGGGCTTGGGCGGTGGTGGCGGCAAACGCGACGGCGCCGGCCAGTATCCAGAACTTGTTCATCGTTTCACTCCTGTCTGATGGGTTTTGGGCCGGTGACGGCCCGCTGTCGACGGTCAGGGCTTGACCTGCGTCCACGTCGAATCGGGGTCGAAGAGCTTGATCTTGGGCGCGAGCTCCCCGGTATGGCGACCGATGTCCTTCTGATACACGACGCCATCCTGGTTGATGATGAACGTCATGATTCCCGTGTCTTCATAGACCGCGGGATACGCGAGCACTCCGAAGCCGCCGATCATCTGTCCGCGCACGATGTACTTGCGCGCGCCGCCCTTGGCGTTCGGGCCCTGCTCGGTGAGGATGCGGAAGCGATAGCCGTGGTACGGCGTGTTCTTGCCGTACCCTTCCTGCGTCGCGCGCGCGGCGAGCGGTCCGAGCGGGCTGTCGGGCTCGCCCGCCTTGGTTTGCCAATACAGGCCGTCGTGATGACCGGGTCCGCTCAGGAACTTGCGTGCATATTGCGTGAACTTGCCGTTGCGCGGCTCGCTCGCGTAATCGAACTGCGCATCGGCAATGGCGCGAATGGCGTTGATCGCGTCGATCTCGTTTTCGCCGATGCGGCGCGCCACGATCTCGCGGGCGCCGGCGGCGCTGTCGAGCGACCAGCCCACCGCGCCCTTGACCGCGGGGATCGGGAACGGCCAGTCGTCGTTGCCGACGACGAGCTCGGCGCGCGCATCGCCGCTGCGATTCACGGTGTGCTTCTGCGCATAGGCTGCGGCGAAACGCTCGCGCGCATTGCGGTCGCGCACCGGGTCGCCGGAGTTGGCGATGCGCGATCCGTCGGGACCGAACAACTCGCCGAGCGCCTTGGCGTCGTCCGCCTTCGCGGCATCGGCCACGGCCTGGAACAATGCATCGGGCGTGGGATACGCCTTGGCACCCGCCGCGACGGCACCGCCGGCCAGCGCCATCCCTGCCGCGAAGGCAACCGCCGTCGCCAGCCTGCCCATCGACAATTCGATCATGAACATCATCCCTGGTGTGCGTGATTTCATCGTGGCCTCGTCGCGTTCAACGCCGTCCGCCGCCGCCACGGCCGCCGCCGCCACCGCGCGCACCGCCACCGCCGCCGCGCGCCGCACCACCACCGCCACTGCTCATGCTGCGGTTGCCCATGCTGCTCGAACCGCGGTTGGAATAGTCGCGGGTCTGCGCGCCGTTATTCATGTTGAAGCTGCCGCCGCGGTCCGATGCATGATTGCCGCCGTAGTTCGTCGAACCCGCGCCCGCGCCTCCGCCGCGATTGGCGCTGGAGGGCGTCGCCGACGGCGTCGCGCGATTGCCGCGATTGGCATCCTGCCCGAACCCCGAATTGTTGTTGAAGCCTTGTCCGCCCCCGGGGCTCTCGCGGCCGCGGTATTGCTCGCGCGCCTGCGCCGCCTGACGATCCGACGCGCCGTATTTCTGGCGCGCGCCGTTGTCGCGGTACGGCACGCCGTCACGGTGCGCGCTGTTGTGGTTCCAGTTGCTGTTGTTGATGTTGGTCTTGTTGAAGTTGTTGTAGCGGTTGACGTTGATGTTGACGTCGTGGTTGTTCCAGTTGAAGCCGCCCCACAGCGCCGCTCCCGCGGCGATGCCGACGCCCCAGAACACGCCGTTGACGAACGACGCGCCCGGGTGCACCCAATACGGCGGGTAATACGGCGGGTAGGTCGGATACCACCACGGACCGTAGACAATCGTGGGGTTGTAAGTCGGCACGTAGACCACCTGCGGATTGGCAGGCTCGACGGTGATGTAGTTGTTCTCGACGACCACTTTCTGCTGCTCGTTGGTCTTGAGGTTGCCGGCGTCCTGCGCCTTCTTGCGCAGGTTCTGCACGGTATCCATCACCTGCTGCTGCTGGCCGAGGAACGCGTCGCCGAGCTGCTGCGTCCACGCCAGGTCCTTGTTCATGCGATCGAGCACCTCGGGAAACGCCGCCAGCGACTTGACGCTCTCGTCCCACTTCTGCGCCTTGAGCGCATCTTCGAGTGCGGCCCCCTTGAGCGATGCGTTGGCTTTCGCCCAGCGATCCGCCTCGACGATCTCGAGCGGATAGGTCGACGCCATCAGCACTTGCGACAGCAGCGCATCCGGATAGAGCGCGATCGACGCCAGCATCTGGTCGAGCTGCTCCTGGGTGAAGCCCTTCGACGCCGGGGCATCCGCGGAGGCCGCGGGTGCGGCAGGCGCCGGCGGCGGCGGCGATTGCGACAGCGCGGGCGGGACGATCATCGCGGCCACGAGCATGGCAGCGGCAGTCGCTTGCAACATCGACTTCATCAACGACCTCCGGATCAAGCGGGACGCGCTCAAGGAGCCGCGCGGGATGACACGTTACCGCTGCAGTTCGGCCGTCATTCTAACCCTGTTTGGCGCGGCACAAATACGGTCGCCGTCGTCATCGAGCGCATCGATCACGCCGCCACCGAGGCACGTGTCGCCGTCATACAGGACGAGGTATTGACCCGGGGTCGGAGCCCATTGCGGCACGTCGAACGCCGCGCGGATCGACGCGCCGTCGGCACTCACCCTGCAGCTCGCGTCCGGCATCCGGTAGCGCGTTTTCGCCGCGAGACGTGCCGGCAGCACGGGTGGCGCGCCGGCGATCCAGTGCGTGTCGAATGTGGCGACGTTGCGACGATAAAGCAGCGGATGCGCGTGGCCCTGCACGACGACGAGGCGATTGCGCTCGAGGTCCTTGCCGGCGACGAACCACGCGCCATCGCGCGCCGCCTTCACGCCGCCGATGCCGAGGCCCTGGCGCTGTCCCAGCGTGTAATACGCGAGGCCGGCGTGCTCGCCGATGCGGGCACCCTCCGGCGTGACGATCGGCCCCGGCGTGCGCGGCAGGTAGCGTGCGAGAAAATCGCGGAACGGGCGCTCACCGATGAAGCAGATGCCGGTCGAGTCCTTCTTCGCATGCGTCGGAATGCCGACGCGCTTCGCCAGCGCGCGCACGTCGCGCTTGTGCATGGCGCCCAGCGGAAACATCACCGGCGCGAGCTGCGCCTGCGTCAGCCGGTGCAGGAAATAGCTCTGGTCCTTGCCGCGATCGGCGGCCTTGCAGAGCTCGACGCGGCCGCCGACCCGCCGCACCTGCGCATAGTGGCCGGTGGCGATGCGCTCGGCGCCGAGCGATCGTGCATGCGCGAGGAAGGCCGCGAACTTGATCTCGCTGTTGCACAGCACGTCCGGATTGGGCGTGCGTCCGGCCCGGTAATCGGCGAGGAATTGCGCGAACACGCGCTCGCGATACTCGTGCGCGAAGTTGACGGCTTCGAGGTCGATGCCGATCACGTCGGCGACTGCCGCGGCATCGACGAGGTCGGCACGCGATGTGCAGTACTCGTCGGTGTCGTCGTCTTCCCAGTTCTTCATGAACACGCCGACGACGTCGTGGCCCTGCTCCTTGAGCAGCCATGCCGCGACCGACGAGTCGACGCCGCCGGACATGCCGACGACCACGCGCAAGGCGCTCATGCCGGGTCGCCGAACGTGACGATCCAGTCGAGCGGCAATCGCTGGCCGCCGAGATAATCGTCGACGCAGCGCATCACCAGCGGCGAGCGGTGGCGCGGCACGCAGGCGCGGATCTGCGCGGGCGTCATCCACACGGCGCGCACGATGCCGTCGTCGAGCGCGCGTGCGGGTTCGTGCACGCGCGGTGTCGCCGCAAACGCGATGCGCAAGTACGCGCGGCGGTTGTCCTGCGGCTGCCACAGGTATACGCCGACGAGATGGGTGATCTCGACGCGCCACGCGCTTTCTTCCAGCGTCTCGCGTACGGCGCCGGCAGCGAGCGTCTCCGCGGCCTCGAGGTGACCGGCCGGCTGGTTGAACCGCAGACCGCCGCGCGTGCGCTCCTCGACGAGCAGGAATTGACCGTCACGCTCGACGATCGTGGCGACGCTGATTGCAGGCCGCTGTCGGCTGATCGTGGTCATCGGTGGGCGTGCACCAAAACAAAAAGGCAGGGGAACGCCCTGCCTTTTCGTCGCGGCGAGCCTGAAAGTGGCTTACGGCTTGGCAGCCTTCTGCATCGCGTCGTTATGCTCGCCCATGACCGGCGGCTCCTTGCGCTTGGCGCTGTCCGCCTTCGACGCAGCCGCATTCTTCTCGGCTTGCGTGGCCATCGCCGGCCCGGACCCGCCCGTGGCGCCCTTCGTGGTCGATCCAACCATGTCCTGCTTGTGCTTCTTGTCCTTGTTCTTCGCGTGCGTCTTGCTCTTGGCGACGTTCTTTTCCGCTTCCGTCGACTTCATGCCGGCCGTGGGCGACGCGGCCTTGGTGGTGTCCTGCAATTGCTGTTGCTTCATTTGAGTGGTATCCGCGGGCGCGGGGGTTTGCGCAGCAGCGACCGAGACAAACGTGCCGGCGATCAGCGCAACGATGAGCTTGTTCATGGCAGTGGTTCCTCTTCCTTAGTGGCTATCTATAAATATCGGTTGCGGGTCGAACGGTTCGAGTGCCGGAGAGTCGCGCCCGTTCTTGGTCAAGCACATGCGCCTCCCGCGCATGCCGAAATTCGATTGAAAAGCCCTTCAATACTACAGTAAAACAAGGGCTTGAGCAATCACTCGGGGTCAAATTCCGTGGACCTATTTGACGGCCGGGGCCGCGGCGGCAGCCGGGGTCGTCGGCGTGCCTTTTGCCTGAGCGGCCTTGGCCGCCTTCTGCTTCTGCTTTTTCGAATGGCTTTCGGCACGCGCCTTTTCCCAGCTGGCATGCTGCTCGGACACTTTGCGGTCACGTGCTTCCACCGACGGCACCCCCGGGGTCGCGTTGGCAGGCTTCGCGTCGCCGGTCGTCGTCTTGGCGGTCGCGTGGGCCGGCGTCGACTTGCTGGCGGCCTTCGCCGGCGCCTGGGCCCCTGGCGCTGTGTTGGTCGGCGTGACGGCCGGAGCGGTGCCTTGCGCGAACGTCGCGGCGGCGAACAGCGCCGTGGACAGTGATGCGATGAGCTGTTTCATGCTTGAAGGATCCTGTCGAGTGAAGACGCGCCCCCGGACGGAGCGCCTGCGCCAATAACGCGGGTCGCCAGAGCGGCGTTGACAGTTGCGGGCAATGTCGCCCTGCAACGACAGGCTTCGCCGCGACGCGGCTATGGCGGCAGGCTCGCCGTGGCCATCCACGCGCGCAGCAACGGCACCGTGATCGCCCGGCGCGTCGACAGGGAATGGCGGTCGAGCGCCGCCAGTGTCGACGTCAACGACCGCATGTCGCGCCGGCCGTGCGCGAGCAGGTAGGCGATGACGTCGTCGCCGAGATCGAAGCCGCGCTGGCGCGCGTGGGCGATCAGCGCCGCGGCCTTGTCGGCGTCCGCGAGCAGGCGAATTTCCAGCGTGAGCCCCCAGCCGAGGCGGGTGCGCAGGTCGTCGCGCAGGGCGAGACGCGCGGCGGGCAGCCGCGCGGCGGCGACGAACGTGCCGCCGCGCGCGCGCACAGCGTTGAACAGCGTGAAGAGCTTCGCCTCGGCCTCCGCATCGGCGCGGTCGACGTCGTCGACGGCGACCGCAGCGAGGGCGTCGCCGGCCGCCAGGTCCGCCGGCGACGCGAAATAGCGGGCCTCACGGCCGCCGGCCTGCGCGGCCGCCACGTACGCTCGCAGCAGGTGGGTCTTGCCGGCGCCCTCGGCGCCCCACAGCAGGACGCCGTCGCCGATCGTGCCGGACGCGGCGCGCACGAGCGTCGTCATGGCCTCGGCATTGGGGCCGATCACGTAATTCGAGAAAGCCGGGGCCTCCGCCTCGACCAGCGCGAGCACGAGCTGCTCGGACAACGCCTCAGTCCTTCTGGTAGATCGGGCTCGCCACGTAGGCGGCGCGCAGCTCGCGCAGGCCCACCAGCATCGCGGCCGATGCCGGCAGCGCGAGCAGCACGCCGGCAAAGCCGAACAGCTGGCCGAACGCGAGCAGCGCGAAGATCACGGCCAGCGGATGCAGGCCGATGCGGTCGCCGACGAGATAGGGCACGAGCACGTAGTTTTCGAGGAGCTGGCCGACGCCGTACACCGCGGCCACCGCGAGGAACGCGGGCCAGCCGGTCCATTGCAGCACCGCGGCGACGAGGCCGAGCGTGAGGCCGAGGCCGAAGCCGACGTACGGTATGAATACCAGCAGGCCGGTGAGGATGCCGATCGGCAGCGCGTGGTCGAGCCGCACCACCGACAACGCGATCGAGTAGTAGAGCGCGAGCACGATCATCACCGACAGCTGCCCGCGCAGGAATTCGGCGAGCACGTTGTCGATGTCGCGCACCACGACCACGGTCTGCTCGTCCCACCGCCGCGGCACGAGGTCGAGGAAGCGGCCGGCGATCAGGTTCCAGTCGCGCAGCAGGTAGAACATCACCACCGGCACCAGCGCGGCATTGACGAGCAGCGTGATGAGGATCAGGCCGCCCCTGCGCACCCCGGACAGCAGGTGCATCGTCACCGCGCGCACGTCGGCGGTGTTGTTGGCGACGTAATCGCGCACCGACTGCGCATCGATCGACAGCGTGACGTCGAAATGCTCCTCGACCCACGGCGTGATGCGCGCCATCGCCGCGGCGAAGAGATCGGGCAGCTTGTGGCTGGCGGTGATCACCTCGGCCTGCACCAGCGGCGTCAGCACGATGAACAGCGCCGCCATCAGCACCATGAAGATCAGCACGACGATTAGCGCGCCGAGGGTGCGCGAAACGCGGCGGCGCTGCAGGCGGTCGACGACCGGCTTGCCGAGGTAGGCGACGATCGCGCCGATCAGGAACGGCGTCAGGATCGGGCCGAGGAAGTGCAACGCCAGCACCAGCACCAGCAGCGGACCCGCCACCCACAGGTAGTGGCGCCAGGCGACCGGCCGCTTCACCGGTATGGGCGGAACAGCGTCGTCGGCAGGGCGAAGAGGGTCCATTTCCGGTAGAATTCGCGCCCGTCAGCGACGGATGCAGGCGCCGCACTTTACCGCGTCTTGGCGCCGTTTCCCAACTCCACGCGTCCGCCCATGCCCGACCTTCCGCCCGCCTCGCTGTCCTACCGCGACGCCGGTGTCGACATCGACGCCGGCGATGCGCTGGTCGAGCGCATCAAGCCGTTTGCGCGGCGCACGATGCGCCCCGAGGTGCTCGCCGGCATCGGCGGCTTCGGCGGCCTGGTGGAGATCGGCAAGCGCTTTCGCGAGCCGGTGCTCGTCGCCGGCACCGACGGCGTGGGCACCAAGCTCAAGCTCGCGTTCGCGCTGGGCCGCCACGACACCATCGGCATCGACCTCGTGGCGATGAGCGTCAACGACATCCTCGTGCAGGGCGCCGAGCCGCTGTTCTTCCTCGACTACTTCGCGTGCGGCAAGCTCGACGTCGACGTCGCCGCCGACGTGATCCAAGGCATCGCCGGCGGCTGCGAAATGGCCGGCTGCGCGCTGATCGGCGGCGAGACCGCGGAGATGCCGGGGATGTACGCCGACGGCGAATACGACCTCGCGGGATTCGCCGTGGGCGTCGTCGAGAAGTCGCGCATCGTCGACGGCCGTGGCATCGCGGCGGGCGATGCGGTCATCGGCCTCGCGTCGAGCGGACCGCATTCCAACGGCTATTCGCTGATCCGCCGCATCGTCGATGCCGGGGGCGGCACGCTCGACGCTCCGCTCGGCAACGCCACGCTGGGTGACGCGCTGCTCGCGCCGACGCGCATCTACGTGAAGCCCGTGCTCGCGCTGATGTCGCGCGTCGCCGTCAAGGGCATGGCGCACATCACCGGCGGCGGACTGGTCGAGAACGTGCCGCGCATGCTGCCCGCCGCGCTGGCGGCAGCCCTCGACCGGCGCGCATGGCAACGCCCTGCGATATTCGACTGGCTGCAGCGCGCCGGCAACGTCGCCGATGCCGAGATGCATCGCGTGTTCAACTGCGGCATCGGCATGGCGATCGTGGTCGCACCCGCCGATGCCGATGCGGCGATCGCGTCGCTGGTGGCCGACGGCGAGCGCGCGGCGCTGATCGGGCGCATCGTGCCGCGCGCCGCCGGCGCCGCGGCGACCGTCGTGGCGTAGCGCCGCGGCGCGCTTCGCGACCGCAACCCATCGTGGCCCTCGCGCGCATCGTCGTGCTGATCTCGGGTCGCGGCTCGAATCTCGAGGCATTGCTCGAGACGGAAGCGCGCGGCGAGCTCGCCGGCACCATCATCGCGGTCATCAGCAATCGCGCAAGCGCACACGGCCTCACGCTCGCCAATGAGCGCGGCGTCGCCACGGCGCACGTCGATCACAAGGCGTTCGCCTCGCGCGAGGCCTTCGACGCGGCGCTGGCGGCAGAGCTCGACCGCCACGCGCCCGACCTCGTCGTGCTGGCCGGCTTCATGCGCGTGCTCGGCGCCGCGTTCGTGCAGCGCTACGCCGGACGCATGATCAACATCCATCCGTCGCTGCTGCCCGCCTACGCCGGCCTCCACACCCATCGCCGCGCGCTCGCGGACGAGGTGGCAACGCACGGTTGCACCGTCCACTTCGTCACGCCCGACGTCGATGGCGGACCGGTGATCGTCCAGGGTCATGTGCCGGTGCTGGCGGACGACGACGAGGCGCGCCTCGCGGCGCGCGTGCTCGAGGCGGAGCACCGAATCCTGCCGCGCGCGGTGAACCTCTTCTGCGAGGGTCGCTTGCGCATTGCCGACGGACGCGTTCAAATCGGGCCGCCACCGCCCGGCTAGCGGGCGGGGCCCATTGCGTTTCGGCGCGCCGGCGCCCACCTACCAACGATCGCGCCCGCGCCACCACGGGCTGAGGTCATGCAGACGCTCGCATCGCCACGAGGCTTCGGTTTCGCCCTCCCCTCCGCCCTGCGCGCGCGCCGGACGCTGTGGTACGCACTCGGGCTGTCGCTGGTGGTGCACCTCGCGTTCACGCTGTGGCCGGCGACGTTGCCCGTCGACCCCGACGACGTGCCGCTGACGGCGACGATCACCGAGTTGCCGCCACCGCCGCTGCCGGTCGCCGCGCCGCCGTCCGTGCACCCGCCCAAGCCGGCCCGCCGCGTCGCCCGCACGGCAATCGCGGCCAATCACGCGGCCAGCGAGACGCCGGCGCCTGTCGCAACCGAAGCCGCGCCGGAGGCTGCGCCGGTGTCCCCGGCCGCGCCGGCCGTCAAGGCCGCGCCGCTGACCGAACCCGTCGACGTGCCGCCGCCGGCGCCGCCTTCGGGCAAGACGCTGCCGCCGCGCGTCGACCTCGCCTACAAGCTCTACCTCGGCAATCACGGCTTTCTCATCGGCGACGCCACCTACCGTTTCGAGCACTCGTCCAATCGCTAC
The DNA here is from genome assembly GCA_036003195.1 of Casimicrobiaceae bacterium. GTDB lineage: Bacteria > Pseudomonadota > Gammaproteobacteria > Burkholderiales > Casimicrobiaceae > VBCG01. The sequence goes on from DASYSP010000035.1 coordinate 50,775, forward strand.
CGGATCTACACGGTGGGCCGGGCGCGGGGCCTCGCCGCATTGCTGATTCGCGGCGAAGGCCGGCTCGAAAGCCGCGGCCTCATTACCGACGAGGGACTGCAGCCAGTGGAATTCGCGTTCGAGCGCAGCGACACCGGCAAGCGCGAGGAGGCGCGCTTCGACTGGGAAGCGGGCATCGTCACGCTCAACGGCGACAAGACCGCGGTCATCGACACGCCGATGTTCGACGCGCTGTCGCTGATGTGGCAGTACTACTTCACGCCGCCCGACGCGCGACGGATCGCGTTCTCGCTCGCCACCACGCGCCGCGTGACGCGCTACACGGTGACGCACGATGGCAACGAGACGATTGCCTGGGGCAGCGGCACGATCGACACCGAACGCTGGCATCGCGTCAGCGACGACGGCCGCAACGACTCGTATGCGTGGCTGGCGCCGAGCCTGCGCTATCTGCCGGTGAAGATGCAGCTTTCCGGCCCGCGCGGCACCGTCGACATCGTGCTCGATGCGATCCGCGTCGATCCCTCCACCACGTCGGCCGACAACGCCTGGGCGCCGAGCATCACGGGCGGCGCCGACAGCCTCGCGCCGGCGCCGAAGCCGGGCGTCGCGCCGCCGCCCACCGAGTTCGCGCCCGGCGCGACGTTCCCCACCAACACGGGCGGATGATGGCGAAGCCGCGCACGCGGATTTTCGCCAACCAGGTCGCCGGGCTCGCCGCCGCCATCGGCGAGGTGGCTTCGCTCGCGCATCCGGCCGACGCGATGCTGCATCACTTCTTTCGCGCGCACCGCGAGATCGGCGCGCAGGACCGCGCGTTCATCGCCGAGGGCGCATTCACCTACCTGCGGCGGCGGCGCTCGCTGACGGCGCTCGCGCAGGCCGACGATCCGCGGTTGCTCGCACTCGCCGTCGTCGTGCGCCACCTGCACGCCACGGTGCGCGACCTCGAAGGCTTTCTCAACACCCGCGAGTCGGTATGGCTGGCGGCGTTCAAGTCGCGCCTCGACACGCCGCTCGATCCGGTCGTCGACGCCGACCTGCCCGACTGGCTGTGGGATCGGCTTGGCGTGGTCCTCGGCGCCGACGCGCGCGACGCGTTCGCGCGCGCGTCGCTGCAACAAGCCCCGCTCGACCTGCGTGTCAATCCCGCCAAGACGACGCGCGACGCCGCGCTCAACGTGTTGCGCGGCGAAGGCCTCGAGGCAAAGCCGACGCCGTTCTCGCCGCTCGGCATCCGCATCGACGGGCGGCCGGCGCTGATGCGCCATCCGCTGTTCGAGGACGGCGCGATCGAGGTGCAGGACGAAGGCAGCCAGCTCGTCGGTTACGCGCTCGCGCCGCGCCGCGGCGAGATGGTCGCCGACTTCTGCGCCGGCGCCGGCGGCAAGACGCTGCTGCTCGGCGCGCTGATGCGCTCGAGCGGGCGGCTGTACGCGTTCGACGTCGTGGCCAGGCGACTCGCCAACCTGAAGCCGCGGCTCGCGCGCTCCGGCCTGTCCAACGTGCATCCGCAGCTCATCGCCGCCGAGCGCGACGCGCGCGTGAAGCGGCTGGCCGGCAAGATGGATCGCGTGCTGGTCGACGCGCCGTGCACCGGCTTCGGCACGTTGCGCCGCAATCCCGACCTCAAGTGGCGGCACGCCGAAGGCGCCGTTGCCGAGCTGGCGCAGCGCCAGGCGTCGATCCTCGCCGCCGCGGCGACGCTCGTCAAACCGGGCGGCCGGCTCGTCTACGCGACGTGCAGCGTGCTGCCCGAGGAGAACGACGCCATCGTCGATGCGTTCCTCGCCGCGCATGCCGACTTTCGCGAAGGCGATGCCACCAAGGAGATGGCGCGCGCCGGCATCGATCTCGACACCGGCACCCGCCTGCGCCTCTCGCCGCAGCAGCATGGCTGCGACGGCTTCTTCGCATCGATCCTCGAACGCGGCTGATCGCAGACTTGCCTTTCCGCGCATGCGGCAAAGAGCAACGGCATCGCCGCCGGCGATGCTAGACTTTTCGCATGGTGCTGCATCCGATCGACTGGTCGCGGATCGAGCTCGAGATGTCGGAGCCGCGCGGATGGCTGCAACTCGCGGTCATCGCCGTCGCGATCGGCATCGCGTGGCTGGTCGATCGCCGCGTCCGGCGCTCGCATCGCACGCCCCGTCATCCGGACTCGCGGCTCGCCGGCTCGCTGGTGCGCGTCATCTTCCCATTGACGGCGTGGGTGCTCATCTGGCTCGCGCGTATCGCGATGCGCCGCAGCGGGCAGACGTTCTTCCTCGACATCGCGATGCCGCTGATGATGGCGCTGGTGGCGATCCGCGTCGTCGTCTACGGCCTGCGGCGCATGTTCCCCGGCGCGGCGTGGCTCAAGACGTCGGAGCGCACGATGGCGTTCGCCATCTGGGCGGTGGTCGTGCTCGGCTTCATCGGCTTGTTGCCGGAGATGCTGGACAACCTCGCGTCCCTGACGATCCCGCTCGGCAAGGGCGGCGTGTCGCTGCTGAACTTCCTCGAGGGCGCGCTGGTGGTGGCGGCGACGCTGATCGCCACGCTGTGGATCTCGAGCTTCCTCGAGCAGCGCCTGATGAGCGCGAGCTTCGACCTCAATTTGCGCGTCGTGCTCGCCAAACTGCTGCGCGCCGGGCTGCTCACGGTGGCCACGCTGATCGCGCTGCAATGGATCGGCTTCGACCTCACGCTGCTGTCGGTCTTCGGCGGCGCGCTCGGGGTCGGCATCGGCCTCGGCCTGCAGAAGCTCGCGGCGAACTACGTGTCGGGCTTCGCGATCCTGTTCGACCGCTCGATCCGCATGAGTGACCGCATCACGGTCGCCGACCGCACCGGCATCGTCACCCGCCTCACCGCGCGTTACGTCGTGGTGCGCGATCTCGACGGCACCGAGAGCATCGTGCCCAACGAGATGATGGTCACCAGCATCGTGCTGCGGCATCCGCCGGTCGGCGAAGTGCGGATACCGCTGCCGGTGCAAGTCGCACCCGAAGCCGACGTCGAGCGCGCGCTGGCGTTGATGGAGCAGGCGGCGCGCACCGATTCGCGCGTGCGCACCGGCGCCAATTCGCCGCGGGCGTTGCTGCGTGGCTTCGGCGAGACCGGCGTGCGCCTCGAACTCGGCGTCTGGGTGCAGAATGCCGAGGTCGTGCGCACCGACGGCGACAACATCCGCAGCGCGGTCAATCGCGCCGTGCTGGCCGCGTTCCGCGAGCATGGCATTCCCCTTGCGCCGCCGGCGCCGTGGATGCCGGGGCGCGCCGGCGCCACCGGCGCCGGGATGACGGGGCCCGCCGCTTGATCCGGGGCCGAAGGCCCGCAAATTGCCTGTACTCCGGGCGCTCCGCCGGGCCCACAATGGCGTAAAATGCGCGCGTGCCCGCTGTCCGCGGTCGAACCCTACATTATTCCTATATAAATCAATGCTCAACGACGTTCTGTCCCTGCTGGCCCGCGGTCTTTCCCCCCTTCCCTGGTGGGGATACGTCGTCGTTGCGCTGGTATTCACCCACATCACGATCGCCGCGGTGACGATTTACCTCCACCGCAGCCAGTCACATCGCGCCCTCGACCTGCATCCCGCGGTCGCCCACGTCTTCCGTTTCTGGCTGTGGCTGACCACGGGCATGGTCACCAAGGAATGGGTGGCCATCCATCGCAAGCATCACGCGAAGGTGGAAACGGCCGACGACCCGCACAGCCCGGTCGCCCACGGCATCGACAAGGTTTTCTGGCAGGGCTCCGAGCTTTACCGCGCCGAGGCCAAGAACGCCGACACGCTGGCCAAGTACGGCCACGGCACGCCGGACGACTGGCTCGAGCGCAACCTCTATTCGCGCTTTTCGTGGCAGGGCGTGGGCGTGATGATGGTCATCGACCTCGTGCTGTTCGGCTCGGTCGGCCTGACGATCTGGGCGGTGCAGATGCTGTGGATCCCGGTCACCGCCGCCGGCATCATCAACGGCATCGGCCACTACTGGGGCTATCGCAGCTACGCCTGCGCCGACGCGTCGACCAACATCGTGCCGTGGGGCATCCTCATCGGCGGCGAAGAGCTTCACAACAACCACCATGCGTATGCGACGTCGGCCAAGCTGTCGTCGAAGTGGTACGAGTTCGACATCGGCTGGGCGTACATCCGCATCCTCGCCGCGCTCGGCCTCGCCGATGTCCGCAAGGTCGCGCCCAAGCTCAAGAAGGCGCCGGCCAAGTCGGCGCCCGACCTCGCCACGCTGCAGGCGATCATCACGCATCGCTATCACGTCGCCACCGCCTACGCGCGCACGCTCAAGGCCGCCTGCGCCACCGAGCTCGCCGCGCTGCGCGCGCGCAACGCCAAGGCCAAGCTGCCGAGCGCCGGACGCATCAAGCGCTTCCTGACCACCGGGCCGTCGGGCTGGTCGCCAACCGACCTCGAGCACGTCGAAAGCACGGTGGCGCAAAGCCACGTGCTGGCGAAGATCGTGGCGATGCGCGCCGAGCTGTCGGCGTTGTGGGAGCGCTCGACGGAATCGTCCGAGCAGCTGCTCGCCAAGCTGCAGGATTGGTGCCACCGCGCCGAAGACTCCGGCATCCCGCCGCTGGTGCAGTTCGCGCACAAGCTGCGGCGTTACGCCTAGCGCGAGCCGCGCGCCCTCATCCGACGTCATTCCCGCGCAAGCGGGAATCCAATGGTGACGCGAAAAAACGGGCTGCACCGTTCACCAGACGAATCGTCAAGACTGGATCCCCGCTTTCGCGGGGATGACGGGAACAATCTCCGGGCGTCGCGAGAACCTCCGCGTTCGCGGGGATGACGCAACATGCTGCGGCGTTACGCCTAGCGCGAACCGCGCGCCAACATCCGACGTCAGTCCCGCGCAAGCGGGAATCCAGGGGTGACGCGAAAACGGGCTGCACCGTCCACCAGACGAATCGTCAAGACTGGATCCCCGCTTTCGCGGGGATGACGGCAACAATCTCCGGGCGTCGCGAGAACCTCCGCGTTCGCGGGGATGACGGCAACATGCTGCGGCGTTACGCGTAGCGCGAACCGCGCGCCATCATCCAACGTCATTCCCGCGCAAGCGGGAATCCAGGGGTGACGCGAAAAAACGGGCTGCACCGTCCACCAGACGAATCGTCAAGACTGGATCCCCGCGTTCGCGGGGATGACGGCAACAATGTCCAGGTGACCGTTGCCTGGATCCCCGCTTTCGCGGGAATGACGGAACCGTCGCGAACGATGCCTGGATCCCCGCTCTCGCGGGGATGACAGAGCCGATGTCCTACCGACGCTTGCGCTCCCGCCACGCAGCGAAGTCGCGCGTCGTCTGCTCGTCCGTCGCGGGGTAGAGGCCGAGGATCGAGCGGCCCTTCGTCACCTCCTCCGTGACGAAGTCCTCGAACGCCGTCATCTCGATCGCTTCGGCGGCGATCTCGTCGGCGATGTTGGCGGGGATCACCACGACGCCTTCCGCGTCGCCCACCACCACGTCACGCGGAAACACCGGCGCGTCGCCGCAGCCGATCGGCACGTCGATATCGATCGCCTGGTGGATCGTGAGATTGGTCGGCGCCGCGGGCCGCGAATGATAGGCGGGGATCGCGAGCCTGGCGATCTCCGGCGAGTCGCGGAATCCGCCGTCGGTGACGATGCCGGCGACGCCGCGCACCATGAGGCGCGTGACGAGGATCGAGCCGGCCGACGCCGCGCGCGCGTCCTTGCGGCTGTCGATCACCAGCACCGCGCCGGGCGGACACTCCTCGATCGCCTTGCGCTGCGGGTGGCCGCGGTCGCGGAATACGCCGATCGGATTCAGGTCCTCGCGCGCCGGGATGTAGCGCAGCGTGTACGCCTCGCCGACCATGCTGGGTTTGCCGGGTGCCAGCGGCCGCACGTCCTGAATGAACTGGTTGCGCAGCCCGCGCTTGTACAGCGCGGTGGTCAGCGTCGCCACGCTCACCAGGGCGAGCGCGGCGCGCGTTGCAGCAGAAAGTGCCATGGTCAGTCGCTCATCATGCGCAAAATGCATCGCGCGAACGCACGGCGCTCGCCTTGCACCGCGCGGAATGCGGTCAGTAGATGTCGGGCTCCGCCACCGGCGCACCGAAGGCGGTCTCCAGGAAATCGAAGTCGCAGCCTTCGTCGGCCTGGCGGATGTGGCGCGAGAACATGTAGCCGTAGCCGCGCTGGTAGCGCGGCGGCAGCGGCCGCCATGCCGCCTTGCGGCGCGCGAGCTCCTCGTCGGATACCTCGAGATGGATCGTGCGTGCGGCGACGTCGACGCTGATGTGGTCGCCGTTGCGCACCAGCGCGAGCGGGCCGCCGATGTAAGCCTCGGGTGCGACGTGCAGAATGCAGGCGCCGTAGCTGGTGCCGCTCATCCGCGCGTCGGAAATGCGCACCATGTCGCGCACGCCGGCCTTCACCAGCTTGACCGGGATCGGCAGCATCCCCCACTCCGGCATGCCCGGTCCGCCCAGCGGCCCGGCATTGCGCAGCACCAGCACGTGGTCGGCCGTGACGTCGAGGTCCTCGCGCTCCACGGCGGCCTTCATCGACGGGTAGTCGTCGAACACCAGCGCCGGTCCGGTGTGCTTCAACAGCCGCGGCGCGCACGCGGAGGGCTTGATCACGCAGCCGTTGGGCGCGAGATTGCCCTTCAGCACCGCCAGCGCACCCTCGCGGTAGATGGGCTTGGCCAGCGGACGGATCACGTCCTCGTCGTACACCTCGGCACCGGCGATGTTGCTGCCGAGGGTGCCGCCGCTGACCGTCATCGCGTCGGCGTGCAGATGGCCGGCGATGCGCGCGAGCAGCGCCGGCGCACCGCCCGCGTAGAAGAAATCCTCCATCAGATACTTGTCGCCCGAGGGCCGGATGTTGGCGAGCACCGGCACCTTGCGGCTCGCCGATTCGAAGTCGGCGAGCGTGATGTCGACGCCGGCGCGCCGCGCCATCGCGATCAGGTGGATGATCGCGTTGGTCGAGCAGCCCATCGCCATCGCCATCGCGATGCCGTTCTCGAACGCGCGGCGGTCGAGGATGCGCGACGGCACGAGATCCTCCCAGACCATGTCCACGGCACGCCGCCCGCACGCCGCCGCCATGCGCACATGGCCCGCATCGGCAGCCGGGATCGACGACGCGCCCGGCAGCGTCATGCCGATGGCCTCGGCGATGCCCATCATCGTCGCCGCCGTCCCCATCGTCATGCAGGTGCCGTGGCTGCGCGCGATGCCGCCCTCGATCTCCGCCCATTCCTGCGCCGTGATGTTGCCGGCACGGCGCTCGTCCCAGTATTTCCACACGTCGGAGCCCGAGCCCAGGACCTTGCCCTTCCAGTTGCCGCGCAGCATCGGCCCCGCCGGCATGTAGATCGCCGGAAGCCCGGCGCTGATCGCGCCCATGATGAGCGCGGGAGTGGTCTTGTCGCAGCCGCCCATCAGTACGGCGCCGTCGACCGGATGGCTGCGCAGCAGCTCCTCGGTCTCCATCGCCAGCATGTTGCGGTAGAGCATCGTCGTCGGCTTGACCATCACTTCCGACAGCGACAGCGCGGGCAGCTCGATCGGCAGGCCGCCCGCCTGCTCGACGCCGCGCTTGACGTCGACCACGCGGTCCTTGAAGTGCGCGTGGCACTGCTGCAGGTCGGACCAGGTGTTGACGATCGCGATCATGGGACGGCCCACCCAGTCCTCGGCGTCGTAGCCCATCTGCATCATCCGCGAGCGGTGGCCGGCGCCGCGCATGCTGTCCTCGGCAAACCAGCGCGCGCTGCGCAATTCATCGGGAGTCTTGCGGGTCATCGTCGGTGCGGATTCCGGGGTGCGGGCCGTCATCGTAGCCCGAACCGCGGCGGGTGCGCGGCGGAAACGAAAACGGCCCGCGAAGGCGGGCCGTGTCGGCGGTGCATGCGCGGCGTCTGCAGACGTCCGCGCGAGTGCGGGGAACCGGCTACTTGAGCTTGGTTTCCTTGTAGTCGACGTGCTTGCGGGCGACGGGATCGAACTTCTTGATCACCATCTTCTCCGGCATCGTCTTCTTGTTCTTGCTGGTCGTGTAGAAATGACCGGTGCCGGCCGAGCTTTCGAGCTTGATCTTTTCGCGCATGAACGTGTCTCCCGGCGGCGCGTCAGACGCGCTCGCCCTTGGCGCGCATGCCGGCCAGAACGGTGTCGATGCCGTTCTTGTCGATCGTGCGCAGTGCGTTGGTGGTGAGGCGCAGGCTCACCCAGCGGTTTTCGCTCTCCACCCAGAACCGGCGGCGCTGCAGGTTGGGCAGGAACCGGCGCTTGGTCTTGTTGTTGGCATGCGACACGTTGTTGCCAACCATGGGACGCTTGCCGGTGACTTGACACACTCGAGCCATCGCTCGCTCCTTCGGATTCAGTTGCCGGGCCTCGAGGTCCGCTGCGCCGGCGCTTGCCGCGCGCGCTTGACCCCCGCTCGGCGGGTCGAGGCGGAAAAGCCGCTGATTATGCCCCAAAACTCCGCATGGATCAAGCGGTTACCCCTGCTTGACTGCGCCTCTCGCCAAGCCGCCGCGGGGGCCGTAGACTTGGCGCCGCTCCACGGGGTGCATCAGGTACGCGAGCCGGCCGCGCGCCCCAGCCCGCGGGCCTCGCGCAGGATCCCGTCCACCCGACAACCCCGGTACCGGTTCCCAACGCCCATGCCTGCCTCGTCCCGCAAGATTTCCACGCGAACCGCGCGGCTGCGTCCGTCCGCGAAGGCGACCACGGCGCGCCGTCCCACCGGTGCCCGCCAGCCTGGCAACGGCACGCCTGCCCGCAACGCCTCCGCGATTCAGCGCGTGCGCGAACTGACGATGGCCGGGTCGCACGCGCACGCCATACGCGAGGCGACGTCCGCGCTGGCGGCCCCGGCGCTCGACGCCGCGACGCGAATGAGCCTCCTCGATGCGCGCGCGGAAAGCCACATGGCGACGGGCGCGATCGAGCCCGCAATGGCGGACAGTACGGAGATGCTGGCCATCGCCGAATCAGCCAGGGGCGGCAAGGCGTTTCGCGCAGGGCTGATTGCCGCTGCGCTGCGACGCAAGGCCCTCGTCATCGGCTTCAAGGGCGAGTGGACTGCGGCGTTGCCCGTGGCGAGCGCTGCCGTCGACTCGGCACGGCAATCGGGGCAGTCGGCGGCACTCGGCGCGGCGATCCTGACGATGGCTGAAACCAGCTTTCGCACCGACGCTCAGGACGCGTTGTCGTGGGCGGCCGAGGCCGTCGCCCATTTCGAGGCGACGGCCGACGAAGGCAGTCTGGGGCGCGCGCACTGGATGCTGGGCATCTGCCATCGCCGACGCGGTGCACTGGAGGACGCTCGACTGCATGCCGAAAAGGCGATCGCCCTCACCCGGCGCGCGGGCGACTATCTCGGCCTCGGCGCCGCGTACAACAGCGCATCCAACATGAGCGAGGACCTCGGCCAGCAATTGGGACGCTATCGTCTCGCGCTGTCGGCATTCGAGAAATCCGGATACGTCGTGCGCGGCAATGTGTCGCGCTACAACCTGTCGCTCAGCTACGCCCGACTCGGCATGTTGCACCGCGCGAAGCGCCTGCTCCAGCAAACGGCGGCGAGCTACCTTGCATCCGGCGCGCTGATCGAGGCGGTAAATTGCAAAACGGCAATCATCGAGATTTGCGACGACCAGGGCGAGTTCGCCGAGGCGCGGACGACTCGTGACGAGTGTGTCGCCCTCGCCGGCGCGCTCATCGACGAGCCGTCGTTCCAGTGGAACTGGATGACCACCGACGCGCATATCGCGGCCGCGGCGGGCGACCATCGCACCGCGATCAAAAAGCTCAAGCAGTCGATCGCGGCCCTGCCTCCTCACAGCAGCAAGCTCCTGGTGGTTGCGGGACTGGCGCAGATGGCGAAGTCACAGCTCGCCCTGTCCGACCCGGGTGCCGCGCTCGCAACGACGCGGCGCGCACTCCGGCTCGTGGAAACCCACCGCCTGGTCAGCGACGTGGACATTCCGCTGCTGCTGCTCTGGCGACAGCATTTCGAGGCGCTGCGCGCGAACGGCGAGGCAGAGGCCGCGAGCGGCGCACTCGAGGCGGCGTACGCCAACATGTGCTCCCAGATCGGCATCGTCCGCGACGAGGGATTGCGCCGCAACTACCTCAACAAGCTTCCCGACCATCGCGCCATCGTCCGCGAATGGATTGCCGACTGCCGCGCGCGCCGGCGGCCGCCGGCGCAATGGCGTGCGCACCTGGTGGCGGACGTCAACCCGCACGAGCCGTTCGAGCGCCTGGTCGAGTCGGGCATGCGCCTCAACGCGCTGCCGGGCAGCGCCGACATCCAGCGATTCCTCATCGAGGAAGCTGTCGAGCTTTCCGGCGCCGAGCGCGTGCTGCTGGTGCTGGAGACGGAACACGGCCCGGTGCTCGCCGGCAGCGAAGTGCCTCCTGCGGAGGACGCACAAGCGCTGTTGCGCAAGGTGCTCCCACTCTTCGTGCGGGCGCGCATTTCACGCGCGGCGTTGCTGTCCTTTACACCCCCCAAGGGCGCTGAACTTGGCCAGCGCTCACGCATCGTCGCGCCGCTGGTTGCGCAGGGCGAAGTGCTCGGCCATCTGTACGCCGACATCGACGGCATGTTCGGCCGCTTCCACGACGGCGACAGCGACCTGCTTGGGCTGCTCGCGAGCCAGGGCGCGATCGCGCTGGCCAATGCGCGCGCCGCCGAGGAGCTCGAGCGCAAGGTCGAAGAGCGCACCGAGGCGCTGCGCGCATCGAACGCTGCCACGGAGCAGCGCGCACGCGAGCTGACGCTGATCAACAGCATTCAGCAGGGGATCGCGTCCGAGCTCGGGTTCCAGGCCATCATCGATCTCGTCGGCGACAAGCTGCGCGAGGTACTGGACACTCCCGATATCGGCATCGGCTGGGCGAATCATGATTCCGGCATGTTCGAGTGGCTCTACGCGTTCGAGCATGGCCGGCGTCTTCGCATTGCCCCCCAGGTGCTGAGACCGGAGGGGCACCTTCGCCGCCTTCTCGATTCGGGCGAGGCCCTGGTGGCCAACAACCGCGCCGAGCAGGTTGCCCAGGGAATTGGTGCCGTGGTACCGGGCACGGACGAGTCGCTATCGCTCGTGCGCATGCCCATCATCGGCACCAGCCGCGCAATTGGCATCATCCAGCTCGAGAACTACGAGCGCGAGGACGCGTTCGGCGAATCCGAACTCCGGTTGCTTTCCACCGTCGCGTCGTCGATGGGCGTCGCGCTGGAGAATGCGCGCCTGTTCGACGAGACGCAGCGGCTGTTGAAGGAAACCGAGCAGCGCGCCGCCGAGCTCGCCGTGATCAACAGCATCCAGCAGGGCGTCGCCGCCGAGCTCGAGTTCCAGGCGATCATCGACCTCGTCGGCGACAAGCTGCGCGAAGTCCTGAAGTCCGGCGAGATCGGCATCCGCTGGTGGGACGAGGCCAAAGGCCTCATCCACTATCCCTACCAGTACGAGCTCGGCAAGCGCATCACCGGCGTCCCGCCGAACGCGCCGGCGCCGGACGGCCCCTGGTCGCGCATGGCGCGCACGCGCGAGCCGGTCGTGATGGGCGCGCGCGACGTGGAGGCGGGCAACGTCAGGATCGTTCCTGGCACCGCGGCCTCCAAGTCGTCGCTCGACGTGCCGATCTTCGCCGGCGAGCGGATGCTCGGCGTGATTCACCTCGAGGACCTCGAGCGCGACGACGCGTTCGGCGACGCCGAGATCCGCCTCGTGTCGACGGTGGCGTCGAGCATGGGCGTCGCGCTCGAGAACGCGCGTCTCTTCGACGCGACGCAGCATCTGCTCAAGGAGACGGAGCAGCGCGCCGCCGAGCTCGTGATCATCAACAGAATCCAGCAGGGTGTCGCCGCCGAGCTCGACTTCCAGGCGATCGTCGACCTCGTCGGCGACAAGCTGCGCGAGGTGTTCCACACCGGCAACATCGGCATCCGCTGGTGGGATGCCGAGGCGGGACTCGTTCGCTACCTTTATGAATTCGAGTACGGCAGGCGACTGGAAATGCCGCCCAATCCACCCACCCCCGGCGGGATCTGGGAACGGATGATGGCGAACCGCCAGCCATGGGTCGCCAACAATGCCGCGGAGATGGGCGGCCAAATGAAGGTCGTTCCCGGCACCGACATGTGCAAGTCGATCGTCCAGGTGCCGATCCTCGCGGGCGAGCGCATGATGGGTGCGATCTCGCTGGAGAACATGGACCGCGAGAACGCCTTCAGCCCGGCCGATGTCCGGCTGTTGAGCACAGTGGCCTCCGGGATGGGCGTCGCGCTGGAGAACGCGCGCCTGTTCGACGAAACGCAGCGGCTGCTGAAGGAGACGGAACAGCGCGCCGCCGAGCTGGCGGTGATCAACAGCGTGCAGCAGGGGGTCGCTGCCGAGCTCGACTTCCAGGCGATCGTCGACCTCGTCGGCGATCGCCTGCGCGAGGTGCTGCATACCGGCGACATCGGCATCCGCTGGTTCGACTACGACAAGCGCGTCGTGCATTACCTGTACGAGTACGAGCACGGCGTGCGCCTCGACGTGCCTTCGGCGGCGCCGCGCGCCACGTCGTGGGAAGACATGACGCAGCGTCGTGACCCGACGATCGTCAACACGGCGGCGGAGATGGCAAAGGTTGGCGTCGTCCCCGGCACCGATACCGGCAAGTCGAGCCTGGCGGTGCGCATCGTCGGCGGCGACCGCGTGCTCGGCAGCATCATCATCGAGAACTACGAGCGCGAGTACGCGTTCTCCGAATCCGACGTCCGCCTGCTGACCACGGTGGCGTCGGCGATGGGCGTCGCGCTGGAGAATGCGCGGCTGTTCGGCGAGACGCAGCGGCTCCTCAAGGAGACGGAGGAGCGTGCGGCCGAACTCGCCGTCATCAACAAGATCCAGGACGGGATTGCCGCGGAGCTCGACTTCCAGTCGATCATCGACTTGGTCGGCGACAAGCTGCGCGAGGTGTTCGCGGTGGGCGACCTCAGCATCGCCTGGTACGACGCGCCGCGCGACCTGCTTTCGCATCTCTACACCTACGAGCTCGGCAAGCGCATCCAATTCCCGCCGTCCAAGCCCCTTGTCGACGGTCCATTCCGGCGAATTCTCGAGACGCGGCGCCCGATCATCGCCAACTCGCGCGCCGAGCTCGATGCCGCCGGATTCCGCCAGATCGAGGGCACCGCCGAGTCGTTCTCGCTGGCGCTGATCCCGATCGTCGGCACCGGCGCGGTGCTGGGCTCGATCCAGGTCGAGAACTACGAGCGCGAGAACGCGTTTCGCGATTCCGACATCCGCCTGCTGACGACCGTCGCCTCGGCGATGGGCGTCGCGCTCGAGAACGCGCGCTTGTTCGGCGAGACGCAGCGCCTGCTGAAGGAAACCGAGGAGCGCGCCGCCGAGCTCTCGATCATCAACAGCGTGCAGCAGGCGCTGGCCGCCAAGCTCGACCTGACCGGCATCTACACGGCGGTCGGCGACAAGATCCGCGACATCTTCGGGGATGCCGACGTCGAGATCCGCGTGCACGATCCGGCGACGAATCTCGTCCACGTTCCGTACGTGTACGAGCTCGGCAAGCGGATCACCATCGAGCCGGAGCTGCTCCGCGAGCGCGGCTTCAGCGCCCACGTGTTGCGCACCGGCGAGAGCCTCGTGATCAACGAGCGCCTGTCCGAGGTGATGCAGGAATACGGCAGCTCGATCGTCGAGGGCACCGCGACCGCCAGGTCGGTCGTTTACGTGCCGTTGCGGGCGCAGGGCACGACGCGTGGCCTGATCGCGCTGTCCGACATGACGCGCGAGCACGCGTTCACCGACTCCCACGTGCGCCTGCTGGAGACGCTGGCCAACAGCATGAGCGTCGCGCTCGACAACGCGCGCCTGTTCGACGAGACGCAGCGGCTCTACAAGCAGAGCGAGCAGCGCGCCGCGCAGCTGGCGATCGTCAACAGCGTCCAGCACGGCGTCGCCGCCGAGCTCGATTTCCAGGCGATCGTCGATCTCGTCGGCAACAAGATCGCAGCGATCTTCGACACCAAGGACATGTCGATCGCGATGTACGACCGGTCGACCAACATCCGGACCATGCCGTACTTCCTGGAACGCGGCGAGCGCTTCACCATCGAGCCCATTCCACTCGGTCGCGGCCTTACGGCGGAAGTCGTCCGCACCGGCAAGCCGCTCGTCATCAACCGCGATCACGCCGCGCGCGCAGCCGAGCTCGGCGCCACGTCGATCGGCGACGCCAACAATCCGATAACTGAGTCCAGCTACCTAGGCGTACCGATTCTAAAGGGCGAAGAGACGTTCGGCGTCGTCGCCGTCTATGCCGACCGCGAGGACGCGTTCTCCGACCAGGACGTCAACCTGCTGGCCACGCTCGCCAACACGATGGGTGTGGCACTGGAGAACGCGCGGCTGTTCGACGAGACGCAGCGCCTGCTCAAGGAGACCGAGCGTCGGGCGGCCGAGTTGGCGGTGATCAACAGCATCCAGGAAGGCATGTCGGCGAAGCTCGACTTCCAGGCGATCGTCGACCTCGTCGGCGACAAGCTGCGCGAGGTGTTCGGCACCCAGGAGATCGGCATCCGCTGGCACGACGACAGGACCGACCGCATCCACTATCTCTACGAGTACGAGCACGGCGTGCGGCTGTCGCTGCCACCCATGGTGCCCGACGCGATGGGCACCTGGCGCGTGCTGCGCGAGACGCGGGCGCCGCTCGTGGTGGGCACCCTGGCGGACGCGAAAGCCCGCGGCATCGGTGTGGTGCCCGGCACCGACGCCAGCCGCTCGATGGTGGCGGTGCCGATCCTCGGCGGCGACCGCATCCTCGGCATGATCATCCTCGAGAACTACGAGCGCGAGAACGCCTACAGCGAGGCCGACGTGCGCCTCCTGTCCACGGTCGGCGCGACGATGGGCGTCGCGCTGGAAAACGCGCGGCTCTTCGACGAGGCCCAGCAGCGCTCGCGCGAGACCGCCGCGCTGGCCGAAGTGGGGCGTGACATTTCGTCGACGCTCGACCTGGCCACGGTGCTCGACCGCATCGCGCGACACGCCCGGGAATTGCTGCGTTCCGACAACAGCGCGATCTTCCTGCCGACGTCGGAGGGCGAAATCTACACGCCGATCGTCGCCATCGGCGACATTTCCGAGGCCATCAAGTCGACGCAGATCCATGCCGGGGTCGGCATCATCGGCAGCGTGATCGCGAGCGGCAACGCCGAGTTCATCAACGACACCAACACCGACGCGCGGGCCGTCAACATCGCCGGCACGGTCAACGAGGAAACCGAGCGCCTGATGGTGGCGCCGCTGGTGATGGGCAAGGCGGTGAAAGGTGCGATGGCGGTATGGCGCACCGGCGGCACGCCTTTCGAATCCGGCGAGCGTGACTTCCTCGTAGGGCTGTCGCAGCAGGCCGCCGTCGCAATCGAGAACGCGCGCCTGTTCGCCGAGTCGCAGAAGCGCGCCACCGAGCTGGCGTCGATCAACAACGTCTCCGAGCAGCTCGCGCGCCTCACCGACCAGAAGAAGATGCTGGAAGTCGTCGGCGACCAGATCCGCCAGGTCTTCGACTCCGACATCGCCTACATCGCGCTCCACGACCGCGCCAACGACCTCATCGAGTTTCCGTACAGCTACGGCGAGTCGCAGACACCCATGCCGTATGGCCACGGCATCACCAGTCGCATCATCGCCACCGGCAAGCCCGTCATCCTCAACAAGAACCTGGGCGTCGCCGGGCAGCAATACGGCGCGCAGGTGGTCGGCAAGGAGCCGCTGTCGTACATGGGCGTGCCGATCCAGTTCGGCGGCCGTTCGCTCGGCGTCATCAGCGTGCAAACCACGACGCGCGAGAACGCATACGGGCCCGACGACGAGCGCCTGCTGGCGACGCTCGCCGCCGGCGTCGGCGTGGCGCTGCAGAACCTGCGGCTGTTCAACGAGGCGAAGGAGGCGCGGCTCGCCGCCGAGTCGGCCAACGAGGCGAAGAGCTCGTTCCTGGCGACGATGAGCCACGAGATCCGCACGCCGATGAACGCCGTGATCGGCATGAGCGGGCTGCTGCTCGACACCGCGCTCACGCCCGAGCAGCACGACTACGTGGCGACGATCCGCGAGTCGGGTGACGCACTGCTGACGATCATCAACGACATCCTCGACTTCTCCAAGATCGAGGCCGGGCGCATGGACATCGAGACGCAGCCGTTCGACGTGCGCGACTGCGTGGAGTCGGCGCTCGATCTCGTCGCGGCGCGCGCCGCGGAGAAGCGCCTCGAATGCGCGTACGTATTCGAGGGCGACGTGCCGCCGGCGGTGGCGGGCGACGTCACGCGCGTGCGCCAGGTGATCCTCAACCTCCTCAGCAACGCCGTGAAGTTCACCGACCACGGCGAAGTAGTGCTGACGGTCAACGCGCAGCCGGCCGGCGCCGGGCGCGTGGCGCTGACGTTCGCCGTGCGCGACACCGGCATCGGCCTGTCGCCGGACGGCATGCAGCGGCTGTTCCAGTCGTTCTCGCAGGCCGACTCGTCGACCACGCGCAAATACGGCGGCACCGGTCTCGGACTCGCGATCAGCCAGCGTCTCGCCGGCCTGATGGGCGGACGCCTGTGGGCCGAGAGCGACGGCCCTGGCAAAGGCTCGACGTTCCGCTTCAGCATCGAGGTGGCGCTCGCCGATCTGCCGGCCACCCGCAGCCGCGACTTCGTCGGCGTGCAGCCCGAGCTCGAGGGCAAGCGCGTGCTGATCGTCGACGACAATGCCACCAACCGCCGCGTGCTGACGCTGCAAAGCGGCAAGTGGGGCATGCATCCCACCGCCACCGGCTCGCCGCGCGAGGCGCTCGACTCGATCGCCCATGGCGCCGCGTTCGACGTGGCGATCCTCGACATGCACATGCCGGAGATGGACGGCGTGGCGCTGGCGCGCGCGATGCGCGCAGCGCGGCCGCAGCTGCCGCTGGTGCTGTCGAGCTCGCTCGGCCGCCGTGAAACCGGCAACGCCGAGGAGCGCCTGTTCGACGCATGGCTCGCCAAGCCCATTCGCCAGTCGCAGCTGTTCGACCTGCTGGTGGGGCTGTTCGCGCAGGACGAGGCGCCCGTGCAGGCGGCGCCCTCCGCCAAGTCCGGGCTCGATCCGCAGATGGCCGCGCAGCATCCGCTGCGCATCCTGCTGGCCGAGGACAATGTCGTGAACCAGAAGCTTGCGCTGCGCATCCTGCAGCAGATGGGCTATCGCGCCGACCTCGCCTCCAACGGCATCGAGGCCGTCGAGTCCGTGCGCCGCCAGGTGTACGACGTGGTGTTGATGGACGTGCAGATGCCGGAAATGGATGGCCTCGAGGCCAGCCGGCAGATCACCGCCGGCGCCGAGGCCGCGAAGCGGCCGCGCATCGTGGCGATGACCGCCAACGCGATGCAGGGCGATCGCGACATGTGCCTGGCCGCCGGCATGGACGACTACCTGACGAAGCCGATCCGCGTCGACCGCCTCGTCGACGCGCTGAAGCGCGTGCAGCCACGCAAGACGCGCTGATGCGCTGACGCGCATCGACGCATTGCCCAACCCGAAACTCCTTTCTCGACACAAACCCGAATGCAAGACGATCCGATCGACAAGGCGGTGTTCACCGCGCTCGAAGACACTGCCGGCGCCGAATTCGTGGCCGAGCTCGTCGGCACCTTCCTCGACGAGGCGCCGCCAATGCTCGCCGAGATCCGGCGTGCGCACGACGATGGCAGCGCCGAGCGCTTCCGCCGTGCTTCGCATTCGCTGAAGTCGAACAGCAACACGTTCGGCGCGATGACGCTGGGACGCATGGCGAAGGCGCTGGAGCTGGGCGGCATCGCGTCGGTGGGACATGGCGATTCGCCGACGCTCGACGACCTCGACCGGGAGTACGCACGGGTGGCCGCCGCGCTGAAGAACCTGCGACATGTCTGACGTGCATCGCGGCGCCGCGCGCCTGCTCATCGTCGACGACAACAAGGTCAACCGCCTGCTGCTGTCGCGCAGCGTCGAGCTGCAGGGATACCAGCCCGCGGTGGCCGAGAATGGCCGCATCGCGCTGGAGATGATGCGGCGCGACGCTTACGACCTCGTGCTGCTCGACATCGAAATGCCGGAGATGGACGGCTTCGACGTGCTGGAGGCGATGACGGCCGACGCGCAGCTGCGCGACCTGCCGGTGCTCGTCACCTCGTCGGTGGAGGGCACCGACAGCGTCGCGCGCTCGATCACGCTCGGCGCGGTCGACTACCTGACGAAGCCCGTCAATCCGGTGCTGCTGAAGGCGCGCATCGCGGCGACGCTGGAGAAGAAGCGCCTGCGCGACGACCTGAAGGCGATGGTGCGCCGCTTCGCCACGTCGCAGGTGGCGCAGGACGTGCAGCAGTCCGGTTTCACGCTGGGCGGCAAGCGCGTGTCGGCCTCGGTGATGTTCGCCGATATCCGCGACTTCACGCCGCTGGTCGAATCGCAGACGCCCGAGGAGACGATCGATCTTCTCAACACCTGGTACACGCTGATGTTCGACGCCATCCAGGGCCACGATGGCGTCGTCAACCAGATGATCGGCGACGGCCTGATGGCGATGTTCGGCGCGCCGCTGCCGGTGGACGACCATGCCACGCGCGCGGTGAAGGCGGCGCTCGAGATGATCGACCTCGTCGAGATGTTCAACGCCGAGCGCACCGCCGGCGGCAAGCCGCCGATCCGCATCGGCGTGGGCATCGCCACCGGTGACATGGTCGCGGGGTACACCGGCACCAGCAAGCGCGCCACGTACACTTGCGTGGGCGACACCGTCAACCTCGCCGCGCGCCTCGAGGGCCACACCAAGGTGGCGCAGCGCTCGATCCTGGTCGACGGCGCCACGCGCGCGGCCATCGGCAACGCGTTCGTGCTGGAAGCGCTCGGCGCGGTGCAGCTCAAGGGCAAGGCGGCGGCAGTCGAGGTGTACGCGGT
>DASYSP010000036.1:0-1527 GCA_036003195.1 Casimicrobiaceae bacterium
CAGAAGCCGCCGCCACAGCGGAAGCGCGATGACTTCCACCAGCGGCACGGCGAGGAGAACCGTACGTGGCATCGGCCGGACCAGTGCCGTACTTCCGATCGCGGCGAGCGCGGTCTGGATGACGAGCGCCGTGATGATCGAGGGCCGCGTCCGCGGACCGATGCGGTGGTGATAGAAGCCGCTCAGCGCCAGCGCGGCGATGAGCGACGCGCCGAAGAGGAGGACGTTCTTCGCGTCGAGGACGAACTTCTCAGGCGGCAGCAGCGATTGCGTGAAAGCGAAGTTCACATTGCGCCGCAGCTCGACGATCGCAGCGAGCGCACCCCAGCCGATGACGAAGTCGCCCACGATGGTGGCGGCGGTTCGGAGGGTCCGCTCTTTCGATCGCGGGCGGATCATCGCTGTACGACTTTTCTGAGGCGCTCGAGCGTCGCGCTACGCGAGTAATGCGTCTCGACGGCGGTCCGCAGCGCGTCGTTCGGAACGGCGGCGACCGCCGCGCGTGCGAGCGCGCTCGCGTCGTCGGCGATCGAGGCATACGGCGTGAGCGCCTCGAGCCCCCGCATGGCGTGCTTCGTGGCGACGATCGCGCAGCCGCCCTCCGCCGCCTCGAGCACCTTGTTCGACTGCCCCGTTCCGAACCGAACGGGGAAGAGCGCGACCTTCACGTTTCGCGTGAGCGCCGGGACGTCGTCGACCGGCGATTGCACGATGATTCCGTTACGGCCATGCGCGGCGCGTATGGCGGCAGGCGCGTCGGCGCCGCCGATGAGCAGCGTGGCGTCCGGTTTTTGCTCGCGGATCAGCGGCCAGATCTCGCGGATGAGCCACGTCGCCGCGTCGGCGTTCGCGAAGTAGGCGAGGCGTCCCCAGAACGCGAAGTCGTAGGATCGCGGCGCGTTGCCGGGCGGCGCAATCTCGACGCCATTCGAGATGGCGACCGCGTCGAGCTCCGCGCAGTCTTCGTCCGACACGACGACGACGCGATCGTAGAAGCGCACCGCATCCGCTTCCGCACGTCCCACTCGCTTCGCCTCGGCGCTCCAGAGCCAGCGCATCAGCGCCGGCGCCTGACGCGAGCGCTCTTCCATGCTGCGCCGCAGCGAGTCGATGGCGTCGAGGACGTGCAGGCCGGGAGGAAGCGATGTGCGCACCCACGGATCGAGCCGCGAGAGGAGGACGACCATGGCGTCGACCGTGCCGAGGTCGCGGCGCGCGCGCTCGATCGCCTCGGGCCAGTCGTACGGCGCGGCAAGCAGCGAATGGAACGGCGCGCCGGCGAGCAGCCGGACCGTCGCCGCGAAGCCGCGGCCGATGGACCGCGCCGCAGGGTAGAAGCGGAACCGCGGCGCGTTCGGCGGAATGACGCCGCCCGGCGACACGAGTGCCACCGCCGCTTCGTTCTGAAGCGCCGCCAGCCAGACGGCCGCCCTGACGCGATCACCAGTGTAGGTCGGCCATGGAAAACGTGATGAAAGGAGGAGGATGTTCAGGACCCGTCCAAGGGTAGCAGACGGCGCACCTTAT
>DASYSP010000037.1:0-1676 GCA_036003195.1 Casimicrobiaceae bacterium
GCCTTGCGATACGCGGTGCGCTGCGGCGACGTCGCCATGCCGACGTTGAAGGTCCGGTAGTAGCACGTGCGGTAACCCATGAACGACTGGATGATGTCGAAGAACGCCTGGTCGCCCGGACGGATCAGGCGGTCGGTGAAGTTGTGCGGATGCGGCGAGCATCGCTCGCCGGAGATCGCATTGATGGCCTCGACGCAGTCGCTGCCCATCTCGTAGAGCCGCGACGTCGCCAGCGCCACGATCTGGCTTTCCTTGATGCCGGGCTTCAACGCCTCCGCGATGTCCTGGTAGACGCCGTCGACCATGGCCGCCGCCATGTTGAGCAAGGTGAGTTCGTCGATGCTCTTGACCTCGCGCGCCTGCAGCAGCACCTGCTGCCCGTCGCGCACGTCGATGCCCTGCTTCTGCAATTCGAACAGCATCGGCGGCTCGACCACGTCGAGCCCGAGCGGCAGGTCGGCAACGCCTTCGGCGACGAGGATCGACTTGATCTCGCGCGCCGCGTCGCGGAAGAGCGTCGTGTCGGCGCCGGTGGCACCGCGCAGGCCGAGCAGGCCGGCGCGACAGTGGTCGTGATGCAGCCAGGGCGCGTGCAGCCTGTGGTGTCGCGCGGCCGAGCCGAAATCCCAGATGTACGGGTCACCGTTGCCGGTGAGCAGCGAATAGCGCGTGAGCTTGTCGCGGGCCCATTCGCCGATCACCGTACTCGTCGTATAGCGGATGTTGTGCTGGTCGAACGACAGCAGCGCGCCGAGGCCCGAGCCGGCGAGCGACGCGCGGGTGCGCGCGAGACGGTAATCGTGCAGGCGGCGGAAGTCGACGCGCTCCTCGAAATCCACCTGCGTGTGACCGGGGGCCTGCAGCGGCCGGTCCCACTTGAAATGCGCGTCGACGTCGTCGGGGCGGACGATCATGGGATCCTTGCGAATCTTCCTGGCCAAGCGTGCGCTCCTCGGGAGGTCGGTTGCCGGAGATGCCGGTCAATTCCGGCAACGGCGGTTCAGCGCGTGCCGAATGCCTTGTCGTACCACGTGAGATCGACGTATTTCTGCGGCGCGCCCAGCGTCTTCGCCGGCAACGCATACTTGGCGCGCAGCGCGAGCACGCTGGCGATGCCCTCGATGTCGGGCTTCATGTCGCGGGTCAGGCCCGCCGTGGGGTCGAGCAGCAGGTCGTAGGACTGCCGCGCCAGCGCGGGCGTCATGTCGCGCATATTGGCGACGAGCAATGCCTCGGCGATGCCGCGGTTCGCGGGATCGGCGACGAAATCGAGGCCGGCCTTATAACCCTTGAGGAATGCGACCAGCAGCGCCTCGTGCTCGCGCGCCCACGCGAGGCGGACGTAACCGGCGGTGCCCTGGTAGCGGCCGAGCGCATTGGCATTGGCCAGCATGTGGAAGCCCCGCGACTGGGCGAGCAGCTCGAACGGCGTGCGCAGGAGCGTCGCGTCGTGCTTGCCGGCGACGAGGTCGGCGTAGCGGTTGGCGGTGCCGCCGGCACGCACGAATTTGACGTCGCCTTCGGCAATGCCGTTGCGCGCGACGAGCTCCCGCAGCACGAACGCCGCGCCGGTGGTCATGGCGTCGACCGAGAGCGTCTTGCCCTTGAGATCGGCGAAGGAACGGATCGACGGCGCCGCCACGATCGACAGGAAGCCGCCGTCGCCGCTCATGAAT
>DASYSP010000038.1:0-1792 GCA_036003195.1 Casimicrobiaceae bacterium
GGCGTCCGCGTTCGCCGGCAAGAGCCGCGTGGCGCGCCACCAGCTCGTCTACGCGGCGCTTGGCGAGCGCATGCGCGAAGAGGTGCACGCGCTGTCGATGACCACCCTCACACCGGACGAGTGGGCGGCGCGGCGCTAGCCCCGCGCCGAGCCGTCGCGGTCCGTGGCGGTGCGATTTCGGTGCGCATCCCGGCGCGGTCGGCGACTGCACGAAGGGGTCGACAAAAGCGGACGGAGAGTCCAAGCTGGCTGAAGTCCACAACAATTGCATGCTTTCGGGAGCCATTGCCATGCGTTCACGTAATCGCCTGAAAAGCTCGTTCGCGGCCTGCGCGATGGTGCTGGCCGCGGCGTCGTTCGCGTCGTCCGGCGCGCGCGCGGAAGCGCTCAGTGACGACTGGAAATTCCACGGCATCATCTACGCCTATCTGCCGGATATCGGCGGCAGCTCGGATTTCCCGGCGGGGACCGGCTCGAGCGTCAACATCTCGGCCGACAAGATCCTCAGCAACCTCAAGTTCACGTTCATGGGCACGCTCGAGGCGCAAAAGGGCCGCTGGGGCGCGTTCACCGACGTGCTGTACCTCGACGTCGGCGGATCGAAGTCGCAGACACGCGACGTCAGCATCGGCGGGGGCGGCTTGCCGGCCGGGATCACGTCCGACCTGGACCTCGACGTCAAGGGAACCGTCTGGACGCTGGCGGGCAGCTACCGGTTCATGGCGACGCCGGACGCGTCGGCCGACGTTTTCGCCGGCGCACGCCTGTTGTCGGTGAAGGAACGGCTCAACTGGAAGTTCAGCGGCGACGTCGGGCCGTTCGTCGGTCCCGGTCGCGAGGGTTCGAACGAGCAGAAGGTCGACAACTGGGACGCCATCGTCGGCGTCAAGGGTCGCCTCGCGCTCGGTGCAGGCAGCCCATGGTACGTCCCCTACTATGCCGATGTCGGCACCGGTGACTCCGATCTCACGTGGCAGGCCATGGCGGGCATCGGCTATGCATTCCAGAACTGGGAAATCCTCGGCGCGTGGCGATATCTGGACTACGACCTCAAGTCGGGATCGAAGATCAACAGCATCACCTTCAACGGCCCGATGATCGGCGTCGCCTTCCACTGGTAGCGCCGCGCATCGCCGGCGCGTAGCCGCGCTCTCGCGGCGCTCGCGCGCCCGGCAAGCACGCCGGTTGCGCGCAACCCGACCGGCGGCGGGCGCTACAATGCGAGCCCGTTGCACACGCGCATCGCCCGCGGAGGCTCCCGCCGCACGCACCGCGCGGTGCAGGCACAGACGCGACCGGGCAACGCCCGGCTCTCCAGGAGCGCATGGACAAGCTTTTGATCGAGGGCGGGCAACCGCTGCATGGCGAAGTGCAGATTTCCGGCGCCAAGAACGCCGCGCTGCCCATCCTCTGCGCGTCGCTGCTGACCGCCGAGCCGCTGACGGTCACCCACGTGCCGCAGCTCAACGACACGCGCACGATGGAGAAGCTCCTGACGCAGATGGGCGTCAGGCGCAGCGCCGGCGCGCCAGGCGAGGTGACGCTCGACGCCGGCGCGATCGACTGGCCGCTGGCGCCCTACGAGCTGGTGAAGACGATGCGCGCGTCGATCCTCGCGCTGGGCCCGCTCGTCGCGCGCTGCGGCGAAGCGCGCGTGTCGCTGCCGGGCGGGTGCGGCATCGGCCTGCGGCCGGTCGACCTGCACATCAAGGGCCTGGTGGCGATGGGCGCCGAGATCGATCTCGACAGCGGCTACATCAGCGCGCGCGCCACGCGGCTCGCCGGCACGCGC